>NZ_JAMMIN010000010.1:0-182161 GCF_051702785.1 Salmonella sp. NW722
GAAGTGAAACGCCGTAGCGCCGATGGTAGTGTGGGGTCTCCCCATGCGAGAGTAGGGAACTGCCAGGCATCAAATTAAGCAAAAGGCTCAGTCGAAAGACTGGGCCTTTTGTTTTATCTGTGGTCTGCCGGTGAGCACTCTCCTGAGGAGGACAAATCCGCCGGGAGCGGATTTGAACGTTGCGCAGCAACGGCCCGGAGGGTGGCGGGCAGGACGCCCGCCATAAACTGCCAGGCATCAGACAAGTGAAGAAGCCCATCCTGACGGATGGGCTTTTTTGCGTGTGCGGTAACTGTAAAAATGTAGGCCTGATAAGCGCAGCGCCATCAGGCAACCTGCACCGGCGGATGGCGGCTCCGCCTTATCCGGCCTACAAGGTGCGTGCTTTCTCTAACCACCGCAAAATGAAGGCAGAAATCTGCGATACATCATTAAGATCCAAAACGGGTACCGCTACGGCAAGTGGAATATCACTGGCAACCGCAATAACATGCTCATCAAGAATCAATTCCTCCTCGCTGTGCCCACATCCCTGACGAAAAAGTAAGATCTTCGCAACTGCCTCGTGTTTAAACCCTTCTACCAGCACCATATCCAGCTTTGATGCATCCATCCGGCTCACCAGCCATGCCAGATCCAACTCTTCTTGCCCCGGCGTTTCAGTCATTAACGCCCAGCGCTGCTGACTGGCAACCAGCGTTTGTGCCGCCCCGGCCTTACGTAATTCGTAGCTATCTTTACCCGGTTTATCAACATCCATATCATGATGGGTATGCTTAATCAGCCCTGGCCGAATACCGTGCGCACAAAGTGCTGGGATCAGTTTTTTCAGCAGTGTTGTTTTTCCCGTGCCGCTCCACGCGGCAATGGCGAGTAGCGGTATCATGGTCTCTTTTGCCATTGCGCGAGTTCCTCCGGCGTGTTGACGTTCACAAATGCCTCTTTACAATCGCTGAAATCAACGGCGTGTCCGCCTACCTGGCGCATAAAAATCATTACCCGCCGCTCGCCTGCTTGCAAATAAGCTGTCAACTGGGGCTCAACGGCACGATTAATCAACGCGATCGTTGGATGATCGCGCTCTCCATCATGAACCCAAACCACGGGTGCGCCATGACGCTGCGCTGCTAAACGATCGACCAGGTTGTGGGGGATACAGGGATTGTCACAGGGACAAAACAGAAACCAGTCGCCTGCTACCTGCTGAAAAACGGAAAGCATACCCGCCAGCGGACCGGGAAAGTCAGCGATTGAATCCGGAATGACTTTCAGGCCGCTGGCCTGGTAGATATCCAGATGGCGATTAGCACTAATGACGACCGTAGCAAGCTGTGGCGCGAGCGCATCGGCAACGTGCCGCCAGAGCGGTTTCCCGTCCAGTTCAAGCAGACCTTTATCCGCACCTCCCATCCGCCTGGCTTTACCGCCTGCCAGCACCACGCCGGTTATTACTTCATCCAGATTCACCGATATCGCCTCTTTTATTGTGGGATTGACCCTGCTACCGTGTCTGTATCAAGAATAAGGAGCACAGCTATGAAATGTAAACGCCTGAATGAAGTCATTGAACTCCTCCAGCCAGCCTGGCAGAAAGAGCCTGATCTTAATCTGACGCAATTTTTGCAGAAACTGGCGAAAGAGTCAGGTTTTGACGGCAAACTGGAAGATTTAACTGATGATATCCTGATCTACCATCTGAAAATGCGCGATTCCGCCAAAGACGCCGCCATTCCAGGGATTCAAAAAGACTATGAAGAGGACTTTAAAACGGCGCTTTTACGCGCCCGCGGCGTTATTAAAGAGTAAAACCTTGTAAGCGGCGCCACCGAAATCGCCACGAAATGATATCCTGAATCATTCGTAGTATTTTCCGGATGATGGGATGAACGACAACGCTTTTACTTTCCAGACGCTACACCCGGAAGCCATCATGGATGCGCTGTTTGAACAGGGGATCAGGGTGGATTCCGGGCTGACTCCACTAAACAGTTATGAAAACCGCGTCTATCAGTTTCAGGATGAAGACCGTCGACGTTTTGTCGTTAAGTTTTATCGTCCTGAACGCTGGTCTGTTGATCAAATTCGGGAAGAACACCAATTCGCGCTTGAACTGGTGAAGGATGAGGTTCCGGTTGCTGCTCCGCTCGCGTTTAATGGCCAGACGCTGTTAGCGCATCAGGGCTATCATTATGCCATTTTCCCCAGCGTAGGCGGTCGTCAGTTTGAAGCAGATAATATCGATCAGATGGAGGCGGTAGGGCGTTATCTTGGTCGATTGCATCAGACGGGGCGAAAGCGTCCTTTCACTTTCCGGCCTGACATTGGGCTTGCAGAGTATCTTTTTGAACCTCGCCAGGTATTCGAAGATGCTGCACTGATTCCCTCCGGGCAAAAAGCGGCTTTCCTGAAAGCCACTGATACTCTACTGTCTGCAGTTACCGAATGCTGGCGCCCCGATTTCGCCACGCTGCGATTGCACGGCGATTGTCATGCCGGCAACATTCTATGGCGTGATGGACCGCTGTTTGTCGATTTAGATGATGCCCGTAACGGCCCGGCGATACAGGATTTATGGATGCTGCTGAACGGCAACAAAGCCGAACAGCGAATGCAGCTTGAAACCATTATTGAAGCTTATGAAGAAGTTAGTGAGTTCGATACGGCTGAAATTGGTCTCATTGAACCTTTACGCGCCATGCGTTTAGTTTATTATCTTGCCTGGTTGATTCGTCGTTGGGGCGATCCTGCGTTTCCAAAAAACTTTCCCTGGTTAACAGGGGAAGATTACTGGCAGCGACAGACAACGACTTTTATTGAGCAGACTAAAATTTTGCACGAACCCCCTTTACAATTAACGCCAATGTATTAATCGGAGAGAGTTGATCATGAAAAAGATTTGGCTGGCGCTGGCTGGTATGGTTTTAGCTTTTAGCGCCTCGGCAGCACAGATCAGCGACGGTAAACAGTATATCACGCTGGATAAACCGGTCGCTGGCGAACCCCAGGTACTGGAGTTTTTCTCCTTCTACTGCCCACATTGTTATCAGTTTGAAGAAGTGCTTCATGTGTCTGACAATGTGAAGAAAAAGCTGCCGGAAGGCACCAAAATGACCAAGTACCACGTTGAGTTCCTGGGGCCGTTGGGCAAGGAGCTCACCCAGGCATGGGCGGTGGCGATGGCGTTGGGTGTAGAAGATAAAGTCACGGTCCCGCTGTTTGAAGCCGTACAGAAAACCCAGACAGTACAATCTGCCGCGGATATCCGTAAAGTGTTCGTTGATGCGGGCGTCAAGGGCGAAGATTACGATGCGGCATGGAACAGCTTCGTGGTGAAATCACTGGTTGCGCAACAGGAGAAAGCCGCGGCTGACCTGCAACTGCAGGGCGTTCCGGCGATGTTCGTCAATGGCAAATACCAGATTAACCCACAAGGCATGGATACCAGCAGCATGGATGTTTTTGTTCAGCAGTATGCTGATACTGTGAAATATTTGGTTGATAAAAAATAAAAAGAACGCCGGTCACTGACCGGCGTTTTTATAAGATGTTTTAATCTCTTCTATCTGTATATCTTTCTTATCCCACAGCGTATTAAGCCAACGTTGAAAACGGCGTTTGAATGTTTTGTCGTTCACGTAATCGCCGTGCAGTTCTTCATTTATGGGTTCCAGTTGCACCCGAACAACAATACGCGTCAGCCTACCGCTTAGCATATCGTAGAAGGGGTGACGATCGTTGTTTGGGTAACACAACGTAATATTAAGCAGCTTATCGAACTGTGAGCCTAAAACATTAATCGCCATTGCAATACCGGCTGCTTTTGGCGGCAACAGATGTTGATAAGGTGAATGCGTTTGCTGACGTTTCTCATGCGTAAATCGCGAGCCTTCAACAAAGTTAACGATAGTGGTGGGATACCGACGAAACTTTTCGCAAGAGCGACGAGTTGTTTCAACATCTTTGCCGCGTCGATCGGGGTGTCGGAGCAGGTAGCTACGGGAGTAGCGCTTCATAAACGGCATATCTAATGCCCAGCACGCCAGGCCGATGAACGGCACCCAGGCCAATTGCTGTTTAAGAAAGTACTTATTCATTGGGATATGCTTGCGGAACAGAACGCAAAGCACAACGATATCGGCCCAGCTGCGATGATTACAAATCAGTAAATACCAATTTTTCTTGCTCAGCCCTTCTAACCCTTCTACATCCCATTGCAAGTGCGGATTAAGGCGTAACAGCGCTGCAAGACCAGCACACCAGCAATACATCATGAAATTGCAGAAAATGGAGACCTTGCGCCAGATACCGGGAACAGGCAAAAGAAGCTTTACCATACCGGCAACGATGATCGGTACTGAGCAAACAATAGTGACCAGGATGGTCAATACGATACTCAATGGGAGCGTGATAGCCGCGAGTATTCTCGTCATAATAAATTATTCAAAAGTTAGCCATAAACGGTGCGCGAAAAGGGCGCAAGAGGCTGATTCTATCAGAAAACGATGCTAATGATGGCGCTGAGTGAAATAGAAACACTCGTAACAACTATCCACATTATGATAACGGCATGAATCAGATAATCAGAAAAACGTGAAGTTAACAACTCATTGAAAATAATGGGTAATTATTAAGACGAGAAGGCTATCGCGCTGATTTTAAAGTAATGGTAAGAATTTACACACAAAGTTATCCACAGGTTGTTTTGCGAGCGATCCTGAAGATCGACAAAACTTTTCCGCAAATGCGGCGAAAAACTCAAGTTTTCCTCCTGTATGTGGCATCCTTTAACCATAATCTGTTAAACAGGCACGGACATTATGGTTCAGATCCCAGAAAACCCACTTATTCTCGTAGATGGCTCATCCTATCTCTATCGCGCCTATCATGCGTTTCCGCCGTTAACCAACAGCGCGGGAGAACCTACGGGCGCAATGTATGGTGTCCTCAACATGTTGCGCAGCCTGATCATGCAGTATCAGCCGACGCATGCTGCGGTGGTGTTTGACGCCAAAGGAAAAACCTTCCGTGATGAGCTCTTTGAACATTACAAATCGCATCGTCCTCCGATGCCGGATGATCTGCGTGCGCAAATAGAGCCGTTACATGCCATGGTTAAAGCCATGGGGTTACCTCTGCTGGCGGTCTCTGGCGTAGAAGCGGATGACGTTATCGGTACACTGGCGCGAGAAGCGGAGAAGGTGGGGCGTCCGGTATTAATCAGCACCGGCGATAAAGATATGGCACAGTTGGTGACGCCGAATATTACGCTGATCAACACCATGACTAACACCATCCTCGGCCCGGATGAAGTCGTTAATAAGTACGGCGTGCCGCCTGAGCTGATTATCGACTTTCTGGCGCTGATGGGGGACTCCTCGGATAATATTCCGGGCGTGCCAGGCGTGGGTGAGAAGACGGCGCAAGCCTTGCTTCAGGGATTGGGCGGCCTGGATACGCTGTACGCCGAGCCGGAAAAAATTGCCGGTCTCACTTTCCGCGGCGCCAAAACGATGGCCGGTAAATTAGCGCAGAATAAAGACGTAGCGTACCTGTCTTATAAACTCGCCACCATTAAAACGGATGTTGAGCTGGAGCTGACCTGCGAACAGCTTGAAGTGCAGCAGCCGATTGCGGATGAACTGCTGGGCCTGTTTAAAAAATATGAGTTTAAGCGCTGGACGGCGGACGTTGAGTCAGGCAAGTGGCTACAGGCAAAGGGCGCGAAACCGGCGGCCAAACCGCAGGAAACGGTCGTTATTGATGAATCGCCCAGCGAACCGGCAGCGGCGCTCTCTTATGAAAATTATGTCACGATTCTGGACGACGTTACGCTGGAAAGCTGGATTGAAAAGCTGAAAAAAGCGCCAGTTTTTGCTTTCGACACGGAGACCGACAGCCTGGATAATATCGCCGCCAACCTGGTGGGCCTCTCGTTTGCCATCGAACCTGGCGTTGCCGCGTATGTACCTGTCGCGCATGATTATCTGGACGCTCCGGATCAAATTTCCCGCCAGCGTGCTCTGGAACTGCTGAAGCCGCTGCTGGAAGATGAAAAAGTGCGCAAAGTGGGGCAAAACCTCAAGTACGATCGCGGCGTCTTGCAAAATTACGGTATTGAGCTGCGCGGTATCGCCTTCGATACCATGCTTGAGTCTTACATTCTGAACAGCGTCGCCGGACGCCATGATATGGACAGTTTGTCCGATCGTTGGCTGAAGCACAAAACTATCACCTTTGAAGACATTGCCGGTAAAGGTAAAAACCAGCTCACCTTTAACCAGATCGCACTGGAGGAAGCGGGGCGCTATGCGGCAGAAGATGCGGATGTCACGTTACAGTTGCATCTCAAAATGTGGCCTGAGCTCCAGCAGCACAAAGGCCCGCTGAATGTTTTCGAAAACATCGAAATGCCGTTGGTGCCGGTACTGTCACGCGTTGAGCGCAATGGCGTAAAAATCGATCCTGCCGTCCTGCACAAACATTCGGAAGAAATCACACTACGTCTGGCGGAACTGGAAAAGAAAGCGCATGACATTGCGGGCGAGGCGTTCAACCTGTCCTCGACGAAGCAGTTGCAGACTATCCTGTTTGAAAAGCAGGGTATTAAGCCGTTGAAGAAAACGCCTGGCGGCGCGCCGTCAACGTCGGAAGAGGTGCTGGAAGAGCTGGCGCTGGACTATCCGCTGCCGAAAGTGATTCTGGAGTATCGTGGTCTGGCGAAGCTAAAATCCACCTATACCGATAAGCTGCCGCTGATGATTAACCCGAAAACCGGGCGCGTCCATACGTCCTATCATCAGGCGGTAACGGCGACGGGACGTTTATCGTCCACCGATCCGAACCTGCAAAATATTCCGGTGCGCAATGAAGAAGGCCGCCGCATTCGTCAGGCATTTATTGCGCCTGAGGATTATCTCATCGTGTCTGCGGACTATTCACAGATTGAGCTGCGTATTATGGCGCATCTTTCCCGTGATAAAGGACTGCTCACGGCGTTCGCCGAAGGGAAGGATATTCACCGCGCAACGGCGGCGGAAGTCTTTGGCTTGCCGCTGGATAGCGTGACCGGGGAACAGCGCCGAAGTGCGAAAGCCATTAACTTTGGCCTGATTTACGGGATGAGCGCCTTCGGTCTTTCTCGCCAGCTTAATATTCCGCGTAAAGAGGCGCAGAAGTATATGGATCTCTACTTCGAACGCTACCCTGGCGTGCTGGAATATATGGAGCGCACCCGCGCTCAGGCAAAAGAACAAGGCTATGTGGAAACGCTGGAGGGACGCCGCCTTTACCTGCCGGATATTAAATCCAGCAACGCGGCGCGGCGCGCGGGGGCGGAACGCGCGGCGATCAATGCTCCCATGCAAGGAACGGCTGCCGATATCATCAAGCGCGCCATGATTGCCGTCGATGCCTGGCTACAGGCCGAGCAGCCACGCGTGCGGATGATTATGCAGGTACACGATGAATTAGTGTTCGAGGTGCATAAAGACGACTTAGATGCGGTAGCAAAACGTATCCATCAGTTGATGGAAAACTGCACGCGTATTGATGTGCCGTTGCTGGTGGAAGTCGGTAGCGGAGAAAATTGGGATCAAGCGCACTAAGCATTTAAGGAATAACGCGCTTTTTTCGTAATTAAGCAACATAAGCACGGGGGTTTTGTGATGGGTATTAGAATTCCCTATGTAAAGAATGAAAAAAAATTACGAAAAGGTCTTTCTGTGTTGCTCAAAAAAGAGTAAAGTTATTCACGTAGGGTACAGAGGTAAGATGTTCTATCTTTCAGACCTTTTACTTCACGTAATCGGATTTGGCTGAATATTTTAGCCGCCCCAGTCAGTTTATGACTGGGGCGTTTTTTATTGTGCGCAAGAAAAGTTTCGCTCACACCGTAGGCCGGATAAGACGCGCAGCGGCGCCATCCGGCATAGCGGGTGATTATTCCCCGTCCTGAATCTCTTCGACCGGTGCCAGTTCACTAAACCAGCTATCCAGCTTCTGACGTAACTTATCCACGCCCTGCTTTTTCAGCGAGGAAAACGCTTCTACCTGCACATCGCCATTAAAAGCCAGCACGGCTTCACGTACCATATTCAACTGCGCCTTGCGCGCGCCGCTGGCCAGTTTGTCCGCTTTGGTCAGCAGAACCAGAACCTGGATATTGCTCTCTACAGCCCACTGGATCATCTGTTGGTCGAGGTCTTTCAACGGATGGCGGATATCCATTAAAACGACTAATCCCTGTAGGCTTTGACGTTTCTCCAGATATTCCCCCAGCGCGCGTTGCCACTTGCGTTTCATCTCTTCCGGGACTTCCGCATAGCCATAGCCCGGCAGGTCGACCAACCGTTTGCCATCTACGACTTCAAACAGGTTAATCAATTGGGTACGGCCCGGCGTTTTAGAGGTGCGCGCCAGGCTTTTTTGGTTGGTCAACGTGTTCAGGGCGCTGGATTTGCCTGCATTGGAACGGCCAGCAAAAGCCACTTCAATTCCGCAATCGGAAGGTAAATGGCGAATATCAGGCGCACTCATCACAAAATGCGTCTGTTGATAATTCAGGTTAGTCAAAGCGGTCGTCTCCGTCAGTCAAAGCATTGTGGCGATTATACCTGAACGCCAGCAAAAGACGGATTTTTCGGCGCGGCGGTGCTGTAAGTAAAAGCCATACGCTTTGTGAGACATTGACCATTGCACTTATGCGACATGACAGAGTCGTTGTCAGGCTCAACGCCAGTTAATATAGTTAAATCATGAATTTATAGAAAGGTAATTGTCTGAAAAAAAGGGATTTGCCGTGTCGGTATCTTGTGAGTTTACCCCAAAAGAGTAAAGTAATGCACATAGCGAGGACGCTAACAGGATCAACGACTCAGGATGAGGGTCAGGAGCGCCAGGAGGCGAAGACACAGGATTGTCAGGAAGACAAACGTCCGGAGACGTTAGTAAAAGGAAATGGAAACAACATGGAATGTTCCAGGCTAAGGGAAAAACAGGGCGTGTTGATAGCCAACAGGGATGGTGGAACCCGTTAAGGGTCGTGAGTCAAGAAAAAAGGCGGCAGATTACTCTGTCGCCTTTTTTCTTTGCTTGCTTTCTGCTAGATTCCGCCTCAATTCTATACTGAATAAAACGGCTTAAAGATCTGACATCATGAAAAAACCAACCTCTGCACCGCGCAGTAAAGCCTTTGGCAAACAGCGTCGTAAAACGCGTGAAGAGTTAAACCAGGAGGCGCGCGACCGTAAACGCCTGAAAAAACATCGCGGTCATGCGCCGGGAAGTCGCGCGGCGGGCGGCAATTCCGCTTCGGGCGGCGGCAATCAGAATCAACCAAAAGATCCACGTATTGGCAGTAAAACACCTGTTCCATTGGGCGTGACTGAAAAAGTGACCCAACAGCATAAACCGAAAAGTGAGAAACCTATGCTTTCACCGCAGGCGGAGTTGGATTTACTGGAAACGGATGAGCGCCTGGATGCGCTGTTAGAACGTCTGGAAGCGGGCGAAACCCTGAGTGCGGAAGATCAAGCCTGGGTAGATGCCAAACTGGATCGTATTGATGAACTGATGCAGAAGCTTGGTCTGTCTTACGATGACGACGAAGAAGACGACGAAGAGGACGAGAAGCAGGAAGATATGATGCGCCTGCTAAGAGGCGGCAACTAACGGGTTTACACCGTGGGCTTGCCCGTCCTGCTTATAACCCTTCCGGTTATATGTTATCTGGTGTGGTTATTCGTTAAACTACAGCGATTGTCGCGGCGACAGAAATGGCTGCGCAGCCGGCTTGCCGCCCGTCATGGCGTGAAGCCGGTACGCCGTACCCGCCAGAGACGCCATCGGAAGGAGTGAGCATGTCTGAACAGCAAATAGACTGGGATCTGGCCCTGATCCAGAAATATAACTATTCCGGGCCACGATATACCTCGTACCCAACCGCGCTGGAGTTTTCTGAAGACTTCGAGGACGCCGCATTCTTGCAGGCTGTGGCGCGTTATCCTGAACGTCCGCTCTCGCTGTATGTGCATATCCCGTTTTGTCACAAGTTGTGTTATTTCTGCGGCTGCAACAAGATTGTCACCCGCCAACAGCATAAAGCTGACCAGTATCTTGACGCGCTTGAGCAGGAAATTCGTCATCGCGCGCCGCTGTTTGCAGACCGTCATGTCAGCCAGCTTCACTGGGGCGGCGGTACGCCTACTTACCTGAATAAAGCGCAAATCAGCCGCTTAATGACGCTGTTGCGTGAAAATTTCCACTTTAATACCGACGCGGAAATCTCGATCGAAGTCGATCCCCGTGAAATTGAGCTGGATGTGCTCGATCATTTACGTGCGGAAGGTTTTAACCGCCTGAGTATGGGGGTGCAGGACTTTAATAAAGAGGTGCAGCGCCTGGTTAACCGCGAGCAGGATGAAGAATTCATCTTTGCGTTGCTTAATCACGCCCGCGATATCGGCTTTACCTCGACCAATATCGATTTGATCTACGGTCTACCGAAACAGACGCCGGAAAGCTTCGCTTTCACGCTGAAGCGTGTGACGGAGCTGAACCCCGATCGTTTGAGCGTCTTTAACTATGCGCATCTGCCAACGCTTTTTGCCGCCCAGCGTAAAATTAAAGATGCCGATTTACCCAGCGCGCAGCAGAAACTGGATATTTTGCAGGAGACGATCGTATCGCTTACTCAGGCCGGTTATCAGTTTATCGGGATGGACCATTTTGCCCGTCCGGACGACGAACTGGCCGTCGCGCAGCGCGAAGGCGTGCTGCACCGTAATTTTCAGGGCTATACGACCCAGGGCGATACCGATCTGCTGGGGATGGGGGTTTCTGCTATCAGCATGATTGGCGATGGCTACATGCAGAACCAGAAAGAGCTGAAGCGTTATTACCAGCAAGTGGATGAGCGGGGCAATGCGCTATGGCGTGGTATTACGCTGACCCGTGATGATTGCATTCGTCGCGATGTTATCAAGGCGCTGATTTGTAACTTCCGCCTGGATTTTAACGCTGTCGAACAGCAGTGGGGTTTGCATTTCGCTGAGTATTTTGCCGAAGATTTGCAGTTACTGTCGCCGCTGGCGAAAGATGGGCTGGTGGATATTAGCGAGAAGGGAATTCAGGTGACGGCGAAAGGTCGTTTGCTGATCCGCAATATCTGCATGTGCTTTGACGCGTATCTGCGCCAGAAAGCGCGGATGCAGCAGTTCTCACGCGTCATTTAGCCGGGTTGCCCGGTGGCGCTGCGCTTACCGGGCCTACACGTTGCGACAACCTGTAGGCCGGATAAGCATTAGCGCCATCCGGCACATTGTCAGCTGAACAGTCCTACCAGCGCGGCACACAACACGGCGGCTAGCGCAGTTTGTGGCGTGTGGCTGTCGACCGCTCCACTCGATACCAGATTAATAATAGATTCTAACATAATGAATCCCCCCGTTTGCCGGGCATGATCATACTGAACTCATCGGAACAGTAAAGCGCAAAATAGCAGCGTTTTGCGCTCAATTATTAATCTTTACACTCGCGGGTAATGTTTACTCCATTCCCAGCTCTTTCAACTTCCGCGTTAGGGTGTTTCGCCCCCAACCGAGCAGCCTGGCGGCTTCCTGTTTATGACCCTGCGTATGGCGTAACGCCGTGGTCAGTAGCGTTCTTTCCAGTTCTGGCTGCGCTTCAGAAAGCAGGTTTTGATGACCGGATCGCAAGGCGCGGTCCGCCCATTGCGCCAGTAATGTAGCCCAGCTATCCGGCGGCAGGTGGGACGGGCTATCCGGCGCCGAGGCTTCAAACAGTTCGCTTGGTAAATCCTGGATCAATACCTCCTGTCCGGCGGCCATGACGGTGAGCCAGCGGCAGGTATTTTCTAACTGACGCACGTTACCAGGCCATGCCAGGCGTGTTAACGCCGTTTCGGTTTCTGGATGTAATAATTTGGCTTCCACGCCTAATTCACGGGCGGCGACCTGCAAAAAATGGCGCGCCAGGCGCGGAATATCCTCACGGCGTTCACGCAACGGCGGAAGATGGATACGAATCACGTTCAGGCGGTGGAACAGGTCTTCGCGGAATTTCCCTTCCTGAACGCGTCGTTCGAGGTTCTGGTGGGTGGCGGCGATAATGCGTACATCCACTTTTACCGGCGCGTACCCGCCCACACGGTAGAACTGTCCGTCAGCCAGCACGCGTAACAGACGAGTCTGGACATCCAGCGGCATATCGCCAATTTCGTCCAGAAACAGCGTGCCGCCGTCAGCCTGCTCGAAACGGCCCTGCCGGATGGTATTCGCCCCGGTAAAAGCGCCTTTCTCATGGCCAAACAGTTCGGATTCAATCAAATCTTTCGGGATGGCCGCCATATTGAGCGCGATAAACGGCGCTTTGGCGCGTGGGCTATGGCGATGTAGCGCATGGGCGACCAGTTCTTTACCGGTTCCTGATTCGCCGTTAATCAGCACGCTAATCGAAGAACGCGACAGCCGACCAATAATGCGAAACACATCCTGCATGGCGGGCGCTTCGCCTATCATGTCTGTTGTCGGGCCGTTAACCTCGATATTACGCGGCTGCTGCTGCTCCTGATAGTGGCTAATCGCGCGCTCGACCAGAGCGACGGCTTCATCAATATCAAACGGTTTAGGCAGATAATCAAACGCCCCCTGCTGATAGGCGCTCACGGCGGCATCTAAATCGGAATGCGCGGTCATAATGATGACCGGAAGCATCGGGTGACGCTGTTTAATCTGCTTTAATAGCGCCAGCCCGTCCATTCCCGGCATTCGGATATCCGACAGCAAGACGTCCGGCGTTTTACTGGCCAGCGCAGCCAGTACTTCATTACCATTCTCAAAAGTGGTACAGGTCAACCCTGCCCCGGCGAGAGCACGTTCAAGCACCCAACGGATGGAACTATCATCATCGACGACCCAGACTATTCCTCGTTGCATAAACACCTCTATTTCCGAATCGGCAGGTAAACCGAAAACTCGGTATGCCCCGGCCAACTGGTAAATTCAATTTTGCCGGCGTGTTGATCGATAAGATTGCGGGCGATAGATAACCCAAGCCCGGTGCCGCCTTCGCGACCGCTGACCATCGGGTAGAACAGCGTATCCTGTAAATGGGGAGGAATGCCCGGCCCATTGTCTTCAACGTCTATACGCGCCGCCAGGCGATAGCGTTCGCCATGCAGCGTTAACTGGAAGGCGGTACGGGTACGCAGCGTAATTTCGCCGCCATCCGGCCCCAGCGCCTGCAAGGCATTGCGGACAATATTCAGCAGTACTTGCTCAATTTGTTCCGGGTCGTGCGGCAGTTCTGGCAGACTGGGGTCATAATCGCGGATAAGCCGGACATTATCCGGCAGTTCCATCGACACCAGCGCCACCACGCGCTCCGCGACTTTATGTATGCTCTCGGTAATGTGCATTCCCGGGTGCTGCGGCCCCAGCAAACGATCGACAAGGTTGCGTAGCCTGTCGGCCTGTTCAATGATGACTTTGGTATATTCCGTTAGCGCCGGGTCGGGCAGCGCCTTGCTGAGTAGCTGCGCCGCGCCGCGCAGGCCGCCGAGCGGATTTTTGATTTCGTGCGCCAGACCGCGCACCAGATCGCGGGCGGCGATTTGCTGCGCGTGCTGCAACTGCTCCTGACTCAGACGACGCTGGTTATCCATCGGCGCCATTTCGAGCAGTATAAAATCGTCGGGCAGACGTTGGGCGGTCAAAGAGAGAATATGCGAGCGACTATCAATCACCAGCGTTACTTCGTTATCGGTAAAACCTTGTCCTGCCGCTAAACTTTCGCGCATCAGGTCAATGTTTAACGAAAAATAGCTCAACAGTTCAGGTAACGGCGTCCCGAACAGTTTGCGTGAGCTTTGCGCGAGCAACTGCTGCGCGGCAGGATTGGCGTAATGGATTGCCAGCGCGTCGTCGACCACCAGCACGCTGTTGATTAACGAATTGAGGATCTGCCCAGCATCGGGCTGTATGCCGCTTGCCATTCAGCAGTCTCCTGGAAAAGGTTGCACCATTTTAGTGCATTATAGCTTTTTACCACTAAAAAGCGCGTGAGATCAGATTGTTGGTGGAGAAAAAAGCCCATCCTGGGATGGGCTGAAAGTTTCCACGGCAACTCAAAAACTCCTGACGCCTTTCACGCTGCTGCTGCGTTGGCTGCCTTCGCTTACCCCAGTCTCATCGCTATCTATGCTCCTGGGGATGTGCTCAGTTGCCGCCTTGCAGCAACGCGAAATTCGTCGGATTTTTAATATACGATTAAACGCTGTAGTACAGCTCAAACTCTACCGGGTGCGGGGTCATACGCACGCGGTCATCTTCTTCGCGACGCAGCGCAATATACGCATCGATCGCTTCATCAGTGAACACGCCGCCTGCTTTCAGGAACTCGCGGTCCAGGTCCAGCGCGTTCAGCGCTTCTTCCAGAGAACCCGCTACCTGTGGGATCTCTTTCGCTTCTTCCGGCGGCAGGTCATACAGGTTTTTGTCCATGGCTTCGCCCGGGTGAATCTTATTCTTAATCCCGTCCAGACCGGCCATCAGCAGGGCGGCAAAGCACAGATACGGGTTAGCCGCCGGGTCCGGGAAACGCACTTCGATACGGCGCGCTTTCGGAGACGCCACCACCGGAATACGGATGGAGGCGGAACGGTTACGGGCGGAGTAGGCCAGCATCACCGGCGCTTCGTAACCCGGGACCAGACGCTTGTAGGAGTTGGTGGTCGGGTTCGCCAGGGCGTTGATGGCTTTGGCGTGTTTGATGACGCCGCCGATGTAGTACAGCGCCTGCTCAGACAGACCGGCATATTTGTCGCCAGAGAACAGGTTGGTGCCGTTCTTCGCCAGCGACATGTGGCAGTGCATACCGGAACCGTTATCGCCGAACATCGGTTTTGGCATAAAGGTCGCGGTCTTACCGAAGCGGTGAGCCACGTTATGCACGACATATTTGTAAATCTGAATTTCGTCGGCTTTTTTGGTCATGGTGTTAAAGCGGGTCGCCACTTCGTTCTGACCTGCGGTCGCTACTTCGTGGTGGTGCGCTTCAACGACCAAGCCCATCTGCTCCATGACCAGACACATTTCAGAACGGATATCCTGCGCGGAGTCGACTGGCGGAACCGGGAAATAACCGCCTTTCACGCCCGGACGATGGCCTTTGTTGCCGCCTTCGTACTTGGTAGAGGAGTTCCAGGCGCCTTCAATATCGTCAATCGCAACATGTGAGCCGGAGATAGATGCGCCGAAGCGGATGTCGTCGAACAGGAAGAATTCAGGTTCCGGCCCAAACAGGACGGTATCGGCGATACCGGTCGCGCGCAGGTAGTCTTCCGCACGTTTTGCGATGGAACGTGGGTCACGGTCATAACCTTGCAGAGTGCCAGGCTCCAGGATGTCGCAACGGATAATCAGGGTAGAGTCCGCGAAGAACGGGTCAATCACTGCGGTGGATGCGTCTGGCATCAGCACCATGTCGGATTCGTTAATGCCTTTCCAGCCGCCGATAGAGGAGCCGTCAAACATTTTGCCTTCTTCAAAGAATTCGGCATTTACCTGATGAGCAGGAATCGTGACGTGCTGTTCTTTGCCTTTGGTATCGGTGAAGCGCAGATCGACAAACTTCACTTCGTGCTCGTTCAGCATCGTCAAAACGTGTTCAGCGGACATACTTGTACTCTCCCGGATTGGTCATGGTCGGTCGTCGTGGTAACGAGATCTTCAATTCTGCTGGCCGTGTCGCCGTAAAAATATAAAGCGAAATCTGTGCCAACTTTCACATTGCCCCCAAAAGGCGTTATCATGCGCACCATCGTGCAAAAGGGCTGCACCACGGTGACTATGTTGCACCAAAATAGTGCTTTAATGTGAACATTAAGCACCACATTGGTGCAATAGAACGCAAGCCACCCTTTTAACGCTCCGTGAAAGCGATCACAAAGAGACTCTGCAATACTTGTTTGCGGAGGATGTTTGTGATCCTGTTTTGTAGTGCGATTAATCCGTGTACAATAACGCGCTATTTCTAATGCCTGAGGCAAAGTTGTGATCGAAAATTTGCGTAACATCGCCATCATCGCGCACGTTGACCATGGTAAAACTACCCTGGTTGATAAGCTGCTCCAGCAATCCGGTACGTTCGACGCGCGTGCCGAAACTCAAGAGCGAGTGATGGACTCCAACGATTTGGAGAAAGAGCGTGGTATTACTATCCTCGCTAAAAACACCGCTATTAAATGGAATGATTACCGTATCAACATCGTTGATACTCCCGGGCACGCTGACTTCGGTGGTGAAGTAGAGCGCGTCATGTCCATGGTTGACTCTGTGCTGCTGGTGGTTGACGCATTTGACGGCCCGATGCCGCAAACGCGCTTCGTGACCAAAAAAGCCTTTGCTCATGGCCTGAAACCCATTGTGGTTATCAACAAAGTTGACCGTCCTGGCGCGCGCCCTGACTGGGTTGTTGACCAGGTATTCGACCTGTTTGTTAACCTCGACGCGACCGACGAACAGCTGGACTTCCCGATCATCTACGCTTCGGCGCTGAACGGTATCGCGGGTCTGGACCACGAAGATATGGCGGAAGACATGACCCCGCTGTATCAGGCGATCATTGATCATGTTCCGGCGCCGGACGTTGACCTCGATGGTCCGTTGCAGATGCAGATCTCCCAGCTGGACTACAACAACTACGTTGGCGTTATCGGCATCGGCCGTATCAAACGCGGCAAAGTGAAGCCGAACCAGCAGGTCACTATCATCGATAGTGAAGGGAAAACCCGTAACGCGAAAGTAGGTAAAGTGCTGACGCATCTGGGTCTGGAGCGTATCGACAGCGATATCGCCGAAGCGGGCGATATCATTGCGATCACCGGTCTGGGCGAGCTGAACATCTCCGACACCATCTGCGACCCGCAGAACGTTGAAGCGCTGCCGGCGCTGTCCGTTGATGAGCCGACCGTGTCTATGTTCTTCTGCGTTAACACCTCGCCGTTCTGCGGTAAAGAAGGTAAGTTTGTGACTTCTCGTCAGATTCTTGACCGTCTGAACAAAGAGCTGGTGCATAACGTGGCGCTGCGCGTTGAAGAAACTGAAGATGCGGATGCGTTCCGTGTATCCGGTCGTGGCGAACTGCACCTGTCCGTGCTGATTGAAAATATGCGTCGTGAAGGTTTCGAACTGGCGGTTTCCCGTCCGAAAGTTATCTTCCGTGAAATCGACGGTCGTAAACAAGAGCCGTACGAAAACGTGACGCTGGACGTCGAAGAGCAGCACCAGGGGTCTGTCATGCAGGCGCTGGGCGAGCGTAAAGGCGACCTGAAAAACATGAATCCGGACGGTAAAGGCCGCGTACGTCTCGACTACGTGATCCCAAGCCGTGGGCTGATTGGTTTCCGTTCAGAATTCATGACCATGACTTCCGGTACGGGTCTGCTGTACTCCACCTTCAGCCATTACGACGATATTCGTCCGGGTGAAGTGGGCCAGCGTCAGAACGGCGTACTGATCTCCAACGGTCAGGGTAAAGCGGTGGCGTTTGCGCTGTTCGGTTTGCAGGATCGCGGTAAGCTGTTCCTGGGTCACGGCGCGGAAGTTTATGAAGGCCAGATTATTGGTATTCACAGTCGCTCCAACGACCTGACGGTAAACTGCCTGACCGGTAAGAAACTGACCAACATGCGTGCGTCTGGTACGGATGAAGCGGTGATTCTGGTTCCGCCAATTAAAATGAGCCTTGAGCAAGCGCTGGAGTTCATTGATGACGACGAACTGGTAGAAGTCACCCCAACCTCTATCCGTATCCGTAAACGTCACCTGACGGAAAACGATCGCCGCCGTGCGAACCGTGGTCAGAAAGAAGAGTAATTAACGTTCTTACGGATAAAAACCCTGTCGAAATGAAAGCTCGGCGGGGTTTTTTTATTCACGTTGAGAAAGGGATAAGGTTGCCAAAAAATCAGCAATCGCTGGCGTATTATGCCGACCAATGACGCTGTCCGCATAAACCTTTGCCCGGGCGCTGGCATTCCCCATCGCGACGCCCAATCCGGCTAAACGTAGCATTTCCGCATCGTTATCATTATCGCCAAACGCCATCACTTCGCGCATTGCGATATGCTGTTGCTGTGCATATCTGGCGAGGCTTTGCCCTTTGCTACACCCCTTCTGGAGAATATCCAGTTGATGATGCCAGGACCAGGTACAGCTTAGCTGTAATTCATGCTGTATAAACTCAGCAATATTTTGTAGTTGTTTTATGTGCCGATGAACGATGCTGATTTGCCAAATATTCTCCCTACTGCTTAGCTCATCAGCCTGAAAGATTATTTTATCATCAGCACGAATTGTCGGTTTAAGCGGATATACCCGCGCCAGTATTTTTTCCGTTTGTAAGTGCGTCAGCGGCAGCGGATCAAGGATCTGCTGTTGAGCCGGTTGATAAATATAGCTTCCGTTACAACAGATCATCGGTTCGGTGAGCGCCAGCGTTTGATAATACGCATAGGCTTCACGATGAGAGCGACCGGTGACAAGCATTATTCGGCAGCCCATGTCCTGAATCTGACGGATAGCGGTTAGCGACTCTGGCAGAATTTGCTTATTACGGTTTAGCAGCGTTCCATCAAGATCAAAAGCGATTAAACGATATCGCATGAGCGTCCGATCCTAAAACAGCGTGAGGCATCCAGGTGATTCAGCAATGGAATATCGAGACGGTGCTGATAAGCGAGAAAACAGTGGCATTGTTTTGCCTGGCAGGCGGGAGAATTAAGCCGTTGCTGATATAAATTACCCATTTTAATTTTGCTGATATGACAAGCAAAAAGATCGCCTTCTGCATTCATAAAAATACTTTTTCTTCCTGCGGTACAGATATCCAGCTGCGCTAGCCACTGCTGCGTTTCAACCACATACAGCGGATCGAGTTCGCTGAAGGCGATGGTTTCCTCCACGGTATGCCGGGTATTGGCACACTCGTTGGCGTTAAACCAAAAATAATTCTGGTCAGGCAACTGCTGGCGTAGCCAACGAAACTGGGCGATATCTTTCATACTGGCGACAGCCCCCGCGCACCAGGTTATTCCGGCGGCAGAGAGCGCTAAACACTGCTGGAGAAAGCGCTCAGCGGTAATTTGTGAGGGATGAAAAGAACACCATAACCGAAGCTTTGAGATATCTCCGCCGCCGGCACGAAATGATTCCAGCAATGACATTAACGAAAAAGAGGCGTTAGTTTGTATGCCGACCGCCTGAACATGAGGATAGCGGCTAATTTCTGCCAACGCCGCCATGTAATAACGCAAGCGTAGCGCCTCGCCATAAGGCGTAATCATCACATTCAACGGCGTACCTAAAAGAGGCAAATGGTCAACCATGCGCCATAGCGCGGCTTCGTCGCGTTTTTTATCGTTGCGGGCGTGTTTATGGAACGGGCAATAGCCGCAATGATAATTACACGATTTAAGATAGCCGCGATAAAACAGCGTGTGAATATCGCGCAGGGCGGGGGCGCTCATCTCTGCCGATTCTCCCGTAGCATCACCTCAGGCGAAACGAACACAGGAGCAAGGCAATCGGATAATGCCATACCGGTCTCCGTTAGCCGGAGGCGACTGCCATTCTGATAGCAGTAACCCTGCCGTATGAAGCGTTCAAGGTCGGGGAAATCCCTTAGCGCATCGCTGGCAAAATATTGCTGATAATCGCTAAGAGAAAGTCCCTGCCAGAAAAATAGATTTTTAATGATAAAGCGGCGTTTCATTTCATCAGGGGGAAGCAGATAACCGTGATTAATGACGGTTTTATCCGGGCTGTCGATAAACGCCTGAATGATTTTTCGTGATGTTTGCAGGTTCGACGACCACGGTGAACAGTAATGCAGATTGCCAAGATAACTTCTGCCGCCCGCGCCGAGCGCCAGTGAGTTTTCAAATCCGCAGCTTTCCGCCGCGGCGGATGGCGCTGGATTAAGGACGAAACGGCGCATGGACGTTTGGGTGTAGCCCGCGTTGCGTAAAAGATCGCGGGCTAAAACGTAGTAGCTATGCATATTTTCCTGGCGAGGCATATTATAAAGCGGATAAAGGAACAGCTCTTCCGGTTGATAAACGAGCGCCTGATGTAACGATTCCGTCAGGCTTGCGTGAGTCTGGCCGGGAATGCCATAAATAATATCAATATTGAGTGATGGAAAATGACCCGCCTTTAGCCATTCCAGCGCCTGGTGCGCGCTGGCGGCATTGTGGCGGCGATGCAGCGTATGTAACTCGCTATCATGAAAACTTTGTACGCCAATACTGACGCGATTAACGGAAAAGGCGTTTAATAGCGCTACTTTTTCTGCCGTGGTATCCGTAGGGGAAGTTTCAATCGTTTTATAAATATTCCAGTCAACATTGAGCACATCAAAGACGGAAAAAAATAACTTCTCTAATTGCGCAATATTTAATAGCAGAGGTGTGCCGCCGCCTACGGTAAAGCTTGCCCAGTGGGCGGGCGCCAGCGCCATTTGTCGGCCCTGGGTAATAATCGCATCGATATAGCTATCAATGAACGTATTATCTGCGCCTGTGCAGGTAAATAAATTACAGAACCCGCAGCGACTTTGACAAAAGGGCATATGAACATACAGATGTGTGTCGTGCTCGTAAATGCGCGGTTTTACTTCGCTAAAGCTGACGTTCTCCAGCTCCCGATAAGCCGTCTTATGCGGATAACTGTACATATACTGACGATAAATATCATTGTTATTCATATTAATGATTACAGCTCAGCAAGAAATGCATATAGGGAACGGTATTAACGATCGGATGATTAAAACTATGGAAATATTTCCCGTCTTCGCCATAGCAGGTACCGTGATCGGAACAGACAATAACGAACGTTTCGCCGCCGGTTTGGCGGAAAATGTTTAGTAATCCGTCGATGCGGGCGTCGATATAGCGTAGCGCGGCGGCATGAGTCTCAACGGTATCGCCAGGGGCCGCGCCCTCCACGTAAAAATGGTTAGGGTAATGAATCGTGTCGATATTGATATACATCATGACCGGTTGGCTGCCAGCACGTTCGGCCATGATTTTCTGGATATAATGGATCTGGTTATCCATACTTTCTTTAACCGTACAGGCAAAGCGTGGATGCCAGTAACTCTCTTTAAACATCGACGGGAACACTTTTCCCATGCCGGAGCGGTTATTAAAGAAAGAGACGCCGCCAATACAGATGGTCTGGTAGCCTTTATTTTCCAGACTTTTTATCCATGTTGCGTCATCAAAGGCAAATGCATTTTTCGGCCCTTTACGACCAAGTCCGATATCTTTTGGGAAAAACAGCATGGTCTGATTAACGGTATCATCAATAGGTTTTGGCATAAAACCTGAAAACATGGCGTGATGCGAAGGCCAGGTAAAATTACCGGCCGCTTCGCATTTCGTCCATTGTCCATAATGATTAAGGTTGGGCGTATTTCCGGCGGTTTGTTCCTGAAGCGCAATGTCGTAGCGTAACGAGTCCAGCACAATAAAAAGAATATGAGCGTTATTACTAATTAGCGCATTCATATCGAATTCGCCATCGCCTGTGTCAATCGACGCGTGCAGCGAGACGGGGACTTCATCCATTGAATTATACATTTTGCTTCCTCATGGCCCGGATTTGCGCCTGATAAATTAGATTATTCTGCTGCGCATCCTGATAAATCAAATCACCCTGGCCATTAATTTCAATAATATACGGCGTCAGGCTGGTGGTAAGTAAAACATCAATACCCGCTAAGCGAATGCCAGGGAAAAGTCGCATGGCATTTTGACAGAGCGTATCGATCTCAGTCACTTTTGCGGCAGATAACTCCAGACTTTCGAAGCAGTAAGCCTGGTTTTGCAGATGTAAGTTAGTAATGGGCTGCGAGGAGGTTCTGACCACTCGCCAGATAATTTCGCCATCCAGGCAGACGATGCGTAAATCATAGGTTTTATGCTTTACGCTGGCTTTGGGCAGCCACTGTTCGACGAGGTTTTCCTGCTGAAGAACGCCATCAATAATGAGCTGGATATCTTCTTTCTGACGATACTGTTGGATTTTTTTGCTGTTAAATAGCTGTTGCCCTGATATGGCAATCGCGCTGTAAAGCACCTGCTTTATGCCATCGGGGTGGCGGCGCAAAGCGATAACGCCCGCCGCGCCAGAACCCAGCGAGGGCTTAATGAACACGCTGGCGACCCTTTTTTCCTCCATGATGGCGGTGAGCTGTGCAAAACTTTTTACGTCTTCCGCTACCAACGGCGGCGTGGGGATGCCGTGTTCCAGTAAGCGCCGCTTGCAGCGTTTTTTATCCAACAGGTGAATGAGGCCCGCCGGATGGTTAAGCCAGGTGACGCCAGGACGCGCCGCCATGTTCTGCAAAAAATGGATATAGTCCAGACCGATCGCGTTTATTTTGCGGATGTCTGTTTCACTGTGTACTGGCGGGTCGATTTTAACGATGCCAGAGGTCAGCGAAGCGTCCAGCGCTTGCGGATGAGTCAGCGCCGTGACGGGTTCCCCAAGTACGGCGGCAGCCTGCATAAAATAATGCGTGCGCTTGCTCTGACGGGGGCCAATGAGCGTAATCACAATAAATCCCTTTATCGTTGAGTAGGGGAATGTGCACATTCCCCAACACAATCACTCGGTGTACATCGCATTCATATAAATATCGCCATCGTAATCATCAGGCTCCAGAGCTTCTGAAAGATTCAGGTTTATCGGCAGTGTGGCTTTTAGCTTTTCCTGCATCTCCGGCGTCAAATAGTGGTGGTGGAGATCGAGTGTTTCCAGATGCGCAATTCGGTCTTTATGCTCCAGCAGCGCCTCTGCGCCGTTGTCCGTTAAGGTACCGCATGAGAGTTCCAGCACTTCAAGCTGCGGCAGGATATTACTTTCCAGCACCCGGCGGGCGATATCATCCTGCTCTTCGCTGTTCATCAACCCCAGATGGGTGAGCTGAGGGAAAAGATCTTTCGATGCCAGCGCCATCACGTCATCCAGCGAACCGTCAAAACCGTATTCCTCTACGCCCAGGAAGAGCTTCAGCGTTTTTAATGCAGGGAGCTGCGCATTTTGTAGTTCGGCAAGTACGTTAGAAGGGATGCCGCCGGAAATGATTTCCAGGTGCTCCAGTTTCTCATGATGTATAGCGCCCAGTCGCAGATCCGACGCGCCTTTAATAATCAGTTCTTTCAGATTGGGTAACGCCGCATAGAGCCTGGAATAGTCACCTTGTTTAATCCAGGAGATCTCGCAGTCTTCGCTCTCCATATCACCGATAAACAGTGATTCCAGGTGAGCAAAGCGGGGGGCGTTCTCCACAATCATATCAATAATAGGCTGGCAGGTTTCGTCTTCCCAACAATCACCCCAGTTACCAATGGTCAGTGAGCGAAGCTTTGGCAGATCTTCATCGGTTAAAATCAAATTAATGAGCTGTTCCTGGGTTAATTCATTGTCCCAATCAATATTAAATCGCTTATTCATTTGTTTCCCTTCTCTATAAGCATGAATATGGTAAAACGCTTTGCGAATATTATCATGGCGCTTAGGGGCGGGATATCGGGAGTCTGATTCAGGATGAATGAGCGGGCAGAACAACTACCCGCTGTGATGCAGATTCGGAAAATAGAGGCGATAATATCAGAAGAAATACTTCGCCCCGATACGAATCTGGTTTTGCTCTCTATGGTAGGGGCCCACGTTACGATCTAACCAGCGTAATTCAAAGTAGGGCAACCAGTGTTCATTGATACGATAACGGAAGGTATTAGTGATTTCCCAATGATGCTTCGTACCATTACTACTATTAAAATCATTAACGTTATAAAAATAGTGTGGTTCAAAGGTATAAGAAAATTTATCGGTAATGATAAAATTCCAATAGTTACCGATTTCATAGCTGTCATTATTATCCAGTTCGCCATTAAAATCGGTTGAACTATAATTATTGTGATTATATCGGTTACGTACCGTAAGATTAAACCACGGGGTAAATTTATAGTTAACATCCAGATAGACGGCGCCGCCGGAACCAATGCTTTTGTCGTTTATTAACCCCCCAGGCTGGATGGTTAATTTATCTGTAGGTTTAAATAACGGATACCAGCCCTCAATCTCATTATAACCGTGCTTTAATTCATCATCACGCTGTAGCGTATAGGTATTGGTCAACATAATTCCGGCCCCCATATCGGAGTTATAGCCGACGCGCAGCATAAACTCCATTTGGTCAGACGCCAGGTTATAGGCCTCACGGTTTTCTACATAAGCGCCAGCAAAAACAGAGGTGGATATTACTGAAGTTAATATCACTAGAGTATTCAGAGATTTCATAATAAATCCATTTTTCAAATATAGGGAAGCCGCCATCCATCGGGATGGATAAAGCGGCAAGCGTCGTTTAATTATTTACAGTAGAAATACTTTGTTTATTATTAGTCGCGACAATTTGATTACCTGTTTTCTTTCGTTGGGCAATTTCCTCGATAATAAAAGCGAAACGTTGTTCATTGAGCTTATAAAAAAAGCCCATCGTTAGTGCTGCGATAATGGCAAGACCGCAAGGCCATAAAAAAATGAGCTGACGCAAACCAAGCAACGTGGTGTCACTTTGAGCTATGTTGGGGATATAACCGATTTGCGTCAGCATAATACCTGGCAAAAAGCCAGCAAGCGCAGCGGAAATTTTTCGGGAAAAGGTATAACCCGTATACACCGAGCCTTCAGCGCGAATACCCGTTTTCCATTCACCATAGTCAACCGTATCCGGAACCAGCGCCCAGTTCAGGCTGTTGACGAAAGCGGTACCGAAGAAGGCGATACAAGAGAAAATAACAAACAGGAATGACGTTCCACCCCAGATAAAATTCAGGATATCGCCAACGGCCCACAATATCAGACCACCAAGATAAACCTGTTTTTTCCCGAAGCGTTTTACCGCAGCAGGTACTAATAAAACACCAATCAGGATACAGCCCATGCTGAAAAAACCCATCCATGACAACAAATGAATATCGTTCAGCACGTACTGAGTGTAATAAACCTGAATGGCCAGCTTAATATTAAAGGCGGCCAGCGTGCACAAATTGGCGACGCAGAGCACCAGCAGCGGCGGATTACGAAAAATCGCGCAGAAGGACTTCAATATGCTGGGTTTATGCGTGTCAGGTACGGTTTCGATATACCGTTCTTTCACCCCGCTAAAGCACCACCACATGCTGAACAGCCCGCAGACCGAAAAAATGACTGCTGCAATCAGATAACCCAGCGAAGGGGAACGGGTAAACAGCGCCTGAATGGGCATAAAACCTACGGTACAAAGAAGAAGGCCAATGGTAGCGCCGCCTTGTCGCCATGCGGCGAGCTGGGCGCGCTCATGCGGATTTTTGGTAATAGCGGGTACCATCGCGCCGTATGAGCAGTTCATCAGGCTGTAGAACAGACCGAACAACATAAACAGCACCGTCGCGAAGGCTGTTTTAACGGGTAAAGTAAAGTGAGTGGCAAAGAATTGCGCAGTAGCAACCAGAGCGACTGGAAATGACGCATACAGAATAAAAGGCCGAAACTTTCCTTTTGCGCCAATATTACGGCGTGAATCCAGCAATACGCCGGTGAGCATATCGGTAAAAGCGGTGAAGAATTTCGCCACCAGAAAGATAATTCCACCGTAATATGCAGGCATCCCGAGTTCATCGGTATAAAACTTCAGTAGATACAGCGTACCGATACACAGCATCAGATTTGAGCCGAAATCGCCCACGCCATAGGCGCATTTTTCCCGCAGGCTCAACTTTAGCGTTAGCGGATCATGATTAGACATAATCGCCTCTCAAAACGCCCCGCAGGGCGTTATATTTTATTGTTGTTAAACCGTATGTTTCCGGGCCTCAATCTCTTCCACAATTCGCACGTACATCTTCTCGTTGAGGTTGTAGAAACAGCCCATCGCAATAATGGTGATGACCGCCAGCACGCAAGGATAAATAAAGATCAACTGGCGTAGGCCTTCGACGGTGCCTGCCGATTGCACCACATTCGGGATATAACCGATTTGCGTCAGCATCCAGCCGGGGAAGAACCCTGCCAGCGCTTGGGAGACCTTACGGAAGAACGTGAAGCCGGTGTAAACCGTCCCTTCCGAGCGGACGCCGGTGCGCCATTCACCGTACTCCACCGTGTCGGAAACCAGCGCCCAGTTCAGGCTGTTGACGAAGGCGGAACCGAAGAACGCCAGGCAGGAGAAGGCGACAAAACTGACCGAGCCGCCGCCAAAGAAGTAGTTGAGCAGATCGCCCGCCACCCATATTAACAGCCCGCCGATATAGACTTTCTTCTTGCCAAAACGCCTGACTGCGCCGGGCATCAAAAAGACGCCGATAAAAATACAGCCCATGCTAAAGAAGCCCATCCAGGAGAGGAGGATCGGGTCGTTAAGAACGTACTGTGTGTAATAAACCTGAATCGCCAGTTTGACGTTGAAGGCGCCGAGAGTACAAAGGTTGGCGATACACAGAATAAACAGCGGACGGTTACCGGCGATGGCGCGGAACGACTGCAATAATCCGGGCTTTTGCGCGTTATCGACAGGTTTCACTTCGACGTAGCGCTCTTTAACGCCGGCGTAGCACAGCCACATAAATAGCAGGCCAAACAATGAAAATAGCGTGGCGGCGAAAATATAGCTGAGTTGGGCATTGCCTTCGATCAGGTTCATGACCGGCACAAAGCCAACGGTACACAGCAGCAGGCCGAGAGTGGCGCCGCCCTGACGCCAGGCGGCAAGCGAGGCGCGTTCATCCGGGTTCTTGGTAATCGCGGGCACCATCGCGCCATACGAGCAGTTCATCATGCTGAAAACCAGCCCGTACAGCATAAACAGCATCGTTGCGACGACGGTTTTTCCCGTCACCTCAAACGGTGTGCCGACAAAGTTAGCAATCGCCAGTAGCGTTACCGGAAATGCCGCGTAAAGCACGAACGGGCGGAATTTGCCCTTCGGACCAATTTTACGCCGCGAGTCGAGCATAATGCCGGTACCCATATCGGTAAATGCGGTAAAAAATTTGGCGATCAGGAAAATGATCCCGCCGTAAGTCCCTGGTAAACCCAGCACATCGGTATAAAATTTGAGTAAATAGAGGGTCCCGATATCTAACAGGATATTGGAACCTAAATCCCCCAGTCCATAGGCAAGTTTTTCTTTAAACGGCAAGCGTAGGGTTGCCGGATTCGATGATGTTTGACTCATTATTCTTCTCCATCTGCCCGCAGGTTTCCCTGCGGGCGAGCCGTATTAGATATTCCGTAAAGAAGCAAAAAGTGAAGCCCACTCGCTCTTCGCGCGATAGAAGACCGGCGGTTTGCCAATGGGCGCATCCACGGTAATTTCACCGCCGTGGTGAGCTTCGCCGTTCCAGATATTCACCCAGTGATCTTCCGGCAGGTACAGCGTCCAGTCGCAACGCCCCTGCTCGTGAACCGGCGCGACCAGCAGATCCTGACCGAGCAGATATTGATATTTCAGGGTGTAGGTTGCGGCATCGTTCTCATAGTGCAGGAATAGCGGACGCATGACCGGCAGACCGGTAGCCGCGTTTTGCGCCACCGCCTGCTTGAGATACGGTTTCAGCGTGGTAAAGACGGTGGTCATGCGGGCAAAGTGGGCAATAGTTTCCGCGTCGCCGTCAAACTGCCAGTTATCGCCGGGGCGGTTGCCTTCATGGGTGCGCATCATTGGCGTAAAGGCGCTGAAATCGCACCAGCGCAGCAGCAACTCTTTGCTGCGTTTCATGTCAAACAGGGTGGTGTAGCCGCCGATATCGCTGTGATGCAGACCATGGCCGGTCATCGCCAGCGACAATGCCGCAGGCACTACAGAGGCCAGACCATCATCAAGGCTCCAGTCAACGTTCTGGTCGCCTGCCCACATCATGGTGGAATATTTCTGACTGCCGGTGTAACCCGCACGCATAAAGAACAGGATCTCGCCGAGCTTGCCGGTCTCCTGTAGCGCTTCGTAGTTACATTTCGCCCAGAGCGCAGGCCAGGCGTTATGCATGATCTCGGCGCTGACGCCGTTGTGCAGATACGTGTCGGTCGGCAGATATTCGCCGAAATCCGCCATCCAGCCGCTGCAGCCGAGCGCGATCATGTTCTTTTTGATGACGTCTTTGAACCAGTCGTAAGCTTCAGGATTGGTCAGATCGACCACGCCGCCATAGAATTCGCCAAACTCGACCAGATAGTCGCCGCCCGTGGCGTCTTTCGCCAGATAGCCGTGTTTCGCCGCCTCAGCGCAGAGGTCTTTATCACTGGCGACGTATGGGTTGATATAAGAGAGGAACTGTACGCCTTCTTCTTTCCACTGTTTGATCCGGCTATCCAGCTGTGGATAGTTGTCGCTATTCCACTTCCAGTTCCACATCACGCGCTTGCCAAAGGAGGTCATGCGGATACCGGACCAGTCCTGCGCCCAAATACCGTTCACTTTTACGCCTGCGTTGCGCATGGTATCCAGTTTTTGCTGGCAAACTTCCGTACCGCCCTGAATGCCTAGCGTGACGCCGTTGTAAACCCAGTCCGGCAGCTCCGGCTGGCGGCCTAACAGCGCAGTCAGTTTTTCCAGCAGGGCGATGTAGGTATCGGCACACTCAAAACGCAGCGTAGTTTTATCTTCCCACAGCGCCAGTTCGTGATACTCCGGCGCGCTGAAGTCGAAATTCATATAGCAGCTATTATCGACGTGGCAGTAATACTTCTGCGTGCTGACAAAGGTCGGTTGCGGGAAGAAGGTCCAGTAATAGTCGCCGCCGGCGTTCTCTTTACAGTCTGCCTGCCAGGTGACATAGCTGGTTTTATTACGGCCAACGCCCTGTTCGCTGGTCCACAGCGGGAACGGCTTGCCGCGCAAATCGAAATAAGAGAACTGTTCGCCGCAGCCGTAGATATGGTCGTCTGGATTAGCTGCGAGGCGTAACCAGATACGGTTATGGTGCAGGTCGTCGTTTTGCAGATCCAGCTTCAGGCGTCCCGCCTCATCGGTGGAGATGCGAAGGGTGGCGCTAATTGTTGCGCCACGGCTGAATTGTACCAGCCAGCCGTCAGGTAGCTCGCTGACGGTGGCCTCCGTTAATGCAATCTTTTCGTTAAGTTTGTCTTTGATGCTAAAGTTGCCGCGAAACATGTCAATGTCGGCAACGCCCGCGCCAATCCACAGACAGGGATTTTCGGTGCTGTGACGTAAAATCAGGCGCTGTTGCCAGCTAAGCGCAAAACCATCCTGTGATGTTGTCAGTTCAAAATCGGTTGACCGTTGTGGTAGAGAATTCATTGTAATCTCCGTGAATGTAGGGTAATTCGGTAATCCATTTGGGCTAGTCGCAGCCGATGGAAAAATGCAGTTGATGGATCGCTTTTGGGGCAAGATGAATCAGTGCGATCCCGGAATTAAATGCATCGGGCGGGCAGCTCATAGGCTCTACCGCGAGACCTTTTCGGCTGAGTTTTTCGCCGGTATAGATCTGTAGCCAGGGTTGATTGCTGCGTAAAAATGTAGACATGTTCTGCGTTGGGCTGGTAAGTCTGACCTCCCACTCAGCTGGGGTAGTCTCGGTCTTAACCGCATGATCAAGGCGCGTTTCGCCGAGCAGGCATGATGCGGAAAAATCCCTGCCTGCGGGCAATTCCTCGCTTGCAGGCAGTGTTAATACACAGCTATCGATGCTTTGCAGATTACAAGTCAAATAAGGATGTGCGCCCGCGCCATAAGGGGCTGATTCATCGCCAATGTTTTGCGTACGAATAAATACGTGCAGCCCACTGGCGGCATCTAACCGATAAATCACTTCCGATATCAACGCAAAGGGATAGCCGTAAGAGGGCGGCAGAAAAATCGTTAGCGACGCTTCCGTCGCCGACTGATAATTAATCTGCCAGTCTCGCCAGGCTAACAGACCGTGAATGGCGGTCTGCGAAACCGGGTCGTTAACGGCAAGCTGGAAAACCTTACCGTTATAGGAGTAGCAGCCATTTGTCACGCGATTGGGCCAGGGAATCAATACTTTCCCCAGATGCGCCATGGGTATTTCTTCCGGTTTATGCGGGATGACCACATGGCGTCCATGATGGGTCAGTTCCGCCAGACCTGCGCCAACCGTGACGATTTTCGCCTGGTAATGGCCCGCATTAAGCTGAATAGTTTTTCCACCGCTGTGCATGGCTGCCATCCTCATGACCTATTTCGCGTTGATATCCAGGAGACCCGCCGCGACCGCTGGAGCCAGGCCCGGCGCCAATGGCAGACGAGGAATGACCAGACAGTGCAGCAGATGGTAAATATCTTGCTTACCGTCCCACACTTTGGTGGTCACTTTGTTATCGGCGTCCAGCTCTTGCCACCAGGAACCATTTTCATAGTCCATCAGGTACTTAATGCAGTAGTCCCACCATTTCTGATACCACTCTTCATACTGGCTATCGCCCGTCAGGGTGTAGAGGGCGTAGGCCGTACCCATCGCTTCCACAATCGGCCAGCGCACGCGTTCACGTACGATAGGTTTACCGTCCCAGTCGACTGAGTAGACAAAGCCGTCTGCGCCATCTGGCGCCCAGGCGTCGCGGATAGTGGCATGGAACAGACCTTTCGCGTCTTCCAGCAGCCAGGCGGGCGGCGTTTCGAAGCGGGCCTCCAGCGCAGCATGGAGATGGAGCATCAGACGGCCCCACTCAATCCAGTGACCTGGCGTACCGCCGTAGGCGCGAAAACGGTGGGCAGGATTATCTTTGTTGTAGTCGCGGATAGGGTTCCACTGTGAATCGAAGTGTTCATTGACGCGGTAATCACCGTTGCGCGCCACATCATGAATAATTACCGACGCGATACGCAGCGCGCGATCCAGCCATTTTTTGTCATGGGTAACGTCATAAACAATCAGGAACGCTTCGACGGCGTGCATATTGGCGTTGCCGCCACGGTAGTCTTCGGTTTTGCTGAAGGCTTCATCCCAGGACTCCAGGCACATCTGCTCTTCTTCACTCCAGAAGTATTTCTCAATCACTTCTATGGTGTAATCCAGCAATTTCCTGGCTTCAGGGTGCCCGGTCGTGACGGCGCTGGCCGCGCCCAGCAAGGCGAAGAAGTGTTGATAACCCTGTTTAGAGGCATCTACCACGCCCTGATCGTTAACGCAGGCATACCAGCCGCCGTATTTTTTATCGCGCAGCGCGCCGTTCATGGCTTTGATGCCATGATCGACCAGATCATAAGCGCCCGGTCGGCCCATCGACGCCGCCACGGAATAAACGTGCAACATACGCGCCGTGATCCAAAGATGGGTGCCCATCTCTTCTTTAATTTGCCCTTTATTTCCCAGCCAGCCGAAGCCTGTCGGCACCACGGCGTTTTTACCGAAATTAAAGATGCGGTCGGTTTCCTGCTCCAGCCAGCGGTTGTGGCTCAACGTGTTAAACCATTTCATTCTTTCATCCTCGTATTAACGACGTTTCGCCATCATTTCATCGACGATCTCGCCCAGACGTTGCAACTTAGGCGCGGAAACATCACGTAGCATCAGCTCGGTATCCGGTAAACCAATCACTGATGACCAGACCGCGCGTCCCGCCAGGAACCCGGATGCGCCAGCTTCCATGGCGACCCTGACCGCGCGAGGGAACAGTTTTTCGTCCACACCGGAAGAGAGGATGACCCACGGCATATTGATATGCCCATTCAGGCGTTGTGAGGCGGTAAGAAGATCGGAACGCGCGCCTTTGCCGTAGAGCGGCATTTCAACTTTGTAAAGATCGGCGCCGCTGTCGCCCAGCTCTTTGGCCGCATCGATAATCGCCTGCTCGCGATCGAACTTGTCGCCGCAGCGCGGCGGACGAACAACCGGTTCGATAATGCTCAGCAAACCATTGGAGTGACATAATTCATTGAATTCTTTGACCATATCCAGACGCTGCTGCGCGTCTTCATCGCTGCGCCACAGCACCAACAGTTTTAAGGCTTTCGCGCCATCCCGTTTTACCGCCTGCGCATTAATTTTTTTATCAATGACCACGTTATCAACGGGAATACCGTTGCCCGGGATGAAATCATCCGCCGCGACGATCATGGCGCAGCTTTTAGCGACCGCGTTTTGTTCTACGGCCTGGCGATAACAGAACTGCTGATCCAGCAGAACGGCAGAGGCATACGGGGAAAGAATTTTCGCCGCATTCACTTTGAAATCCGTCAGCACGCTATCGGCAACGGGTGTTTTCGCACCAGCAGCAGCAAACATTAAACGCATCGCCTCGCGCTGATCGACAGCCAGCATGGCAAACCCGCCGGACGCTCGCGTAATGTCTTTGATGGTGTAGTTGTTCATTCAATTTTCCTTTATACAGTCGTTACTTTTTTACGTTGGCGGTCAGCCCGGCGCTGATGCGCACCTGTTCCAGGATGGCGCTCCAGTCTTCCCGACCGCGGCCTGCGGCCCGCGCCAGGTTATAAACTTCACGGGAGGCGGCGCCGAGCGGCATCGGTACGTGCAGTTGATTGGCGACATCCAACGCGATGCCAAGATCTTTGTGCGCCAGATCGATCATGAAGGCGGGAGACAGATCTCCTTTCATCACTTTATTCGGCCAGGTGGTGGTGAAATGCCCTTTGCCTGCGGCAGTGCCGCTCATCACTTTTAAAGCCACGTCGAAGGAAAGCCCCAGCGCTTCACACAGCACGGCGGCTTCGGCGGAGAGCGCATTTAGCGCAATACTCATGTAGTTGTTGATCAGTTTTACGCGAATACCCATTCCCGGGCCGCCGGTGTTGACCAGCTCATTACCCATCGCCATCAGAACAGGGGTAGCACGCTCTACTTGCTCCGCCGTACCGCCTGCCAGCAGCAACAATGTGCCGGTAATCGCGTTGTCGGATGTCCGGCCTACCGGCACATCCATCATGCTGAACCCTTTGCTCTGCATGTCGGCAATCAGCTTATCGGTTTGCAACGGATGAATAGTGGACATATCAATGACCAGCGCTTCACGGGAAAGGGTTTCACAAACGCCTTGCTCGCCAAACAAAACGGAACGAACCAGATCGCCGTTCGGGAGCATGGTGATAACAAATTCAGCGCCGATGGTTGCCTGAGCCGGGCTGCTTGCAGGTTGCGCGCCTTTGTCTACCAGACGCTGTACGGCATCGTGATTAACATCGAAGACGCTGAGTTGATGGCCCTGCTTTAGCAGATTGCTCGCCATAGGGGAGCCCATCTGTCCCAACCCGATAAATGCTATAACTGCCATATCGTTCTCCTGAACACGGTGGTGTCATTTTTTGTCATTAATGAGCCTTTTTCTGTCTGTTTGTGATCGTATTTGTAATTTATAGTCAAAAAATTGACAGCCGTCACTTTTTAAACATTTCGTGAAATTAAAATGAGCACATCGAAAATGCTTGAGGAATGACCATGGTTCGTATTGCTTGTGTAGGTATTACCGTGATGGATCGCATCTATTACGTGGAAGGATTACCGACAGAAGGGGGTAAATATGTGGCGAAGCGCTATACGGAAGTGGGCGGCGGGCCTGCGGCGACCGCTGCCGTGGCTGCGGCGAAATTGGGCGCGCAGGTGGACTTTATTGGCCGTGTGGGCGATGACGACACCGGAAACAGCCTGCTGGCGGAACTGGAATCCCTGGGGGTAAATACCCGTTATACCCGCCGCTACACGCAGGCCATGTCGTCGCAGTCAGCGATTATGGTGGATGCCAAAGGAGAGCGGATTATCGTTAATTATCCCAGCCCGGATTTACTACCTGACGCCGACTGGCTTAACGACATCGATTTTTCGCAGTGGGATGTGGTGTTGGCGGATGTGCGCTGGCATGACGGCGCAAAACAGGCGTTTACGCTGGCGCGTCAGGCTGGCGTCATGACTGTTCTTGATGGCGATATTACGCCGCAGGATATTAGCGAGCTGGTGGCGTTAAGCGACCACGCCGCCTTCTCCGAGCCAGGGCTGGCACGCCTGACGGGGATGAGCGAAGCCATTGATGCGCTAAAAAAAGCACAAATGCTCACAAATGGACATGTCTATGTCACGCGAGGCAGCGAAGGCTGCAACTGGTTGGAAAAAGCGGCGGTACGCCACCAACCGGGTTTTACCGTGGAGGTGGTGGATACTACCGGCGCGGGCGATGTTTTTCATGGCGCACTGGCATTTGGCCTGGCAAGCGGATACGCCATCGAAGAGGCTGTCAGATTCGCCAGCGGCGTTGCCGCGCTGAAGTGTACGCGCCCAGGTGGCCGGGCGGGTATCCCTGATTGTGAGCAAACCCGATCTTTCTTGTCACTTTTTGTATAATATGAGCAGTAGGAAGCTTTTAGAGGAATGCTCATGAGTCTTACCGAACTGACCGGTAATCCGCGACACGATCGGCTGTTAATGCTTATTGATGAGCGCGGCTATATGAATATCGATGAGTTAGCCAGTTTGTTGGAGGTCTCTACCCAGACGGTTCGCCGCGATATTCGTAAATTAAGCGAGCAGGGGCTGATTACGCGTCATCACGGCGGCGCTGGCAGAGCGTCCAGTGTGGTCAATACCGCCTTTGAGCAGCGAGAGGTCTCCTGGACGCAAGAGAAAAAAGCCATTGCGGAAGCCGTGGCTGACTATATTCCGGATGGCTCCACGATATTTATCACGATTGGAACGACGGTTGAGCAGGTGGCGCGCGCGCTGCTCAACCATAATCATCTGCGCATTATCACCAATAGCCTGCGCGTCGCGCACATTCTTTATAATAACCCTCGCTTTGAAGTGATGGTGCCTGGCGGCACGCTGCGCCCGCATAATAGCGGCATTATCGGGCCATCCGCGGCGGCGTTTGTCGCGGGGTTCAGGGCGGACTATCTCGTCACCAGCGTAGGCGCGATAGAGAGCGATGGCGCGTTACTGGAGTTTGATGTCAACGAAGCCAGCGTAGTGAAAACCATGATGGCCCACTCGCGACATATTTTGCTGGCCGCCGATCATACGAAATACCATGCTTCTGCGGCGGTTGAGATCGGCAATGTGTCACAGATTACCGCTCTGTTTACGGACGAGTATCCCGGTCCGGCATTACAGAATTTACTTCAATCCCAGCAAATCGAAGTGGTTCAGGTGAGTCCTTCGCTGGACGACGCCGTTTCAGCGTGACAAGCGTCCTTGCGCCGGATGGTCGCGTCAGTGCTTTATCCGGCCAATAAAACGGCGCTGTGATGCAGGCGATATTGGGCATCGTCTGCGTTTCTATTGTCTTTTTGTTAATTGATTTATAAAGGGATACATAGTCAAACTTCTCCTTTCCCGCTACAGTTATTCATCCCCGGTTAGCAAGGAGAATGACATGCTCTACATCTTTGATTTAGGTAATGTGATTGTCGACATCGACTTTAACCGCGTATTAGGTGTGTGGAGCGATCTGAGTCGAGTACCGCTGGCTTCGCTGAAGCAAAAATTTACGATGGGCGAGACTTTTCACCAACATGAACGCGGTGAGATAACGGACGAAGCGTTTGCTGAAGCTTTCTGTCATGAAATGGCGTTATCGCTCAGTTATGAACAATTCGCGCACGGCTGGCAGGCGGTATTTGTCGGATTACGGCCCGAAGTGATTGCTATCATGCATAAACTGCGCGAGCAGGGGCATCGCGTGGTGGTGCTATCCAATACTAACCGACTGCATACCCACTTCTGGCCGGAGGAATACCCGGAGGTGCGCGCTGCCGCCGACCATATCTATTTATCGCAGGATTTGGGAATGCGTAAACCGGAAGCGCGTATTTATCAGCACGTCCTGCAGAAAGAAGGTTTTTCCGCTGCCGATGCGGTCTTTTTCGACGACAATGCCGATAATATAGAAGGGGCCAACCAGTTGGGGATCACCAGCATTCTGGTGAAGGATAAAGCCACCATCCCTGACTATTTCGCGAAGCTGTTATGCTAAAAACCGTTCACCAAAAAGCTGGACGCCATACGCGCCCTGTTCGGGCCTGGCTCAAGCTATTATGGCAGCGTATCGATGAGGATAATATGACGACTCTGGCGGGAAATCTCGCCTATGTCTCATTACTCTCCTTAGTACCGCTTATTGCCGTCGTTTTTGCCCTTTTCGCTGCTTTTCCAATGTTTTCTGATGTCAGCATTCAGTTACGCCATTTTATTTTTGCTAACTTTATGCCAGCCACCGGAGACGTGATTCAGCGCTATATTGAGCAGTTTGTCGCTAACTCCAACAAAATGACGGCGGTGGGCGCCTGTGGACTGATTGTGACGGCATTGCTGTTGATGTACGCCATTGATAGCGCCTTAAACACTATCTGGCGCAGCAAACGCACACGGCCAAAAGTGTACTCTTTTGCGGTGTACTGGATGATCCTCACGCTCGGCCCGCTTCTCGCTGGCGCCAGCCTGGCGATCAGCTCCTACCTGCTTTCTTTACGCTGGGCCAGCGATCTGAATACGGTCATCGACAATGTATTGCGCATCCTTCCGCTGCTGCTTTCGTGGATCTCATTCTGGTTACTTTACAGTATTGTCCCAACAACTCGCGTACCGAACCGTGACGCTCTTGTCGGCGCGTTTGTCGCAGCGTTGCTGTTCGAGGCCGGAAAGAAAGGTTTCGCGCTTTATATCACCATGTTCCCGTCATATCAGCTCATTTATGGCGTACTGGCAGTGATCCCTATCCTGTTTGTCTGGGTATACTGGACCTGGTGTATAGTCTTGCTTGGCGCAGAAATAACTGTCACTCTCGGGGAATACCGAAAACTCAAACAAGCCGCAGAACAAGAAGAAGCTGACCAACCATGATTGCATTAATTCAACGCGTAACCCGTGCCAGCGTCACCGTGGAGGACGAGGTGACGGGTGAAATCGGCCCAGGACTTTTGGTGTTATTGGGTGTCGAAAAAGAAGATGACGAACAAAAAGCGAATCGTCTGTGCGAGCGCGTGCTGGGATACCGTATCTTCAGCGATGCTGACGGCAAGATGAATCTGAATGTACAACAGGCTGGCGGCAGCGTGCTGGTGGTGTCGCAGTTTACGCTGGCGGCAGATACCGAGCGCGGTATGCGGCCAAGCTTTTCCGGCGGGGCTGCGCCGGATCGCGCGCAGGCGCTTTATGAATATTTTGTCGAACGCTGCCGCCAGCAGGCGATAAACACGCAAACTGGACGCTTCGCTGCCGATATGCAGGTTGAGCTGGTTAATGACGGTCCCGTGACATTCTGGCTCCAGGTATGAGTCAGCTTCCGGCGTGGCCGCGGATAACAAGAGAGAGTACGGCTATGTATCACCTTCGAGTTCCGCAAACAGAAGAAGAATTAGAACGTTACTACCAGTTTCGCTGGGAGATGCTGCGTAAACCGCTGCACCAGCCGAAAGGGTCGGAACGGGATGGCTGGGATGCGTTGGCGCACCATCAAATGGTGGTGGACGAAGAAGGAAACTTAGTTGCAGTGGGCCGCCTGTATATCAATGCAGATAACGAGGCGTCTATCCGTTTTATGGCTGTACATCCCTCGGTACAGGATAAAGGGCTGGGGACATTAATGGCGATGACCCTGGAGTCTGTCGCCCGCCAGGAAGGCGTTAAGCGCGTCACCTGCAGCGCGCGCGAAGATGCGGTTGAGTTCTTTGCCAAACTCGGATTTGTCAATCAGGGGGAGATTACTACGCCCACAACCACGCCAATCCGCCATTTTCTGATGATTAAACCGGTAGCATCGCTGGATGATATCCTGCATCGCGGCGACTGGTGCGGGCAGCTTCAGCAGGCCTGGTATGAGCACATTCCATTGAGTGAAAAGATGGGGGTGCGCATTCAGCAGTACACCGGGCAAAAATTTATCACCACGATGCCGGAAACCGGTAATCAAAATCCGCATCACACGGTGTTTGCCGGCAGCCTGTTCTCCCTGGCGACGCTGACCGGATGGGGACTTATCTGGCTGATGCTCCGTGAACGCCACCTTGGCGGGACGATTATTCTTGCTGACGCCCATATTCGCTACAGTAAACCCATTAGCGGAAAGCCAAACGCCGTGGCTGATTTGGGGTCGCTAAGCGGTGATTTGGACAGGCTGGCGCGGGGTAAAAAAGCGCGTGTCCAGTTGCAGGTTGAACTGTTGGGCGGCGAGACCGCCGGGGCAATTTTCGAAGGCATTTATATCGTACTACCCGCGAAACCGTTCGGCCCGTATGAAGAGGGCGGGAATGAGGAGGAGTAGTGTGAGCCCGCGCTCCTGATGCTATTTATTCACGAGTGGCCGCGCGCCAGGCCACGTCGCGTATTGCGTCCCGCGCCGTCTTGCTCACGCCTCCGAGCTGGAAAAACCCGTGGATAACGCCGAGATAGCGCTGGCAAGTACACGCCACGCCCTGGTCGTTCAGACGGTGATATAGCGCTTCGCCTTCATCACGCAGTGGGTCGAACTCTGCGGTGAGGATATGCACCGGCGGTAAACCGGCAAAATCTTCACGCCATATCGGACTGGCTTCCGGGTGACGGAGGTCGGTACCGTGGAGATACATTTCGAAGCCTGATAGTAGTGTGTCGCGGGTGATGATGTAGTCTTGCCCGTTGCTGGCATAGCTGGGGAAACTGGCGGTAGCGTCAAGCATCGGGTAGATCAACAGCAGCTTCGCCGGAGACCAGTGGGCGGTGGATTTCAGGCGTAGCGCGCTGACCAATGCCAAATGCCCGCCTGCGCTATCGCCAGCAAGCGTGATACGTTCACGATCGATGCCTAACTGCTCCGCGTATTGATGGACGATATTGGCCCCGCGTTCAGCGTCGTCATGAGCCGCAGGGAAGGTGTGCTCTGGCGCAAGGCGATACTGAATGGCAATCACCTTACAGCCGCTTTTCCAGGCCAGTTGCCGTAGCTGGGGGTCATGAGTCAGAAAGCCGCCGCTAACAAAACAGCCGCCGTGATAGTAGAGGATACAGGGTAGAGAACCGGATGCGTTTGGCGGCGAAACGACGCGAAATGTCATCCCTTCCAGCACGATATCTTCCGAACTCACCCGAATTTCTTTCTCACCCGCCAGCGTCGTGCTGGCAATATAGCCCGCTCTCCGGTCATCAATATTCTGCTCTCGTGAAGAGGGGCGACCCGCGGCGATAAACCCAGCGACCAGTTCGGCAATTCCTTTTTCCAGTGGCATATAACGCTCCCTTGACTGTATGTATGTACAGTTTATAACCTGGTTCGTTGGGGATGGAAAGTGGTGAAACGAGGGGATAATGATTCTGGATAGAGGTTCGCAAAAAATGGAATGCGGTTGGCGCTGGGTTTTTAATTTTTGTACTGTGAAATGATGATGCTATACGCCATTGACGTATAGATTATTTTCACTACTATAAGCCAATGGCGTATGGAATATGCAATTTATAGAAACGGAACTCTTTACTGAAGATGTTAAAAAACTGCTCGATGATGATGAATACCATAAGCTTCAGGTTTTTATGGCTCAGCATCCAGATTGTGGTGATGTCATTCAGGAAACGGGCGGCCTGAGAAAAATGCGCTGGGGATCGCGAGGCAAAGGAAAGCGTAGTGGCGTGCGAATTATCTATTTTCACCGTAGTCAACGGTATGAGATTCGCTTGCTTCTGATTTATCAAAAAGGCATTAAAGATGATCTCACGCCGCAGGAAAAAGCGGTGCTTCGTATGCTGAATGAGAGGTGGTAGATGGATAAAGTGTTATTTGAGCGATTAACTCAAAGTATGTCTCAAATGAATGAAATCATTGAAGGGACCCGTGAGCCTTCTCGTACCTTTCATATTGATGCAATGAAGATTAAAGAAATACGGCAGGCATCTGGGTTGTCGCAATCTAAGTTTGCAGAACTGATTTCGGTCAACGTGGATACGCTGCGCAACTGGGAGCAAGGAAGACGTTCACCGACAGGGCCAGCCAAAGCGTTACTTCGCGCCATTGCCAACGACCCGAGAAACGTTATACAAGCATTGCGTTATTGAGCAATGATCCGGCTAACGTAGATTGCTAGCCGGTATACCAGAGAACTTATTCCCCTTCCCCCGGGAACAGGAACGGGTTGATGGAACTGCGGGCGAAGCCCTCCTGTTCCATGCGCGCGTCCAGCACCAGCGAGGCGAGGTCGTCGGCCACTGCTTCCACTTTCGGGTCTTTTTCCTGATAGAGAATCTTCAGGTAAGTCCCGCAATCGCCGCAACTTTCGGCTTTCACCGCAGCCTGCTCATTTTCCAGTGACCAGTAGTGTAAGTCGCGGCTCTGTTCGCAGTTACTGCATTTTACGCGCACGACATGCCATTCGGTTTCGCACAGGTTACAGTGCAGATAACGCAGCCCCTGCGTGGTGCCGATCTGCACCATGCTGGAGACCGGCATCGAACCGCACACTGGGCAATACTGGCGCGCTTCACCGTATTCCGCGCGGGCTTTGCCTGGAATCAAGCTGGCCATTTGCGCCCAGTAAAGGGAGAGCGCGGCCCAGATAAACGGGGCTTTATCGCTGCTGACGGAGGCAAAATCCGAGGCAAACAGCGCGCTGGCCATCTGCTCCAGCTCCTGCTCTGAGGCTTTCTCCAGGTTCTCAATTACCGCCAGCGCGGGGCCGCTCATCTCGGGTTTTAGCTCGGCAATTAACGAATGCAGCAGTTTTTGCCAGTGCTTATCACGCGGCAACACGTGGATATCCAGCGGCGGCTTGCCCTGGTCGTTCGCTTCTTTAATACGTGCGGTCAGATCCATCTCCAGCGGATGGTCGTACAGCACCACTTCCTGCGCGTGCGCGATAAGCGCGGCAAAGCGCAGGTAATCGCCCAGCGGGTTATTTTCAGCCAGCTCGCGCAGACGTTCGGCGCGGCGGTTGTAGACGTTTTTGAGTCGGGGGAACAATAACGGCGGAATCATATCCGCCGTACGTTTCTCGCTCGACCCCAGCTCATCTTGCGGGATTATGCGAATACTCATTCAGTTTCTTTTTCCGTTGTCTTGCGGACTTCTCGGTACCAGCGCGGGTGATGTTTCTTCGCCCACGACCGGGTTACCCAGCCTTCCACCATCGCGGTAATGGTGCCTTTCACCCAAAGGGCGGCGTAGATATGCACCATGATAACCACAATTAACGCTACTGCGGCAAAAGAATGCAACATTAACGCGAATCGGATCACCGGGATTGAGAAAGCAGGCGCAAAGTACGGACGCCAGATAATTACCCCGCTCACCAGCAGCAGCACCAGGAAGATAATCGCCGCCCAGAATACGCATTTCTGACCGAAGTTATAACGCCCGGTGTCACCCACTTCCTCGTTGACGACGATCTTACGAATATTCTTCGCCCAAAAGATATCATCCCGATTGATTAGATTGTGGTGCCAATAACGGAAAAACATGATGATGAACGAGGCAAACATAACCACGCCCACAAACGGGTGCAGAATTCGCGCCAGTTGTGGGGTGCCCAGGATATGCATCAACCAGTTGAAGGATGGGAATAAAAAGCCCAGCCCGCTCACCGCCGCCAGCACGAAGCAGAAGGCGACGATCCAGTGGTTGATGCGTTCCGGCGCCGTATAGCGCACGATGGTGTCACGTCGTTTCATTTGCGCACCTCGTCTTTCTCTTCATGCAGGTTGTCATCTTCCTCTTCCGCGCGGTTCGGGCCGACGCCGACATAGTGGAAGACGCTGGCGGCAAAGGTCGCGGCAAAACCGAACGCGGCGAGCGGTTTCCAGACGCCTTTCCAGAACTTAACGGTTTCGCTGATTTCCGGGTTTTCCGGCAGACCGTGATACAGATTCGGCTTGTCGGCATGATGCAGCACGTACATGACATGCGTACCGCCTACGCCGGCCGGATCGTACAGCCCTGCATTGTCGTAACCACGGGTTTTCAGCTCGGCCACCCGCTCGCCCGCCAGCGTTTTCATATCCTCTTTCGAGCCAAAATGAATGGCGCCGGTTGGACAGGTCTTCACGCAGGCCGGTTCTTGCCCCACGGTCACGCGGTCGACGCACAGCGTACATTTATAGACGCGGTTGTCTTCCGGGTTGAGGCGCGGGACGTTGAACGGGCAGCCAGCGATACAGTAGCCGCAGCCGATACACTGCTCGGACTGGAAGTCGACAATACCGTTAGCGTACTGAATGATCGCCCCTTCCGCCGGACAGGCCTTCAGGCAGCCGGGATCGGCGCAGTGCATACAGCCATCCTTACGGATCAGCCACTCCAGTTTGTCGTTCTGTTCCACTTCCGAGAAGCGCATCACCGTCCAGGATTTCGCGGTTAAGTCCGCCGGGTTGTCATACACCCCGACGTTATTGCCCACTTCATCACGGATGTCGTTCCACTGGGAGCACGCCACCTGACACGCTTTACAGCCGATACAGGTGGTGACGTCGATGAGTTTCGCCACCTCTTCCTGGTGGTCCCGCGCCTGGGGCGCGGGGGTGAAACCGTTAGTGGCGGAACGACGAATGATGTCTTGCGATTGATAAGCCATAGGTCGTCTCCGTTACACCTTTTCCACGTTCACAAGGAAGGATTTAAACTCCGGCGTTTGCGTGTTCGCATCGCCGACGAAAGGCGTTAACGTATTGGCGATAAAGCCTTTTTTCGCTACGCCTTCGTAGCCCCAGTGAATAGGAATACCGATGGTATCGATATCCTTGCCGTCCGCTTTCAGCGTGCGAATACGCTTGGTCACCACCGCTTTGGCTTTGATATAGCCGCGGTTCGAGGAGACCTTCACGGTATCGCCATGCGCGATACCGAGCTTATTCGCCAGCTTCTCGCCAATTTCCACAAACTGTTCCGGCTGGGCGATAGCGTTAAGCAACGCGTGCTTGGTCCAGTAGTGGAAGTGCTCGGTCAGACGGTAAGTGGTTCCGACATACGGGAACTTATCCGCTTTACCCAGCGCGTCGGCATCGTCTTTAAAGATACGGGCGGCAGGGTTAGAGATAACGTTCGGGTGCAGCGGGTTAGTGCCCAGCGGCGTTTCAAACGGCTCGTAGTGTTCCGGGAACGGCCCTTCCGCCATCTTATCGATAGCAAACAGGCGCCCCATCCCTTCCGGCTGCATGATAAACGGTCCGACGTCGCTGCCGGGCGCGGCGGCGCTGTAGTCCGGAATATCCCATCCGGCCCATTTTCCGCCTTCCCATTTCAGTAGCTGACGTTTCGGATCCCAGGGATTACCCTGCGGATCGGCGGAGGCGCGGTTATAGAGGATGCGGCGGTTAAGCGGCCATGCCCATGCCCAGCCCAGCGTGTTGCCGAGACCAGACGGGTCGGCGTTATCACGACGCGCCATCATGTTGCCTTCCGGCGTCCAGCTACCGGCGAAAATCCAGCAGCCGCTGGACGTCGTACCGTCATCGCGCAGTTGCGCGAACGAACTGAGCTGTTGACCTTTCTTCACCACCACCGCGCCGGTTGCCGGGTCGATAAGATCGGCCAGCGCTTTACCGTTACTTTCCATCGCCACTTCTTCAGAGGCGGGTTCGTATGGTTTGGTGTAGTTCCAGGTCATATTCAGCACCTGTTCCGGGTTGGCGCCGCCCTGTTCAGAGTACATCTTACGCAGGCGTAAGAAGATACCGGCGAGGATTTCGCCGTCGGTCATGGCAATTCCCGGGGCGTCCGCGCCCTTCCAGTGCCACTGTAACCAACGACCGGAGTTAACGATGGAACCATTTTCCTCGGCAAAACAGGTGGAAGGCAGACGGAACACTTCGGTCTGGATTTTTGCGGGATCAACGTCGTTCGACTCACCGTGGTTTTGCCAGAAGGTGGACGTTTCGGTGTTGAGCGGATCGATAGTCACCAGGTACTTCAGTTTGGAAAGCGACGCGACCACTTTGTTTTTGTTCGGGAATGAGGCCACCGGGTTAAAGCCCTGGCAGATATAGCCGTTGACCTTGCCCTGTTTCATCATCTCGAAGTACTGCAGTACATCGTACCCTTTGTCCCACTTCGGTAGCCAGTCAAAGCCCCAGCTATTTTCCGCTGTCGCTTTATCACCAAAGAAGGCCTTCATCATCGAGACGAAGAATTTCGGATAGTTGCCCCAGTAGTTGACCTGATCCTTCAACAATGGCTTCGGCGTATTGGCAGCCAGATAGGTTTGCAGGTCGGTCTGTTTTTCGCTCGGCAGCGTCAGGTAGCCCGGCAGACTTTGCGACAGCAGTCCTAAGTCGGTCAGTCCCTGAATATTGGAGTGACCGCGCAGGGCGTTAACGCCGCCGCCCGCCATCCCCATGTTACCGAGCAGAAGCTGGATCATCGCCATAGTACGGATGTTCTGCGCGCCGATGGAATGCTGCGTCCAGCCCAGCGCGTACAGGAACGACGCGGTTTTATCTTTTGCGCTGGTTTCTGCAATGTACTCGCACACTTTCAGGAAGTCCGCTTTCGGCGTACCGCAGATATTTTCTACCACGTCCGGCGTATAGCGTGAGACATGCTGTTTCAACAGATTCCAGACACAGCGCGGGTGTTGCAGTGTCGTATCGCGTTTGGCAAAACCGTTTTCGTCCAGCTCATAGTGCCAACTGGTTTTATCGTACTGCCGCTTGTCTGCGTCATAGCCGGTGAACAGACCATCATCGAAGCCAAAATCTTCACGCACGATCAGGGTGGCATTGGTATAGGCCTCGGTGTATTCACGGTTGTATTTTTCGTTGGTCAGCAGATACAGCATCACGCCTGACAAGAAGGCAATGTCAGTACCAGAGCGTATTGGCGCATAGAAATCGGCCACCGACGCGGTACGCGTAAAGCGCGGATCGATCACAATCAGCTTCGCGCCGTTGTGAATTTTGGCTTCCATCGCCCAGCGGAACCCGACCGGGTGAGCTTCTGCGGCGTTACCGCCCATCACCACGACGAGGTTGGCGTTCTTGATGTCGACCCAGTGGTTGGTCATCGCACCGCGACCAAATGTTGGAGCAAGACTTGCTACCGTTGGTCCGTGTCAGACACGCGCCTGGTTGTCGACCGCGAGCATACCCAGCGCGCGGGAGAATTTTTGCGTTAAATAACCCGTCTCGTTACTGGATGCGGAAGCGCACAGCATCCCGGTGGTGAGCCAGCGGTTAACGGTAACGCCTTCGGCGTTCTGCGCCTGATAGTTGGCGTCGCGATCTTCCTTCATCAGTTTAGCGATGCGGTCAAACGCTTCTTCCCAACTGATCTGTTGCCACTTATCTGAACCCGGCGCGCGGTATTGCGGGAATTTCAGGCGGCTTTCAGAGTGGATAAAGTCCACCAGACCGGCCCCTTTCGGGCACAGCGCGCCACGGCTTACCGGATGATCCGGGTCCCCTTCGATATGGAAAATAGATGCTTTGGCGTTTTTCGCACCGTCGCCGAGGCTGTACATCAACAGCCCGCAGCCAACGGAACAGTAGGTGCAGGTGTTACGGGTTTCGCGGGTGCGCAGCAGTTTATATTGCCGTGTTTCCGCTAGCGCTACGCCGGGCGCGAAGCCCAGTGCCGCCGCCGTGGTGCCTGCCATACCGCCAGCGCAGATCTTAAAGAACTGCCTTCTGCTGACCTGCATGGTTTGCTCCTTGTTTCGACATTGTCACTTCTCTTTCACATTTCTCTATCTGAAACGCTCAGGGAGTGGTTGTTATTTTTCTTTGCGGACGGGCCCGCAAAGGTTCAGAATTGGATAAATTTTCCTCCATCCGGGAGGAGTTGTAACAGAATACCATAATGTTGGTGTGTGTGTTCTTATATGGTTAAAAGAAAGTGAACAATATACTGTCTGAAGAAGTCCTAAATGTGACTGATTTCACAACCTCACGCCAGTTGACTCTCTGGAAACGCGAGGATTTGCAGTCCCCCCAACTTGATGATGTTGCCGAGGAAGTGCCAGTGGCACTGGTGTATAACGGCATTTCGCATGTCGTTATGATGGCCTCTCCGAAAGATCTGACGCATTTCGCAATAGGGTTTTCTCTGTCGGAAGGGATCATTGACAGCCCGCGTGAAATCTATGGCATGGACGTTGTACCGTCCTGTAACGGACTTGAAGTGCAGATTGATCTTTCCAGCCGTCGATTTATGGGGCTGAAAGCGCGTCGTCGCGCGCTGGCCGGACGTACCGGTTGCGGCGTGTGTGGCGTGGAACAGCTCAATGACATCGGTAAGCCGGTGCAACCGCTGCCGTTTAGCCAAACGTTTAATCTCGGTAACCTTGATCGCGCGTTAAAACATCTGAATGATTTTCAACCGACGGGTAAGCTGACGGGTTGTACGCACGCTGCGGCGTGGGTCATGCCGTCGGGTGAACTGGCGGGGGGCCATGAAGATGTCGGACGCCACGTTGCGCTGGATAAACTGCTCGGCCGCCGCGCTACGGAAGGTGAGGAATGGCGGCAAGGCGCGGCGCTGGTTTCCAGTCGTGCGAGTTACGAAATGGTGCAGAAGTCGGCGATGTGCGGTGTGGAAATTTTGTTTGCGGTTTCTGCTGCCACCACGCTCGCGGTTGACGTCGCTGAACGGTGTAATCTTACGCTGGTGGGGTTCTGTAAGCCGGGTCGGGCGACGATTTATACCCATCCGCAGCGGTTAATCGCAGACTAAAATAGTACCCTCTACATTTGCGTAAAATATATATTTTCTCAATTTTACAGCCTCTCTTGATAACGGAATCACGTATAGTGGCGAGGCCATACAGGTTTTAATCGTTTTTATGCTGGGCCGCAGCTTATTCCAGCCATTCACGAGGCGCTTGCTACCCGGTAATACTTCGAACGAAAAAAGCGCCTCTGGGGCGCTCTTTCGACAGTCGCTAACGACTTATTTGCTCAGTTTAGCGGTTATATGCACGCGATTTGCAGCGTGAAAAGCTTAGAACTCACGCTCAAGATGATAGCCATTATAGGTATCGATGAGTTCGTTATAAGCTTTAACCACAGCCTCATAAGAACCATCTACCATATCGCCGCTGCCGCTATTGAGGTAGTCCTGCTCATGCGAGGTATACGCCACGTTATCGCGCACGCGCCGAATGCGTTTTTTCACCTTGCCCTGGAATTTTTCCAGCTCAGAAATAAAGCCAGGGAAGCTACGATGTTTATCTATATCAACGTTGATCTTCTCGTTTAGCTTCTGAGTATGCTCTTCAAAATCAGCGAGCTGTTTGCTTACTGCCGCCACATCAAAAGAATCATCAGCTACAGCGTCATTAAGCGTCTCGGCTTCCTGCATCGTCAAAAGCGTATAGTACTTAATGGATTTACCTTCTTTCTTCTCGGTCGCCTTAATTTCATTAGCCGCATGCTGCCCACTCATAATGGTAATCTCGGCGATATATTTTTTCGCAATGGGATCAAACTCATCGAACTGTTTTATAAACGTTTTATGGAACGCTTTAGCGCCAGCAAAGGCATCATCCTTGAAGTTATCTTGATCATAGTATTTATTCATACTATTGATTGTTTCAGCTAGTGGCCCAGCCGCATTAATAAATGCCAGAGCAGCACTATCCAGAGAGGCAAACGCCGGCTTTAATTCAGCCGCCGCCTTGATGTCTTTCCGGCAGTCCTGGATAAATGCAGGATACACAGGAACCAGCGGAGAGGGATCGTCTTCCTTACCGGTAGGACCGGTGCGGAAATCGTCGAATGTGTTAGCATAACGATTTACAGCACGGTAAATATCTGCCTGGAGATTATTATAACAATCAATGTAAACATTCAGCTTTTGGTTAAGAACATCGTTCGCATCTGCGCTTTCCGCTGATGTGGATTGTGTATTGCTCGCTGATGAATCCGCACTTTGAGCTACAGGTTGTTCGTCCGCTTTTTTTTCATCACAAGCGCTTAGCCCGGCAGTCATCAGCATAGCGATAATAATTGATGATAACAAATCCTTTTTCATTAGAATAACCTATAAATAATATCATTGAAATTTACAGATTCATTTTAATGAAAAAAAACAGGTATGTGATTTATTCAACACAAAAAATACTTAATCCATATTTCATTATAATTAACATCATCAATATCAATGTGTTCGTTAAAATAAGAGAACCTCAACGTAAATATACAGAAGGCAATTAAATGAAAAGGAATTTATTATCCTCAGCGATAATCATTGCATTAATAGCGTTAGGGACAACGGGATGCGACGACCAAAAATCCCAGAAGAGTACGTCAACAGACTCTTCAGCCACCAGTACCTCCGTGAATCAGAATGATTCGGATGCAATATTGGCACAAAAAATGAATGTTTATGTTGAATGCTATAATGATATTAATCCCATGATTCTTTCGAGTGTTAAAGGCTATGCCGATTGGGTGGACATGGATAAAGGTCCAACGGGTAAAGAACGGTATATCAGAGGGATGGGAGATGTTACTGTCGATTTAGATAGATGTCTGGCAAAAATAACAAAAGTTTCATCATTGAAACCTGAACTAAAGCCCATCGATACTCTGGCGCTAAACTATATTAATTCTTCAATAGACATGAAGAAAATAATACGTGAAATGGATAGTTACTATACCCAGGAAGACTACAAGGATGATGCTTTCACGAAAGCGAAAACTCTGCATACTCAGTTTATGCAGACATTATCGGTATTCAAACCGGCATCAGAGGCCTATGAAGATGCTATTCGTACAATGAATGACCAACGCCAGATGTTACAGTTGAAGAAGATTGAAGCTAAAGAAGGTAAGTCGTTTGACTACTATTCACTGTCAATGATGTTAATTAGTAAGAAAACCAATCAGCTTTTGCAAAATGACGGGTTTAATGTGGATGACGCGATGAAGCAAGTACAGGCGTTGAATGAGCATGTTGCGCAACTGAAAGCCAAACAAAATGACACCAAAAGTGGTTCTTTTCAGCGCGAGCAGTTTCTTGAGGCTGCAGACAAATATGTGCTGGCTGTAAAAACGCGAGTTCGTCGTGAACGAGATCACATCCCTTTGACCGACAGCGATAAAGAGAATCCGGCATGGGCTGAGGGTTCTTTTGATAAGGTAATCAGAGGTTATAATGATTTAGTGACAAGGTTTAATTTAATGAACTGAATGATTAAACTTTCAGATAAAGTGTTTTTATTGGGAAGAATTACTTAAGCAACGTGATAAACGTCTGATGGTCCGTTAACCTCGTAAATAGAACGGAATGTACCAGCGACTAAAAAATATTAAATATTATTTGGTTATTGTGACAATGTCAGCATTTCCGCACGGCTTGGTTAATGAACGATTTTATTTTTTATTGAAATTTGTTAATGATATTCATGTGATTTATATTGTTTATTTTTTTTGAAAATATAATTATGTTGAATAAGTTACAATAATTTTTACATTATTAATACAATCGTTAATATCGTAACTATTCCCGATTATGTATATACTCATTGCGCCTCGTCATGATGCTTTAGCATCATGACGGTAACATTAATTATTTGTCCGATTTTTACATATACACGAAATCATTCAAGTTGCATCAAGGCAGCAAGGGAATGAATCCCCTGGAGCGTACATAAGTACGTGACTGGGGTGAATGAGCGCAGCCAACGCAGAGGCAGCTTGAAGGATGAAATGTATAGCCAAGAAACAATCATCGTATCAATAATGAATATGAGCTGGATGCGATGATTGCGTGTTAAACCGAAAATTACGCACCGACTGTAAAAATAAAACTTTTCAACAGCAGGTGATGGATTATGAGTGTTGAAAAATGAGTGCATTGCAGCTATCCGACAGTTCTTTTTCTACTGAAGTCAATTTAAATGGATTAATAGAAGTTCTCAGTAAGCATCTTTATTCAACGCCCGTTGTTGCGATAAGGGAGCTGGTGCAGAACGGGCACGATGCGATTGTCCGCAGACGAATCGAACAGCCCGATGCCCCGCAGGATAACCACATCCGCGTTGTGGCGGATGTGGCAAAATCGACTATAACGATATCTGACACCGGCGCGGGCCTGACGGAAAGCGAAATTCATGGCTTTCTGGCGACCGTCGGGGTGGGCTATACCCGGATGCTGCGCCAGCAGGATGATGACACAGGGTTAATCGGCATGTTCGGGCTGGGCTTTTTGTCGGCGTTTGTGCTGGCGAAAGATGTCACCGTGCTGACCACGTCCTGGCAAACGCCGGACCAAGGCTGGAAATATCACTCTGTTGATGGGCAGCGCTATACCGTTACGCCTTCTGACGCCGTCGCGCCGGGAACCCAGGTGATCCTGACGCTGAAAGAAGAATACAGCCATCTTGCCAGTAATAATCTGCTTAATCGCGTACTCTCAAGGTACTGCATTTTGTTGCATGAGCCAGTTTTTGTCGGCGATGCGACCGAACCGGTAAATAAACTCCAGCCGCCCTGGCGCGAATCGACGCCGGAAGGCGTGACGATGCACCGTGCGTTGGTCCAGCGTAAAAACCTCGCGTTCGCGGCGCAGTTCGAATCGTCCTTCGAACCTATCTGCACCCTGCCGGTGGTTCCGCAGGGGGGCAGCGATGCCGTGGGCATTCTGTGGATTCAGGACGGCGCGACTTACGGCACCAGCGACAACCGTAATCTATCCCTCTTTTTACGCGGAATGCTGCTTGATGACGAAGCGCGTGAACTCCTGCCGCCGTGGGCGGGGTTTATTGGCGGCGTGATTGAATCGTCGAAACTCACGCCGACGGCAAGCCGGGAAGATTTGCAGCGGGACGAAACCTGGGTTGCGGTACAGGAGGCATTGAAAGAAGCGCTGATTACCGGTTTGTCGGATCTCGCGCAAAACCAGCCGGAGATATGGCGACGCGTTTTAATGCGTCATAACGAAGCGCTGCTGGGCGCGGCGCTGTGTGATGATCGTCTTTTTGATCTGCTGAAGGATCGGTTGCAGGTGCCCACGTCGAAAGGCGCGGTGCTGGCGAAGGAACTCCGCATTAATAACAGCATCCATATTTTGTTGGGCGCTGATGGCGGCTTTGAAGAGATGCTATTCCATATTCTGCAACGGCCCGTCGCCAGAGGCGATCGCTATGCTGTGGTCCCGTTTTTACGACGCTGGGCGCTGTTATACCATTGTCGGATTATTGAAGTCGGCACGCAAAGCGGCAACGAGCAGCTCTTTACGCTCGCCGATTTACCGGCGGAACAGGTCGATTATCTGGAAGCGCATTTATGCGACAGCGAGCAATTAATTATCTCCCGCTTTGACCCGGATGTTTTGCCGCTGGTGGTGACCCTCGATCGTGAAGCCGAATTAAAACAAATCCTTGAACAGGACGATGCGGACAAGCGAATGAGTACCGCCGCATTAATGCTGGCGCGCCAGTTTACTTCGCAGATTAAACAAACCAAAACCTCCAGCTTATATCTCAATTTGAATAACGCCTGCGTCAAACAATTAGTTACGGCATTGCAGAATCATCAGCAACCGGTGGCGGCGCTGCGGTTATTAAAATCCCTGAAAGTTATTTTATGTAGTAATGGGAATAAAGAACAGCAATGGGATTTGCATCAGGCACTGGAAGATTTCACGCAGATTATCCCCTCATTAATTAAGCAAGGAATGTAAGAATGGATACATGGGAGTGGTACAACAACTACAGTAAAGAGTTGCGGGATGCCGGGCAGGGATATATTCCCCAGATAATTGATGACTTTTCTGAAGGCGCGCTAAATTTACAATTGGAAAAGTGTGATGCGCTGTTGCCAGAAATGAAAGCCCTGAATCAGGTCGCCAAAAATCCGTGGCTGGAGATATTTATCGGGCACTGGGAGATGCGTCACCGCCTGACGAATTATAGCGAAGGCGAAAAGGTCCTGCCTGACGTTGTCGCCCTGTTTGAAAAAGCGCACCGGGAAGAAGCGAAAGATTGTCCGCAATCCATCTGCGTCACCCAGGATTTATCCGCCTGCTATGAAAACATAGATGGCCCTGGCTGGGCGGCAGAGCGAATGGCGGTCTGCGAAGAGACGATTGCGCGCATCGACCCCACCTGGAACTGTTTTCAGTGTTTGTCCACGGAATATGCCAGCGCCCTGATGGACACCCATCGGCACGAAGAAGCGTTAGCATATTTGGATAAACAGATTGCGGCGGTGAAGGATTCGGGAGAGGAATACGTTGAGGCATTGCTCTCGACGCGAGTCGATATCCTGATCGCGCTGCAACGCTATGAAGAGGCGCGTGAGCTGGTTGAACATTTGATCGCTGAAAATGACTATTGGGGGCGCGATCGCATCGGTTATCCGCTGAAAAAGCTGTACATCATGGCGCTGAGCGGCGGGCAGGATGAGGAGGTCTGGGAAGCGTTACCCGCCTGGTCGGACCTTACGCCTTACTCCTGGGATCTGTGGCTGGATATTTTGATTGTGTTGCTTCCCCGTTATCCGGAACGTAACCACTGGCGGCTGGCGAGAATTTTCCAGCACATGCTGGAACACTATTCTAAGGTGGGGGCGCACCGTAAACTGGTGGATCTGGCGAAAATGCAGATTAACCTGGCGCTGGATCGTGAATCCGTCTGGGTCGCGAAGCAGGCGTTTAAACTTGCCCAGCGGCATATGCCAAAACTGCGCGCCCTGTTGGGCGTTGACCGGGAGTATCTGGAACTCAGCGAGAAAATTGCCGCCAAAGAAGCAGAACTGTCGGCGCGCCCCGCTATGCCACAAACTGAAAATACGGCGGAAGACGCAGAGGCCGATCCAGAAAAAGATGTTGAAGAGTTCCGCCGCGCCTTTATGCAGTCACCTGAGGATGCGGAGTTACTTGGCCGACTGGTCAATGCGCTGAACGCCTGTTACGCGCGGGACGAGTCGATCGCGCTTTTGCGCCATTATGTTGAAAACCATCTGCAAGAGGACAACGGCCTTCCTTTTGATCTGCTGGACCTGCTGTTGGCGAAAGACGAGCTGGAGGAGATTGAACAACTGGCCCGGCAGTATGACGCATCCGGGCAGGAGCATATGGCGCTGTGGTTCCGTGCGCGGGTTCTCGGCTCGCAGGAAGACTGGGCGCAACTGGAAGCGACAGGGCAAAAACTGCTGCAAACTAAAATTGGCGGCGAGTGGATTGGCGCTTACCGGATGTGCGCATGGGCGGCGCAAAAACAGGAAGCCTACGACAGGCAACTGGAATATTTACAGCAGCTACTGGCACTGCTCACACGGCGCGAAGAAGATCCCCGCAACACCCAGTGGGATATGATGGCGGCGGCCAGCATTTTGCAGAAATGGGATATCGTGCGCAGGCTTGCGGCGGAGCTGGAGATTGAACTCACCGAAGGCGAAGGTTTTATCGATGAAAACTGGGGGCTAATAAACCTGCGTTTCCGCGAAGATTACGAATACCGATACTATTTCGCCCAGCGCATTGGGCCGGTGACGGCAAGAGTGGTTGAACCCACTTATCGTACTGATTACCCGCAGCATGTCGGTGAAATCGTGGTCTTTGACGCCGAGCGACTGAATACGCCGCCGGAAGACGAAGAAGAGCGGAAGAACTTCATGCCTTTATATGCCAGCCTGAAAACGGTGATTCCAACAGAGTACGGCGAATCCTGGTTTTGCGACGGCGTCATGCCGGAGGAAGCGCAGTACAACGCTTTTCGCGAGGCTATCAGGGAGCTGGGGTGGTATTACTGGAGCAGTAGCACGGATGATTACACCTTAACCGATAGCCATCAGGGCGACGATGCGACTCCCCTCCCAGGATTTTACTTTGTTATCAGCGCGCCGCAGTCGGTAACGAAGGCGGATATCGATAAAACGCTGACGCGTTTGACCGCCGACTGGGAGCATCCGCTATGCTGGTGGCGGCTGGCGCAGGCCGCAGGCGTAAATGAAGAGAAACACCGCGCCATTGCTGAACGGTACGGGATGTAACCTGCGGGGCTATATTCCCGCCGAATACTGTCAGAAATAGTGGAATTTGTTGAAATTAGCGTTGTTTGTAGGCCGGATAAGGCGCAAGCGCCGCCATCCGGCGAAACTCAGGCAAGGCTTGTCAATCATCTGAGACAGCGGGAAATGCTCCCGCTGTCTGTTGTGATGACAAACTCAGTACCTGATGGAGCGCAGCTTTAAGGTTTGCGAGATCGTTTTACAACATGTTGATATTGCGGATTTTGTAGACTGGGTGGCGCGAAGCGAAACCCAACATTCAACATCCGTCACCGTAGGCGCTGGGCGAGAGTTGGGTCTCGGCAAGTCTTACCGTAAATAGACCCGTTTTAGTTCTATGCATTTTTTGAGATCCGGCCAGATTGGTGATAACAAATTCTCTTTCATTAGAGTAACCTATAAATAACATTATTGAAATTTACAGATTCATTTTAATGAAGAAAATAGGTATGTGATTTATTCAACACGAAAAATACTTAATGCATATTTCATTATAATTAACATTATCAATATCAATGTGTTCGTTAAAATAAGAGAACCCCAACGTAAATATACAAAAGGCAATTAAATGAAAAGGAATTTATTATCCTCAGCGATAATCATTGCGCTAATGACCCTGGGCGCAACAGGATGTGATGACAATAATGTTAAAACCGAGGCGACGCCGGCCGCCAGCAGTCAGCCTGCGACGCCAGCGCCTTCTCAGACGCCGGAAACGCAATCTGGCGAAAGTCCAGCGCAGCCACCAGCAGCGAAGCCAGAAACGGCAACTCAGCCCCCGGCGGCGAAGCCAGAAACGGCAACTCAGCCCCCGGCGGCGAAGCCAGAAACGCCAGCTCAGCCGGAGGTTGACGCTGAAGAAGTTTATAGTGAAAAAATGGATGTCTATATCGATTGTTTTAATAAACTTCAATTGCCCGTTCAGCGCAGTCTGGCGCGTTACGCGGATTGGGTGAAAGACTTTAAAAAAGGTCCGACAGGGAAAGAGAGCCTGGTTTATGGCATTTATGGTATTACGGAGTCTTACATAACGAATTGCCAGAAAGAGATGAAACAGGTGGCCGCCTTAACGCCATTACTTGAGCCTATTGATGGCGTTGCCGTTAGCTATATTGATAGCGCCGCCGCGCTGGGTAATACCATTAACGAAATGGAAAAATATTATACCCAGGAAAACTATAAAGATGATGCCTTTGCTAAAGGTAAGGCGCTGCATCAGACATTACTGAAGAATATCGAGGATTTTAAACCCGTCTCGGAAAAATATCATGAGGCTATTCAGGAAATAAATGACAGGCGGCAATTGACACAGTTGAAGAGAATAGAAGAAGCGGAAGGTAAAACATTTAACTATTATTCTCTGGCTGTCATGATTTCGGCAAAGCAGATCAACAAGGTTATTTCTGCCGATACCTTTGATGCCGAAGCGATGATGAAAAAAGTCGCGGAACTGGAAACAATGATTACGCAATTGAAAGAAGTGAATACTGATGGCCGTAATTCTTCTTTCATCAGCTCTGCGGCTGATTATCAGCTACAAGCTAAAAAATATATTCGTCGCATCAGAGACAATGTTGAGTATTCTGATTTTGAAAAGAAACGGGTGCAGGACCCTGCAACAGGATGGATGGTTGCGGATTCTTATCCGGCGTCGTTGAGAAGTTATAACGAGATGGTGGATGATTATAACCGCCTGCGTTGAGTGACGGCACATTAACTCCGTGCAGGCTGGCGCAAGCGCCTATAAAATTACGCTATAACGCCAATAAAAAGCGCCGATCAGGCGCTTTTTTCGTTTATGTATTCTTCATCAGGCAATATCCGTAAAAATAGCTGACGTAAACATTAACTAAAGAGAGCTATTAGAAAAACCAGTAATCTGAAGCTATCACAAGATGTTGACGTCACGCTGGAAGGTACTGGTAGTGTCATTGAGGATCGGCATTTATATGGAAAGCATTTATCCCGCCTGATGCGAAAATTCTGAGCCACTTCAGCATAGGGCGGCCCAGCCTTCATCACTTATAGGGTGTCACGTCCAACTGTTCTGTAAGACGTTAATTAATACCCGCCATTCGTAATAACGCGGTCACCACCGCAGCAGCGATAATCACCACAATAAGCGGCATTTTACGCCAGGCTAAAAATACGGCGAAGCCAACCCCAAGAACGCGCGCCATTCCGGCAAAATGTTCGCCTTCGTAAAAGGTGGTCGCCAGCGCGACGGAGAATAGCAGCACCGTTGCCGCATCCGAAAGCAGCGCCTGTGAACGCTCAGACAGCGCCAGACGGCTGCCAAGTTTCGCGCCGCCGAGGCGCATCAAATAGGTCCCCGCAGATAAAAGAGCAATACCGATAATAAATAGCGTCATATTGCCCATTATTTTTTCCTCGCCAGTAGGCCAAGCAGCGAAAGCAACACCGGCAATCCGGCAGCCACAAAGGGAACGGCGGCAAGCGACAGCGCGGCGCCGCTGCAACCACGAATCAATGTGGTGCGGTTTTTAAACGCCGGGATCACCAGCGCCAGTAAGATTGCCGGGAATACGGCATCCAGACCGATGGTTTCTGGGGCCGGGAGCAGTTTGCCGACACCAGCGCCAATCAGTGTGCCAATCGGCCAGAATAGGGCGACGCCCAGACCGCATAGCCAGTAGGCGGCTTTACGTTGTTCGGGTGTTTTTTGCGACAGGCCGAACACCACGCTCTCATCATTCATAATATGGCAGCCGAAAAAGCTGGCGGCGCGGGTGCCAACCAAATCGCGCACCGTTACGCCAAACGGCACGTGGCGCGCATTCACCAGCAGTCCTGCCGCCGCCGCCGCTAACGGATTGCCGCCGCTGGCAACAATGCCGATAAACATAAATTCGGACGCGCCCGCCAGCACAAAAATAGAGAGGACAAACGGCACCCACAGTGGGAAACCGTAGGCCATCGCCAGTGAGCCATAAGACATGCCGACGACGCCCACGGCCAGGCACACTAAAAATATCGCTTTTATCGTGTCTCCCTTGAGACAGGAAAAATAGTGTTTCATCTTCTTTAGTCATATCGAACGAATTTTCATTATAATGAACGGAACAGATTTGCTTTACAAGACGAACATTTCGTTCGTTATAGTGAACGTTGGATGCTTTATGACACAACCTATTAGCGTCATTGCCAGAAGTCTGGTACGCGAACGCCAGCGAACCGGACTGTCGCTGGCGGAGATTGCGCGGCGCGCAGGCATCGCTAAATCTACGCTTTCACAACTGGAAGCAGGAAACGGCAACCCCAGCCTGGAGACGTTATGGTCGCTATGCGTCGCGCTCGACATTCCCTTTGCCAGGCTGCTGGAGCCGCAGGTACAAAAAACGCAGGTGATTCGCCGCGGAGAAGGCACCAAAGTGGTGGCGGAGCAGGCGCATTATCAGGCGATATTACTGGCGGCGTGTCCGCCCGGCGCGCGGCGTGATATCTATCTGCTGTTGACGCAGCCGGGGGCCGACCGGATCTCTCATCCGCATCCGCCGGGGTCGGTGGAACATATTATTGTTACGCAGGGAAAAGCCCTCGTCGGCTTAACCGAGGCGCCGGAAGAGCTGGCGGAGGGCGATTACATTTGTTATCCCGGCGACCAGGCGCATATCTTTAAAGCGCTGGAACCGGATACTCAGGCTATCCTGGTAGCGGAGCAGAATTGAACTTGCCGGATGGCGGCGTAACCGCCTTATCCGGCCGACAAAAAATAAAACCGTAGGCCCGGTAAGCTTGCGCCATCGGGCACACGACTTACTGCAGATAGAACACCTCTTTTAGCTCTGCGCTGACCGGGCTGTTATCCGGATTCGCGGGCATAACGTCACGCATATGTTTCCACCAACGCTGGCAAACGTCGGTGCTGGCAACGGCGTTCCAGCGCTCCTCGGATTCAATCTCAACGGTGGCGAACAGCAGATTGCGCTCCTGATCGAGATAAATCGCGTAGTGATGCGCGCCGTGAGATTTTAATACGGCTTCCAGCTCCGGCCAGATTGGGTTATGACGACGCTGATACTCCTCGTGCGCGTCGGCATTTACCTGCATCACAAAGGCTTTGCGGATCATAACGCCTCCAGGTACAGCTCGCGAACTTCATCGCGGCTGGCGGTGCGCGGGTTACACGGCGCGCACGGGTCGGCGAGGGCTTTATCCAGCCAGCCTTCGATATCTTCTTTTGTGACGCCCAGCTTGCTGAAACCTTCTGGAATGCCGACGCGTTTGCTCAGCGTACGGATAGCATTAATCGCTTCCTGACTTGCGGCTTCGTCAGACATACCGCGCGTCTCCACGCCCATCGCCTGTGCGATGCGGGCAAAACGCGCGACGGCGTTCGGACGGTTAAAATTCTCGACAATTGGCAGCAGGATAGCGTTGCAAACGCCGTGCGGCAGGTTGTGGGTTGCGCCCGGCTGGTGCGCCAGCGCGTGAACCAGCCCCAAACCAGCGCTGTTGAACGCCATACCCGCCAGGTACTGGCCGAATGCCATTTGCTCACGGGCTTCGAGGTTATGACCATCGTCAACCGCTTTCGGTAGCCACACATTGATTAAGCGAATCGCTTCCAGCGCGTTAGCGTCGGTGAGCGGATGCGCGCCAACGGAGACATAGGCTTCCACCGCATGGGTCAGGGCATCCATGCCGGTTGCGGCGGTCACAGAAGCCGGGATTTCCAGCATAACGCTGGCGTCATCCACGGCAATATCCGGGATGATATTCGGGTCGATGATCACCTCTTTGACCTTACGGGCAGAGTCGATAATCACCGCGTTGCTGGTCATCTCTGCCGCGGTACCTGCCGTAGTGTTAATCGCTACCAGCGGTACGCCGGCGTTTTTCACTTTGCCGACGCCGGAGTAGGCGGTAGATGGACCTGGGTTGGCGGTCAGAATTTTCACCGCTTTTGCGGTATCGATCGGGCTGCCGCCGCCGAAGGCGATAATGTAGTCACATTCTGCGCTCTGATACGCCGCAAAACCTTTCTGCACCAGCTCTTCTGTCGGATTTGGGAACACCTCATCAAACAGGTGGTAAGACATTTGATGTTCATCCAGTGCGCTAAACAGGCTATCCAGCAGGCCCAGCTTTACCAGTTGACCATCGGTAACGATCAGCGCTTTGCCCCATTGCTTATTCGCCACGAGGTTCACCATATCGGCAATCGCTCCAGCGCCATGCAGGCTAATTTTTGGCAGTGCCAACATAAAGCTCATCACTATTCTCCTTAAAAAAATTCCCTGTTGCCCGATGGCGCTACGCTTATCGGGCCTACGGTAAAATGCGCACCGACCTGTAGGCCGGATAAGGCAAAGCCGCATCCGGCGTTGAGTTGGGAGGTATTAGTACAGCGCTACGGCGCTGGCCAGCGGTGTCACCCCAAAACGTTTGCCGAGTGCGACCAGTTCTTCGCGCGTGATGGTCTGCTTCATACCGCCCATCGAATAGATTTTGACTAATACCTCAGCGGATTTCTCTGCGGTATCTATCAAACCGAAGGTTTCATCCAGCGTAGGTCCGCTTCCGAACACGCCGTGGAACGGCCACAGCACCAGCGAATGTTTCTGCATTTCTTGCGCGGTGGCCTGGCCGATTTCATCGGTGCCTGGCACCATCCACGGCAGAATGCCGACACCGTCCGGGAATACCACCAGACATTCGGTGCTGCCTTCCCACAGTTTGCGGGTGATCAGCGCAGTGTTGTTTTCCAGTACGTAGGTGAGGGCGATCAGGTTAGTCGCATGGCAATGCATAATGACGCGGTCTTTGCCGTGGGTGGCTTTGATGCGTTCGCAGTGGGAAAGGAAATGCGCCGGGAGTTCAGAGGTGGGTACCGCGTCGTGGGTTAAGCCCCACAGAATGTGGTAGCCTGCGCCGTCGCTGTCGATTTTGACCACGCCTAAATTGGCTGCCGGATCGAGCTGCACGTTGCGGAAGAATTTGCCGGAACCGGTAACGATAAACGGCGTATTCGCCAGCAGCGGCATGGGTTGACTTAGCGCGATATAGCGCGGTTTTTCGTGGAAATTAGCCGCAAAAGGCGCGATATCGGCTTCATCCAGACGTAGCGTCAGGTTACCGCCATTACGTTCGTCCCACCCTTTCAGCCACGCATCAGACGTGGCTTTAATCATGCCCTGGACAAACCAGGAATCGGTAATATTTTGCATGTTCGTGTTCCCATTCATTGCCCGAAGGTTATTCGGGTCTTACGTAGGCCGGATAAGCGCAGCGCCATCCGGCAATCGTGTTTCATTTATTGCCGGATGGCGACGCGGGCGTCTTATCCGGCCTACAGATCAGGTGTCGCAGTCAGCTACGTTTGCTCAGGATCTCTTTTTCGTAGGCGCGAACGCTGTCCAGCCACTGGCTGCCAGCCGGCGTGTCGTGACGCTGGCAATACATTTCCCAGACGGCCTGCCACGGCAGAGATTTCTGCTCTTCCAGCAGCGCCAGACGCGCGGTGTAATCGCCGCTGGCCTCAAGCTGACGCAGTTGATCTGTGGGTTCCAGCAGAGCGCGCAGCAGCGCTTTTTTCATGTTGCGGGTACCGATAACCCACGCGGCGACACGGTTGATAGAGGCGTCGAAGAAATCCAGACCGATATGCACACGGTCGAACAGGTTATGACGGACGATCTCGCTGGCAATTGCCTGGGTTTCATCGTCCAGGAGCACCACGTGGTCGCTATCCCAGCGTACCGGGCGGCTAACGTGCAGCAGCAGCCGTGGCACGTAGAGCATGGCGGCGGAAATTTTGTCGGAAATCACTTCAGTGGGATGGAAGTGGCCCGCATCCAGGCACAGCGCGGTCTGACGGCTGGTGGCGTAGCCCATGTAGAACTCATTGGAGCCGACGGTGTAGCTTTCCGCGCCGATGCCAAACAGTTTGCTCTCAACGGCGTCGATGTGGTGCGCCGGGTCGAATTTCTCGCTAATGACCTCATCCAGCGCTTCCAGCAGGCGCTGGCGCGGGGCTAAACGGTCGACGGTAATGTCTTTCATGCCGTCCGGGATCCAGATGTTCATCACCGACGGCGTACCGAGCTGCTCACCAAAGTATGCCGAGACGCGGCGGCTGGCTTTGCAGTGATCGATCCAGAACTGGCGAATTTTCGCGTCTGGATGAGAGAGGGTAAAACCGTCAGCGCTCAGTGGATGAGAAAAACAGGTGGGGTTGAAATCCAGCCCCAGCCGGTTCGCTTTCGCCCACTCCACCCAGTTTTTAAAATGCTCCGGTTTGATCTGGTCGCGAGCAACCGGCGTATCCGACTCAAGGTAAATGGCGTGCAGGTTCAGCCGTTTTGGGCCTGGGATCAGACGCAGCGCCTGTTCCAGATCGGCGCGCAGTTCGGTGGCGTTACGCGCTTTGCCCGGATAGTTGCCGGTCGACTGAATTCCGCCCGTCAACGAACCTTCCGGGTTCTCGAATCCGGCAACATCGTCGCCCTGCCAGCAGTGCATGGAAACCGGCAGGCGATCGAGCTGGCGCAGCGCCTCCTCGACATCAATACCTACTGCGGCGAAACGTTGTTTTGCCAGTTCCCAGGCTTGTTCCAGTTGAGTGGTCATGCGCAAAGCTCCTTTGTCTGTCGTTTGGGTTGAAACTGCGCAACGTGGCGGGCAATTTCACTATCAGGATTAGGGATATAGGTTGTCAGGTCGTAGTTAGCGCTGACGACCTGACGGAAGTCATCGACGTTGTTTAATTCGTCGAGGGTCATAAGCTGAATACCAATATTGCCAAGGGTGGAGGCTTCAACCGGCCCGGCCATCACGCGAATACCACATGCATCGGCGCACAACTGGTTGAGTAGCGCGTTTTGGCATCCGCCGCCGACAATATGCAGTTGGGTAAATTTTTCGCCGCGCAGATTTGCCAGTTCGTGCAGAATGTCGGCATATAACAGCGCCAGACTGTCGAAAATGCAGCGCGCCAGTTCGGCATCGCTGACGGGAACGGGCTGGTCGGTCTCGCGACAGGCGGCCTGGATTTCGGCGCGCATATCGTCAGGATTGATAAAGCGATCGTCATTCGGGTTAATCAGGAAACGGCAGGCCGGCAGCGCTTCTGTTTGGGCGATAAGCGCAGGCAGATCGGTAATGCGCCGTTCTTTCAGCACGCGCTGGAGCAGCCACAAACCCATAATGTTTTTCAGTACCCGATAACGCCCTTCCGCGCCGCCTTCGTTGGTGATATTGGCAGCCAGCGCCTCGTCAGTGGTGTAGGGCATTTTGCTTTCAAAACCCATCAACGACCAGGTGCCTGAAGACAGGTAAGCGCTATGTTTATTTGCCAGCGGAGAGGCAATAACGGCGCTGGCGGTATCGTGGCTGGCGACGGCTACCACCGGAATACGGTTGCCCTGCGGGCAAATCCAGTCGCCGATAACATTGCCAGGGTGCGAGGGGCGACCGAACCAGCTCTTTTTCGCGCCGGTCCACGCCAGCAGGGTATCGTCCCAGTCATCGGTATTGATATTGACCAACTGGGTGGTCGTGGCGTTGGTGTATTCCCAGTTCATTTCACCGGTCAGGCGGTAGCTGAAATAATCGGGCATCAGCAGCGCATGAGCGACCTGCGCCGTTAACTCAGGCTGTTGTTTCGTCAGCGCGCGTAGCTGATAGATGGTGTTAAACGGCAGAAACTGAATCCCGCTGCGGCGATAGATTTCGCTTTTGCCGATCTGGACCAGCGCTTGCGGCATGATGCCCGTGGTACGGTTATCGCGGTAGGAGACCGGCAGGCCGACACGCTGACCTTGTTTATCCAGCAGGACATAATCGACGCCCCAGGTGTCGATGCCGATGCTGTCGATAAGAATGCCTTCATTGCAGACTTTCTTCAGACCAAGACGGATATCCTTTTCCAGACTGTCGATGTCCCAGGTGTCAAACCCGTCTGTTTTTTGTAGGCAGTTCACAAAACGGTGAATTTCACGTAGCGTCAGGGTACGGTGTTTGCTGTCGTAACGCGCCAGCATCACGCGCCCGCTGGATGCGCCGAGATCAACCGCGACACAATGGCGAAAAGTCATAATCAGGTCCTTCTTAGAGTCATTGCGCACAGTCTAAAAAAGCCCTCAAAGACCTACCTTCTCGTTACTGACAGGAAAATGAGCCGCTGGCAACAAGGCAAAGATGAACGTGATAGCGTTCACAGTTTCTACTAATAGGCCGGTGTGATGTCGTCCGCATTTCCCGCTTTTTCCCGCCTTTTCTTGAAAAAAAGACCATGTTTGCGCGCTTTAGCGTCAAAAATTTAAGGTGAGGCCGATAACCCTTAATTACTATTCGGACATGTTGAATTCAGGAGGAAGCAACCATGACCGTACTGCATAGCGTGGATTTTTTTCCATCAGGTAAAGCACCCGTGGCGATTGAGCCTCGTCTGCCGCAAGCCGCTTTCCCTGAACATCATCATGATTTTCATGAAATCGTGATTGTGGAACACGGTACGGGCATTCATGTATTCAACGGGCAGCCGTATACCATCAGCGGCGGTACCGTGTGTTTTGTTCGCGATCACGACCGGCATTTATATGAACATACCGACAACCTATGCCTGACGAATGTACTGTGGCGTTCACCGGACGCCTTCCAGTTCCTGGCGGGGTTGGATCAATTGCTGCCGCAGGAGCAGGATGGTTACTATCCTTCTCACTGGCGGGTGAATCAGAGTGTGTTGCAGCAGGTGCGCCAGTTGGTCGGTCTGATGGAGCGCGCCGGAGACGGCATGGATGCGCCTGCCGTGGCGAATCGCGAAATTTTGTTTATGCAACTACTGGTGTTGTTACGCCGCAGTAGCCTGATGGAAGGCGCGACCAATAACGACGCCAAACTCAACCAACTGATGGCATGGCTGGAAGACCATTTTGCGGAGGAGGTCTGCTGGGAGGCGGTAGCTGAACAGTTTTCGCTGTCGCTACGTACGCTGCATCGTCAGCTTAAACAGCATACCGGGCTGACGCCGCAACGTTACCTTAATCGCCTGCGTTTGATCAAAGCCCGGCATTTATTGCGCCATAGCGATCATAGCGTGACAGAAATCGCGTACCGCTGCGGTTTTGGCGACAGTAACCACTTTTCGACTCTGTTTCGCCGAGAATTTAACTGGTCGCCGCGGGATATCCGTCAGGGACGCGATGCGATAATCCAGTAACGCGAACGCTATCAACGTTTTCGTCGCCAATATGCTGATAATTATACCCTTTAATACCGGATGGCGGCTGCGCCTTACCTGGCCTACGGCGGCGAGCGGTAGACAGAATAAGCGTAGCGCCATCCGGCAAGCATTCAACATGAGGTGCTGCGGTGGCAAATCAGTTAATCCTTTTGAAAAAAGATTTTTTTACTGATGAGCAGCAGGCCGTTACGGTTGCCGATCGCTATCCACAGGATGTTTTTGCGGAACATACGCATGAGTTTTGTGAACTGGTGATGGTCTGGCGGGGCAATGGCCTACACGTTCTTAATGAGCGCCCATACAGAATTACCCGCGGCGATCTGTTTTACATTCGTGCTGAAGACAAACACTCCTATACTTCCGTTAACGATCTGGTGCTGCAAAATATTATTTACTGCCCGGAGCGTTTGAAACTCAATATAAACTGGCAGGCGATGATTCCCGGCTTTCAGGGAGCGCAGTGGCATCCTCACTGGCGGCTGGGCAGTATGGGAATGAATCAGGCGCGGCAGGTTATTAACCAGCTTGAACATGAGAGTAATGGGCGCGATCCGCTGGCGAATGAGATGGCGGAATTGCTGTTTGGTCAACTGGTGATGACGTTAAAACGGCATCGCTACGCGACCGACGATCTTCCGGCAACCTCCCGAGAAACCCTGTTGGATAAATTAATTACCGCTTTGGCTAATAGCCTTGAGTGTCCCTTTGCGCTGGATGCGTTTTGCCAGCAGGAACAATGCAGCGAACGGGTGCTGCGGCAGCAGTTTCGCGCCCAAACCGGGATGACGATTAATCAATATTTACGCCAGGTCCGTATTTGCCACGCGCAGTATCTGCTTCAGCATAGCCCGCTGATGATTAGCGAGATTTCGATGCAGTGCGGTTTTGAAGATAGTAATTATTTTTCAGTGGTGTTCACGCGGGAAACCGGGATGACGCCGAGCCAATGGCGTCATCTCAGTAATCAAAGCGATTAACTGGCCATGCCTAAACCGACAATATTTGCCGCGATAATAATTACCACGCAGCCGAGGCTTAATACGGCAACGGGACGGCGGCCAGCATTTTTCCACTCTTTTAGCACCAGACCGACAAGCCCCCCGCACAGCACATAGAAGCTCATGTGCAGCATCCAGCTCATGTAGTCATATTGCGCGGGAATGCGCGCGTGACCCCAGGCATAGAAAAAGAACTGTAAATACCACATCAGACCGCCAAGCGCGGACAGCAGAATATTGCTGATAATCAACGGTCTTGCCAGCGAGAAGTCGGCTTTTATCGACAGATTTTGCACTTTTGCCAGGCGGATAAAACAGAAACCGAGGTTCACTAGCGCGCCGCCGCCCATAATCACCACGTAACTCGGCAGCGCGACATAGAGCGGGTCAACGCCAAGCGCGGCAGCAGCTTCATGCATCGGTTTCGCGGCGTTCATGGCAAAAGACATCCCCGCCGAGAAAATACCGCACATCACTGCCAGCAGAAGCCCTTTCTTCAGATTGAACTCCTCCGCTTTAATGCCCATTTTGCGTTCTTTTAACTGTCCGGCGCGCGTCACAATCCCGACGCCGATCAGCGCGACAAAAACGCCAAGTAGCGTCATGCGTCCCCCTTCGGTATGGATTAACACATCGAAGTTACCGTTGATGATAGGCGTCATCAGCGTGCCGACGATAAGCGTAATGCCGATAGCGATGCCGATACCCATCGACATCCCGAGATAACGCATGGTCAGACCGTAATTAATATTGCCGATGCCCCACATGGCGCCGAACAGAAAAACCGGTAAAAGGGTGGAGAGGTTAAACTGCCCATAATAGGCCCAGAAATCAGGCAGTAACAGAGCGCTAATTGTCCACGGCAGAATAAGCCATGAGACGATGCCGCCCACTGACCACATGGTTTCCCATGACCACTGTTTCACTTGCTTGAACGGGGCATAGAAGCAGGCTGCACTGGCCGCCCCTATCAAATGCCAGAAAATACCCATCGTAATCGCGTTACTCATGACATGTTCCTCATTATTTTTTATGGACGGGATACCCCTTCCGTTTGCATGAGTTTAAAAATTACGCAGCCTGGTAACCTTATAACGATTGCCGCCGTTGGGTGTATTCTGGCAATCAGCACGTTAATGAAGTGATTAACTTCACGTTTTAAAAAAGTCGGAGCGCATCGTGACCGTCTGGATGTTATTTAAATCAGTGGGTAATATTTGTTTTCTAAAATACCTTCATCATAACGACACGAAACGACTTAGCTGGCAGCAATGCAAAGAAAACGCTGCGTGAGATCACATAATGGGAATCGTCTGGCTTACCGTTTGATAAAAAGGTAGTTATACAATAATTATTTAGTTGGTTTGTTTGTATTTATAATTTAAATATATTGAAATTAACGTTAGAAATCAATGAAATATAAGTGTAAGGAAATTCCTATATTGATTTTGTTGATGATGTTTTGATTTTTATTTTATATGGTGAATATAAATTCCATTTGTTTTATTTTGCTTTTTGAACATTATCCCTAATTTAAATTAAAGATCTTTGCCTATATTGTCGCCATGCCTTTTTGGACGGTGAAGAAAACCCGATAATTTCGACGTTTAGCGACCACCAGCGTGACCAGCATACAGCCAACGCCCCACAGCACTCCCGCAACCAGACCGCCGGCGAACAGGGCGGCAATTCCCCTGCTATTCATGATCAGCCCGGACGACACTTTAGTGATGTCGACGACGCCGACCTGCGTCAACTCCACCAGTTCGCGCTCGCCGCCAAGCTGTCCGTCCGGGAAGTACTGTACTTTGATATCGCCGCCCGTTTTCTCTTCCACTTGCTGCCCCAGGAAGTGCAACGCATCTTTTACCGGCTGGCTATTTTCAGCGTAGGCCAGGCGCAAAATGGTTTCGCCGTGGGAGAAGAAAGAGAGTGTGGAGAGTAAGGCCAACGTAGCCAGACGTATAAAACCAGGTTGCTTCATGATTCCCTCGCAATTGTAATAATTTACCGGGAATGTAATTGCAGTGTGAAATTATAACCTTCTTGATTTTGCCACCGCTGACAAAATTTGGCACCAAAAGAAATATTTTGAAACCCTGTTTCACATTTCATGATTTCCAGGAATTCATCAACAGGCGGTTTCGGTTGGAGGCGTAAAAAACGGTTTTTTTCAGCGGATGCCGTAACGTTTATAACCCTGGAAAAAGTACGGCATTGATAATCATTTTCAATATCATTTAATTAACTATAATGAACCAACTGCTTACGCGGCGTTAACACTGTGCCGCTCGACAATAATGGAGATGATTATGAGTTATACACTGCCATCCCTGCCGTACGCTTATGATGCACTGGAACCGCACTTCGATAAGCAGACGATGGAGATTCACCACACCAAACACCATCAAACCTATGTCAACAACGCTAACGCGGCGCTGGAAAACCTGCCTGAGTTTGCTGACCTGCCGGTTGAAGAACTGATTACTAAACTGGACCAGGTGCCAGCGGACAAAAAAACCGTGCTGCGTAACAACGCGGGCGGCCACGCTAACCACAGCCTGTTCTGGAAAGGGCTGAAAAAAGGCACCACTCTGCAGGGCGATCTGAAAGCGGCTATCGAGCGTGACTTCGGTTCCGTTGACAACTTCAAAGCTGAATTCGAAAAAGCAGCAGCAACCCGTTTCGGCTCCGGCTGGGCGTGGCTGGTGCTGAAAGGCGACAAACTGGCTGTGGTTTCTACCGCAAACCAGGATTCCCCGCTGATGGGTGAAGCCATTTCCGGCGCTTCCGGCTTCCCGATCCTGGGTCTGGACGTGTGGGAACACGCTTACTACCTGAAATTCCAGAACCGCCGCCCGGACTACATCAAAGAGTTCTGGAACGTGGTGAACTGGGACGAAGCAGCAGCGCGTTTCGCCGCTAAAAAATAATTTGCATTGCACGTCTGTAGAAGCGAGTCTGATGACTCGCTTTTTTTGTATCCGCGTAAGGAGCAGCAGATGCATTATCCGGTTGACGTGTTTATTGGCAAAATTCGTGACTATGACGGCAGCCGCCCGAGCGCTATCGCCAAGGTGCAAATCGACGGCGAACTCATGCTGACCGAGCTCGGTCTGGCAGGCGATCAGCAGGCCGAAAAGAAAATCCACGGCGGCCCCGACCGCGCGCTATGCCATTACCCCCGCGAACACTATGCTGATTGGATTCGCCAGTTCCCGGAGCAGGCGACGCTGTTTTGCGCCCCGGCGTTTGGCGAGAATCTGTCGACGAACGGAATGACCGAACACAACGTGTTTATTGGCGATATCTACCGCTGGGGTGAGGCGTTGATCCAGGTCACTCAGCCGCGCTCTCCATGCTTTAAACTTAATTTCCACTTTGCCATCAGCGACATGGCCCTCCTTATGCAGAACAGCGGAAAAACCGGCTGGCTGTATCGGGTCATTGCGCCAGGTAAGGTCTCCAGCGATGCGCCGTTGGAACTGGCGTCGCGTCTGAGCGATGTCTCGGTTCATGAAGCGGGTGTTATCGCCTGGTCTATGCCGTTTGATGACGAACAATATCACCGGCTGTTGAGCGCCGCCGGGCTGTCGGCGAGCTGGAGCCGCACCATGCAGAAGCGTCGTTTGAGCGGCAAAATTGAAGATAGCGCCAGACGACTGTGGGGGGATAAAACTCCGCCAAAATGAAAGGAAGGATTATGACTGAAGCTGAAAATGCGGTGGCGATCGTAAAAGAATTTTTGGTGGCCTCGATGATTCCCGATGCTGAACGCGCCGCAACGTATATGCACCCGGAGGTGAAAATTACCTTCACCGGAGGCCGGGCGATGGCGGGCGCGGCAGATATCGCGCAGTTTAACGGCGCTCGCTACAAGTGGGTGAAGAAGGCGCTGGGCGAGTTTGATGCGGTGCAGCATGATGATTACGTTGTGATTTATTCCAACGGTACGCTGTATGGGGAATGGCCCGACGGTCGCCCGTTTGCCGGTAATCGCTTTATCGATCGTTTCGAAGTGCGCGATGGCAAAATTACCCGGATGGACGTGTGGAACGACAGCGCCGAGTGGATTCTGGCGCCGGAAATCTCCCGGTAAATCTCGACGGCGAGATAAAAAATCGGCCTGCATTCGCAGGCCGATGGTTTTTAGGTTCGCTTGTACAGCGGTAGCCACAGCGTGAGCCGCAACCCACCCAGCGGGCTATCGTCAGCCTTAACCCAGCCGCGGTGCTGCTGCATGGCGCTTTCGACAATCGCCAGCCCCAGTCCGGTGCCGCCAGACTCGCGGTCGCGCGCCTCATCAGTGCGATAGAACGGACGGAAGATCTGCTCGCGGTCTTCAGGGCTGACGCCCGGCCCGTCGTCATCGACCGTGATCGTAATACCGTCTTTATCCACCGAGAAGCCGACTTCAATCTTCGTATGTGAATAGCGCAGCGCATTACGAACAATATTTTCCAGCGCGCTTTCCAGCGCGTTTGGGTTGCCATAGAGCGGCCACGGCCCCGGCGGATAATTTACCGTTAACGACTTGCCCATCTGTTCGGCTTCAAAGGCGGCGTTATCCAGCACTTCGCCCCATAGCTGATTGGCTTTCATCGTTTCGCTGACCAGCGCGTTTTTCTGTTGGTTACGCGACATCACCAGCAGGTCATTGATCATGCTGTCCAGACGCTGCGCTTCGGTTTCAATACGCTCCAGCTCTTTGCTTTCGCCGCCACGACGACGCAGCAGCGCGGTACCCAGTTGCAGGCGCGTAAGGGGCGTTCGCAGCTCATGGGAGATGTCTGACAGCAAACGCTGCTGCGAGGTCATCATCCGTTCCAGCGCCGTCACCATCTGGTTAAAACTGGCGCCAGCGGCGAGGAACTCCTGCGGACCCGCCTCCAGCTCCGGATGCTGACGCAGGTTGCCTTGCGCCACTTCATCAGCCGCGTTTTTCAACTTACGCGCCGGTTTCGCCAGACTCCATGCCAGCCATAGCAAGAGCGGCGAACTGACCAGCATTGTGACAATGAGCAACAGGAGCGGGCGGTCAAACAGCAGATTAATAAAATCGGATTGCGAACTGCTGGCCGGTCGAATCAGGTAAAGCTGGTAATTATCCTCTCCGTCGCGAACGGAGAACGGCCCCACCATCTCTACGCGGCCATATTTTTTCTTCTGCGGATGATCGGCGTTATCCGCCTGACCAATGAAGTTACGAATGATCTGCATTTCGCTGCGTTCAGCGCCGATCACGCGTCCTTCAGAGGTCACCAGTAATAACCGCTGTCCAGGCGGCGCCCACTTATCGATCGCGCGGAACAGGCGACGCCACCACATCAGGTCGTTGGGCGGATCGTTCGCAAGTTCAGCTTCTACATGTTGCTCTATCATCAATCCCTGGCGCTGTTCGCTGTCCAGCAGCTCGGTCATCTGGCGTGAATCGAGCTTGGGCAACATCAGTACCAGCATTAGCACCAGCGCCAGCGTCAACCAGAAGATGGCGAAGATGCGCGCGGTTAAACTTCCTATCATGAAGCGGAAACCATCAGATAGCCGCGACCACGCAATGTTTTAAACCACGGGTGACCGTCTTTGCGTTCCGGCAGTTTGCGGCGCAGGTTAGAAATATGCATATCAATGGCGCGATCGAACGGCGTCAGGCGCTTACCCAGCACTTCCTGGCTTAAATGTTCACGGGAAACCACCTGGCCGAGGTGTTGCGCCAGCAAATAGAGCAGGGTGAATTCCGTACCGGTCAGCTCCAGCGTTTGGCCATCGAAACTGGCTTCCTGGCGACCCGGATTAAGGCTTAGCGCATCGACTTCCAGCGTCGGCGAGCCGTTGTCGCTGCTCTGCTGCTGTTCGCTCCAGTGGGAACGGCGCAAAATAGCCCTGATGCGCGCTACCAGCTCGCGGTCGTTAAACGGTTTGGGCAAATAGTCGTCCGCGCCCAGCTCAAGGCCGAGAACGCGATCCAGCTCGCTGCCGCGCGCGGTCAGCATAATGACAGGCGTCTGGTGTGTCTGGCGAAGCGCTTTCAACGTATCGATACCGTTTTTCTTCGGCATCATGACGTCAAGCAAAAGTAAATCGATGCTGTCATCCAAAAGCTCAAGCGCCTGCTCGCCGTCGTGGGCCACCAGGACATTAAAACCTTCCATTTCGAGGAGCTCTTTTAACAGGGAAGTCAGCTCTCGGTCATCATCAACTAACAGGATTTTATTCATTGTTTACGTACCTCCGAGGCAGAAATTACGTCATCAGGCGTCGCTAATCCATGACTTTACGTTGTTTTACACCCCCTGACGCATGTTTGCAGCCCGAATCGTAAACTGTCTCTCGTTGAATCGCGACAGAAAAGATTTTGGGAGCAAGCGATGCGCAAAGTTACCGCTGCTGTTATGGCCTCAACGCTGGCATTCAGTTTTTTAAGCCACGCAGCTGAAGTTGTTACAAGCGATAACTGGCACCCCGGTGACGGGGCCACGCAGCGTAGCGCGCAAAATCATATGTTTGACGGCATAAGTTTAACCGAACATCAGCGTCAGCAGATGCGAGATCTTATGCAACAGGCAAGGCACGAACAGCCTCCTGTTAATGTTAGCGAAATGGAGACAATGCATCGGCTTGTCACCGCAGAAAAATTTGATGAAAGCGCTGTGCGCGCTCAGGCAGAAAAAATGGCGCAAGAGCAGGTCGCCCGCCAGGTCGAAATGGCCCGCGTGCGTAACCAGATGTATCGCCTGTTAACGCCGGAGCAGCAAGCGGTTTTGAATGAAAAGCATCAGCAACGAATGGAGCAACTGCGCGACGTGGCGCAATGGCAAAAAAGTTCATCGTTGAAATTATTGAGTAGTAGCAACTCACGTTCCCAGTAACAACCCTGTTTTCCTTGCCATAGACACCATCCCTGTCTTCCCCCACATGATGTGGGGGTTTTTTTTATCAATCACTTACATGCAATCAATAGTAAAAACAGTCATTTATCGAAAGCTGTAAGGGTCTGGAGCGGTTTCAAAATTTCTTGAGTGTGGACACTATGTGGACACTCAGAGGGGAAATTTATAACGTCACTCCGCCTTTTAGTGGATTCAGAGCGACGGCGTTCTGCAGGTAGTCAGGCGCAAGGTGCGCATAGGTCATTGTCTGCTGAATGCTCGCATGCCCCAGAATCTGTTGCAGTGCAATTATGTTGCCCCCATTCATCATGAAATGGCTTGCGAATGTATGCCGCAGAATGTGGGTTGCCTGATTGGGAGGTATATCAGGTTTCACTCTGCGTAAAATCCCGCAAAACTTCTCATAATCTACCTTGAACAATTTGGCGCTGGCCTCCTCTTTAACTTTTTTCTCCAGTTCCTCAGAAATCGGCACTGTTCGCTTTTTACCGTTTTTGGTTTTCAGGAAGGTAACCCTGCAACTTGTAATCTGTGCTGGTTTTAGTGTGGCAACTTCCGTCCACCTTCCTCCAGTGCTCAGACATAAAAGCGCGACAAGTAAGTCATCACCAGTCAAAACATTTAGCAGTTTTTCGATTTCTGCTTTTTCCAGGAACGTCATTTCAGGGTTAGCCTCCGTCAGTGGCGGCAGTCCGTGAATTGGGTGTTGCCCGGAAAATTCATCCAATTGAATTAATTTTGTGAACATGCCGGATAATCGGTACATGTCGCGGTTTATCGTTGCAGCACTGATGCCATCACGTAGTCGCATGGAGCGATAATCCGTCAAAGCCCTTTTGTTCATCCGACTCACTGGTATATCACCTATGCCGCTGATGGTTTTGAGCAGATGATTAAACTCTTTTGTCCCATGCTCGTGGTTTTGCCCGTGGTATTTCCACCAGATGTCGAGCAATTCTGTCAAAGTTCGGCGGTCTGCTCGCTGGCCTCCCCATTCTTTCTGACTGGCATTGGCGATTGTGTATCGCTCAAATGCTAGTGCTTCAGCTTTTCTTTCAAATTTCCTGCGGATGCGTTTTCCGTCGCGACCGCGAGGTCTAATGTCCACTTCATAGCGACCATCATCGAGCTTCTTAATTGCCATAAGAAAGCCCTCCGGCGCTGTATTCACCATCTTGGTGGCAAATGGTGAAAATGTAATTTTTATATAGAGTTAGCCAATCCTTTTCGCGGAGTGGTTGGATTCTGTTGACTCTGGCCCACTGTGCGCGAGAGCCGGTGCGATTTGTCCCGCTTCCGGCGCTGTTTTATCTGTCATGAGCCATAGTGTGTATTTTTGGAACTGAGGTGCATTGGTGACCTGCAACACAACTTGGATGCCAGGGTCTTGATGGCCTCCTTCGTAATTCTTTAGCGTTCCTAACGCTATGCCGCTGATTTCACTGAATTTTGCTTGAGTTAGCCCTTCCGATTGTCTTATTGCTCTTAATTTTTGTGCGATATTCATTTGACATAGTCCTGACTTAATGACTATATTCCCCGAAAAGGTCATTAATCCAGAACCTTTTCGGGCGTGAGTCCAGCGCCGCTTAAACGGTTCCAAGCGGTTTTTAAGGGGCTGGATCCTATGAGGGTAACATAGATGGAAGTTAATGATTATGTGATTAAGTACCCGCTTGATGCGGTACATGCGGAAAAGTTTGCAGATTTATTGGGTAAACCAAAAACCGCAGTTACAGAAATGATAAAGGCTAACAAGCTACCGGTTATCGAGCTTCGAGATCCAAATAAGCCGAAGGCCCGCGCCGGTGAGAAATGGGTTTTCATTCCAGAGTTTAATCGCGCTGTACGTGAGGCGTTTTATAACCGACCGGTTGAACAGCGTGATGCATGGCTTTTGTGGATGGGGTTGTGATTATGAATGAGCCGCGTTGTATTGCGCAGTTACTGCGTAACGAAAGCCCCAGGGCGATTGACTTCACCATCACCCACGGTAAGGGGCGTAAGGGAATCATTATCCGCACCAAAAAACAGAGTCCGTTAAAAAAGGCTCTGACCTTTCTGAAAAGCCGGAGGGTCTGGAAATGACAGTGATGACGCTCAATCTCGTTGAAAAACAGCCAGCAGCTATGCGCCGGATAATTGGTAAGCATCTGGCCGTCCCTCGCTGGCAGGAGACATGCGATTATTATAATCAGATGATGGAACGCGAACGGCTAACGGTTTGCTTTCATGCGCAGTTAAAACAACGTCATGCAACGATGCGTTTTGAAGAAATGAACGACGTCGAACGTGAACGGCTGGTTTGTGCAATTGATGAATTGCGTGGGGCATTCTCAAAACGCCGTCAGGTTGGCGCAAGTGAGTATGCATATATTAGTTTTTTAACAGTCAGTCAGCGTCGTACTTTATTTATGCATGCCGGATTGACTGAAAAAGAATTCAACCAGCCATACTGGCGAATTAATGAAGAGTCATGTTACTGGCGTGATGCTTTATTCCGTGCATTACGTGAATTATTCAGTCTGTTTGAGTATGCACCGACAATTCTGACGTCGGTAAAACCAGAGCAATATCTGCATTAAGTAATTAACCCGAGTTTTTAACGCACTTAATCGTGCGGGGCTTCTTTTTGCCTGGAGAAAGTCATGCATACAGTTTCTGAAAATCAGTGCGGTAAATACGCATTACTGCTGCAACAGGCCAGAACCGAAGCACAGGCCGACGCAGCGACACGCTTTTCTTCTCATCTTGACGCCATGATTCGCCATATCACAAAGGCGGAGTTATCCCGCGTGGAGATAGTCGAGCTGCTCAGTCAGGAGTCGGAAAAATTTCACAATATCGGATTGTCTCGCGGGGAGGTGCTTTGATGTCCTGTTCTCATTCAGTTGTATTACTGAATAACGCCTTAAAAATCGCCGTTATGGGAAATGGTGATTTGTCTCTTATTCAACTTTGTCTTGATAAAGAAAAACGCGACATAACTGAATCTGTTATCGCGATTTATCAGAATGAATTAAACCTCCTGTCTGATGTGGTCAATTTACTTGTTAAACGCGCTGTATTCCACAAGCAAATTTCCTCCGTGGATGAACTGACAAAATTAACGACAGAAATCGTCAGCTATTGCGCTGATGAATTTAAGAAACTGAACGACAAAAGGAACTGGTAATGCCGGACAACGTAGATTTCATTCAGGAACAACAGGCTGAATTACTGGAGCGCCAGATTAACGCGGCAAGGGTAAAACATTGCGGTGCTTCTGCGCTGGTTTGCGAAGAGTGTGACGCGCCAATACCTGCTGCCCGTCGTGCGGCTTATCCGTCAGCCACGCGTTGTGTTTCCTGTCAGTCAGTCTTTGAAGCAAAAAACAAACATTACCGGAGAACGGCATGAGTATTCGTATTGAAATTGGCGAACGTTATGTCGTTACCAGTGACAGCTTTCAGTTTATTCTCCACGAGAAAAAGAGAGCGGAAAGCGGTAAAAACGCCGGTCAGGAATGGCTGGCGGTGGTTGGTTATTACCCGAAATTAAGCCAGCTCGTTTCCGGCCTGATGCATCACGATATTCTGACCGGAAGCGCAAAGTCTTTTGCTGATTTAAACGCGCAGGTTGAGCAACTCAGCAAGCGTTGTTCAGAGGCTTTTGGCTCATATGGCCGTTAAAGCCTCCGGGCGTTTTGTCCCTCCGTCAGCATTTGCCGCAGGCACCGGTAAGACGTTTACCGGTGCTTATGCATGGAACGCGCCACGCGAGGCCGTCGGGCGCGAAAGCCCCCTTACACGTGACGAGATGCGTCAGGTGCAAGGTGTTTTATCCACGATTAACCGCCTGCCTTACTTTTTGCGCTCGCTGTTTACTTCACGCTATGACTACATCCGGCGCAATAAAAGCCCGGTGCACGGGTTTTATTTCCTCACATCCACTTTTCAGCGTCGTTTATGGCCGCGCATTGAGCGCGTGAATCAGCGCCATGAAATGAACACCGACGCGTCGTTGCTGTTTCTGGCAGAGCGTGACCACTATGCGCGCCTGCCTGGAATGAATGACAAGGAGCTGAAAAAGTTTGCCGCCCGTATCTCATCGCAGCTTTTCATGATGTATGAGGAACTCTGCGATGCATGGGTTGATGCACATGGCGAAAAAGAATCGCTGTTTACGGATGAGGCGCAGGCTCACCTGTATGGTCATGTTGCTGGCGCTGCACGTGCTTTCAATATTTCCCCGCTCTACTGGAAAAAATACCGTAAAGGGCAGATGACCACGAGGCAGGCATATTCTGCCATTGCCCGTCTGTTTAACGATGAATGGTGGACTCATCAGCTTAAAGGCCAGCGTATGCGCTGGCATGAGGCGTTACTGATTGCTGTCGGGGAGGTCAATAAAGACCGTTCTCCTTATGCCAGTAAACATGCCATTCGTGATGTGCGTGCGCGCCGCCAGGCAAATCTGGAATTTCTTAAATCGTGTGACCTTGAAAACAGGGAAACCGGCGAGCGCATCGACCTTATCAGTAAGGTGATGGGCAGTATTTCTAATCCAGAAATTCGCCGGATGGAGCTGATGAACACCATCGCCGGTATTGAGCGTTACGCTGCCGCAGAGGGTGATGTGGGGATGTTTATCACGCTGACCGCGCCGTCAAAGTATCACCCGACACGTCAGGTCAGAAAAGGCGAAAGTAAAACCGTTCAGCTTAATCACGGCTGGAACGATGAGGCATTTAATCCAAAGGATGCGCAGCGTTATCTCTGCCGTATCTGGAGCCTGATGCGCACGGCATTCAAGGATAATGATTTACAGGTCTACGGTTTGCGTGTCGTCGAGCCACACCACGACGGAACGCCGCACTGGCATATGATGCTTTTTTGTAATCCACGCCAGCGCAACCAGATTATCGAAATCATGCGTCGCTATGCGCTCAAAGAGGATGGCGACGAAAGAGGAGCCGCGCGAAACCGTTTTCAGGCAAAACACCTTAACCGGGGCGGTGCTGCGGGATATATCGCGAAATACATTTCAAAAAACATCGACGGCTATGCACTGGATGGTCAGCTCGATAACGATACCGGCAGACCGCTGAAAGACACAGCGGCGGCTGTTACCGCATGGGCGTCAACGTGGCGCATCCCGCAATTTAAAACGGTTGGCCTGCCGACAATGGGGGCTTACCGTGAACTACGCAAATTGCCTCGCGGCGTCAGTATTGCTGATGAGTTTGACGAACGCGTCGAGGCTGCTCGCGCTGCTGCAGACAGTGGTGATTTTGCGTTGTATATCAGCGCGCAGGGTGGGGCAAATGTCCCGCGCGATTGTCAGACTGTCAGGGTTGCCCGTAGCCCGTCGGATGACGTTAACGAGTACGAGGAAGAAGTCGAGAGAGTGGTCGGCATTTACGCGCCGCATCTCGGCGCGCGTCATATTCATATCACCAGAACGACGGACTGGCGCATTGTGCCGAAAGTTCCGGTCGTTGAGCCTTTGACTTTAAAAAGCGGCATCGCCGCGCCTCGGAGTCCTGTCAATAACTGTGGAAAGCTCACCGGTGGTGATACTTCGTTACCGGCTCCCACACCTTCTGAACACGCCGCAGCAGTGCTTAATCTGGTTGATGACGGTGTTATCGAATGGAATGACACGGAGGTCGTGAGGGCGCTCAGGGGGGCATTAAAACACGACCTGAGAACACCAAATCGTCAGCAAAGAAACGGAAACCCGTTAAAACCACATGAAATTGCACCATCGGCCAGACTGACCCGGTCGGAAAGAATGCAAATTACCCGTATCCGCGTTGACCTTGCTCAGAACGGTATCAGGCCGCAGCGATGGGAGCTTGAGGCGCTGGCGCGTGGAGCGACCGTAAATTATGACGGTAAAAAATTCATGTATCCGGTCGCTGATGAGTGGCCGGGATTCTCAAAAGTAATGGAGTGGACATGATGGCAAAAATTCACGAGGTAAAGCTGCACGCAAAATATTTTGACCTTGTGCTGGAAGGAAAGAAACGCGCAGAGTTTCGGAAAAATGACCGTAATTATGAGCGCGGGGACACGTTGATTTTGCATGAATGGGGGCAGGGGGTGTATACGGGGCGAAAGGTTGAAGCCCGGATAACAGATGTTACTGACCTGTCAGACTGGCTGGAAGATTATGTCTTGCTAAGTATTGAGCTGCTTAATACAGGCGCATATGAGATTGTGAACTGGAAAGAACTTAGTGAGCGTGGTCTGGTATTCAGAATTAATCATGAAATTATGCATCAGCTCGGCCTTGCTGTCATGTATGAACCAGAGACGGGGATGTCTGGCGGGGCAATGGTTGCCACGGATGGAGCATGGAACTATTCGGACGAACAGATTGAGTGTGCAAAGCAAAACGGGTGGCTTGGATAATGCACAGAATACCAGGCGAGATACCGCAACATAACACTAAAAATATCAAGCTGATGGCTATTGTTCACCGTCTACAGCAGATTATGGTCAACGAAAATCTGACGCCTGACGAGCTGGTCGGGTGTGCCGAAATAGTCCGGGATAATTACGGGCGGCTTAATTATATCCGTCAGTCCAGAGTTGCTCCACCGTCACGCAGACTATAGAAAACGCCGTCAGTCTTGAAACTTGTTTTCAGGGCTGGCGGGGTTGAACAACGAGCATCGCGAGGCGTTAGTGGTTTTCAGTATGTGTGTTATATGTGATAGGTTGCTTCCTAACGTATTTCATGTTTCTATGGAAAAAGACTAAAAAACATGGTAAAGAAGCAAAAAACGCATAGAATGTTGTTAAATTTATTTAGATTATGGTGTATGAAATGCCACTGACTGTCTTAGAACCATTCAAAACACAGATGATTTCCCCAGATGAATTAATCTTGGATGCTAAAAACCCAAGACTTTATAACGGGAAAAGTTTTAATGACAATGCCGACCCGCACGAACTGGTTAAGGCTCTCTCTGATACAGCTGATTTGGAGGAGTTGATTAAATCCATATCAGAGAATGGATATATGTCAATTGAACCTTTAATTGTCATGAAAAAAGGTGCCAAATATGTTGTTTTAGAGGGAAATCGTCGTTTAGCAGCGATCAAATTACTTACTGAGCCGGGTTTGGCACAAAAGTGTCGTGTTGTTGTTCCTAAAAACTTGGACGCTCGTGTTATAGATAGTTTGAAAGAAGTGGCTGTATATCTAGTAAATGATGAGTCAGAGGCTCGTTCATTTATTGGATTTAAGCATGTAAATGGTCCACATAAGTGGGATTCTTTTGCTAAAGCGCAATTTGCATATAAATGGTTTGTAAGTGAAAGGGCAAATGGGCTTACAATAGACGATATAACAAAAAAACTCGGTGATAGTAATAATACTGTGCGTTCTATTGTTAGTGCTATGTTTGTACTTGAACAAGCAAAAAATCAGCAGGTATATGATATTCACGCTGATCGCATGTCTCCAAAATTTTCATTTTCACACTTATATACTGCATTAAATAGGTCTGAATATAAAGACTTCTTGGGGCTCGAGAGAGATTGGAATGTTACTCTTAAAGATAACCCTGTCCCATCGCAGAATATTGATAAACTTAAAGATGTTCTTACTGGTCTTTATGGTTATAAAAAAGATAAAAGAGCTTCTTTAATTTCTTCACAGAATCCGGATTTAAAATATTTTGGCGAGGTTTTGGCTAATGAGGCCTCATACGAAGCCTTTAAGTCTGGGGTTGAAAGTCTGTCTGAATTATATAAACAGGCCGGAGATCCACTTCAACACATCAAGGATGCTTTTCTGGAGATAAACAAGCAGCTTGATACTATATCTTCTGTTCTTGATAGAACTGATTCGTTAGATGACACAACGAAGAACTACATCGAACAATTTAAGAAAAAAGTATTGAAGGTTCAATTTCAATTGCAGAGTATTGAGGAATAATAAATGCAGTTGTTACCTTATCCGGAGAGTCATCATATTCAAGTTAAATTAGATTGGCTTGAATTATCATGTTTATCGAATATTTACTTTACTGTGCGTATTTCTGAGTTAAGAAATATTCTGGAGAATTTAGATTCGTTTACATCTTCTGATATAGGTGAGGAAGATGCTGAAGTAGAGAATGAAATACAACGATTACTGGAACAATATCAGCAAAGAAAAGATATTTTGGGTGAAAGTTATCCATTTGTTTTTAATGAAGAAACACTTTGTCTTGAGTTAATGGAAGGTACATTGGAACAACTGACAGTTGACCAACATATCTATTTATACTGCTTGTATTTTTCTCATATGTCAGCATCACGATTATTTAGTGGTTTGGAAAGTCCTACAAACCAGCAACGGGATTTATTACAGATTGCTGCAACTATTGCTTTGGCTGGTTATGTTCAAGGCCATAGTATTTCATTCGGTTGGCCAAGACCAGATAGCTCAAGATTTTATGATGCGTTAACTAGGGCTATTGATTTAATAGGAGAGGGCAGAGTAAAATCTCTGGCTGATGTAAATCGCTATTTACAGTCTAGGCCTCATAAAGATGCTGGTATTGATGTTATTGCATGGAAGGATAATAATCCTCGCGATATGTTTCCTGGTAATAAGCTTATTTATTTTGCACAAGTTGCTAGCGGAAATGACTGGCGCTCTAAAGCAGTAAAAGAAGACATTGCTGTTATACAAAATCACTGGTTGTCGCAAAGAATATATAGAATAATTGACGCGATTGTTATTCCATTTGATTTCGAAAGTGATGATGAATCTATAAAAAAAGATCATATCTCTTTGATAGCCGAGGAGTTTGGAGCAGTGTTGCATAGGCTACGGTTGCCAACTTGTTTTAAGAGGGGTTTAGAGCTTTTAGTTTCTAACCCTGAGTTGCTGATAGAAAGGGGAAATGAAATAAATAATATTTCACAATATGTAATATCAACAACCGCAACGTTACAACAAGAAGCGGCCTAATATTAGGCCGTTTTAATTGCTTTTTTTTCAATCGGAATTTTACTTTCAGATTCCAATATGTCTACAGTAAATAGTGACTCTGGCATTCTTAATCGAGAATCAGCGATCATGAGCTCTTTTCCAACTTTAGCTTGGTTCATCACATAGCTTATCTCTACCGCTCTTGTGCCATGTTTTGAATATAACTCATGCACTAATGGATGGTCATCATAAGAAATTAGCCAGCGGTTCGCATAACCGGCTATATATTCCTTAAGCTCTCGATGCTGTATGTCATCGAAACAAAAGTTTTTAGAATAAATGTTTCTGCCCTCTTTAACATAGGGAGGGTCTAGATAAACAAAGTCATTTTCGTAATTGTCTTTGTTATCAAATCGTTTTAAAAAATCAATACAATGTTCATTATAAACAAATATAGATTCACGCATGCTCGCTATTTTTTCGAGCTTTTTAATAAGGGTGCTTACAGTGTATCTACAATCAATTTTATATTTTCCAGATTGGTCTAAACCACCAATTGGCCCTGCGCTTAGTACTCCAGATCTATTTGTCCTATTTAAATAAAAAACACTGAACCCGTACTCGAGTTTAGTGTACTTAGTAGGATCAGTAATACTTGACTGATAAATTCTCTTTTGTTTATGCCATTCATCGATACATGGTATATTCTGATATACCATATCTAACAGATTGTCGGTGTTGTTAATTAATTGATCCCAAAAACAAAATAAAGCATAGTTCTTGTCATTTAAGTGGATCTCTTTGACATATCCACCCAATAGCAGTGAAAGCGATGCACCAGCGCCGCCGCAAAATGGTTCAATAAACCGTGCGCCATTTAACTTATTATGCATGAGGAAAATAGCGAGAAATGAAGCAAGCTTGTCCTTGCCACCTGGATAGCGGAATGGTGAGCTGGCTCTAGGGATGTCGTGAACCCCAAACAACTTGCGTACTGATTTTTTGCTAAGTTGTTTTATTGCTTCATGTTCAAGGATTCTCTGATCCATGTGCCACCGTTACTATTATGAAAAATATTTCTATTATCGCATGCGTCATTGCTTCCTGCAATCAGGGTAGCGCATGTATCTATAGCGTGCGTGGATTTGCATTTATGTTCTTTGGTCTCTAACTCTTTTGTATGGTAATCCCCAAGGGGGTTTGATTACTTAATTCAACCGCATTAAAACCGGCTCATGAAGCGGGCGGGCGAGGCGGGGAAAGCACTGCGCGCTGGCGGTGGTGATGATTTTATTTTTTCAGCGTCTGAGCGCGTCGTGATGGCGTTTAGATTGTGCGCCGGGGCGTTGGTGTGTCTGCGGGGTGTTTTGTGCGGTGGTGAGCGTGTGAGGGCGTGATGACGGGGTGTAAAAAAGCCGCCCGCAGGCGGCGATGTTCAGCCGTTGTCAGTGTCCAGTGAGTAGTTTTTAAAGCGGATGACCTCCTGGCCAAGCCAGCCGTTTATTTCCCGAATCCTGTCCTGTAGCGGGATAAGCTCATTGCGGACAAAGACCTTTGCCACTTTCTCAATATCGCCCAGCGACCCGACGTTCTCCGGCTTGCCGCCCATCAACTGAAAGGGGATGCGGTGCGCGTCCAGCAGGTCAGCGGCGCTGGCTTTTTTGATATTAAAAAAATCGTCCTTCGTCGCCACTTCACTGAGGGGGATAATTTTAATGCCGTCGGCTTTCCCCTGTGGGGCATAGAGAAACAGATTTTTAAAGTTGTTGCGGCCTTTCGACTTAACCATGTTTTCGCGGAGCATTTCGATATCGTTGCGATCCTGCACAGCATCAGTGACGTACATGATGTATCCGGCATGTGCGCCGTTTTCGTAATACTTGCGGCGGAACAGCGTGGCCGACTCATTCAGCCAGGCAGAGTTAAGGGCGCTGAGATATTCCGGCAGGCCGTACAGCTCCTGATTAATATCCGGCTCCAGCAGGTGAAACACGGAGCCGGGCGCGAAGGCTGTCGGCTCGTTGAAGGACGGCACCCACCAGTAAACATCCTCCTCCACGCCACGACGGGTATATTTGGCCGGTGAGGTTTCCAGTCTGATGACCTTACCGGTGGTGCTGTAACGCTTTTCCAGAAACGCATTACCGAACACCAGAAAATCCAGCACAAAGCGGCTGAAATCCTGCTGGGACAGCCACGGATGCGGGATAAATGTCGAGGCCAGAATATTGCGTTTGACGTAAATCGGGGAGCTGTGATGCACGGCAGCACGCAGGCTTTTTGCCAGACCGGTAAAGCTGACCGGTGGCTCATACCATCTGCCGTTACTGATGCATTCGACGTAATCCAGAATGTCACGGCGGTCGAGTACCGGCACCGGTTCGCCAAAGGTGAATGCCTCCATTTTCGGAGCGCTGGCGGTCATTGTTTTCACCGCTGGCTGCGGTGTTTTCCCTTTTTTCTTGCTCATCAGTAAAACTCCAGAATGGTGGATGTCAGCGGGGTGCTGATACCGGCGGTGAGTGGCTCATTTAACAGGGCGTGCATGGTCGCCCAGGCGAGGTCGGCGTGGCTGGCTTCCTCGCTGCGGCTGGCCTCATAGGTGGCGCTGCGTCCGCTGCTGGTCATGGTCTTGCGGATAGCCATGAACGAGCTGGTGATGTCGGTGGCGCTGACGTCATATTCCAGACAGCCACGGCGGATAACGTCTTTTGCCTTGAGCACCATTGCAGTTTTCATTTCCGGCGTGTAGCGGATATCGCGCGCGGCGGGATAGAACGAGCGCACGAGCTGGAACACGCCGACACCGAGGCCGGTGGCATCAATACCGATGTATTCGACGTTATATTTTTCGGTGAGTTTGCGGATGGATTCAGCCTGGGTGGCAAAGTCCATGCCTTTCCACTGGTGACGCTCAAGTATTCTGAATTTGCCACCGGCCACCACCGGCGGTGCCAGCACCACGCATCCGGCGCTGTCGCCACGGTGTGACGGGTCGTAACCAATCCATACCGGACGTGAGCCGAACGGATTGGCGGCAAACGGAGCATAGTCTTCCCATTCTTCCAGCGTGTCGACCATGCAGCGTTGCAGCTCCTCGAACGGGAACACCGACGCCTTGTCGTCAACAAATTCACACATGAACAGGTTTTTAAAATCGTCGGCGCTGTTTTCACGTTTGAGCTGCTCAATGTCGAACAGCGTGCAGCCGCCTTTCAGGGCGTCCTCAATGGTGACAATCTGCCGCCACTGGCCGTCCGCACAGAGAAGCCCACCGGCAAGGGCGTTATGACTGACGTCGATTTCCACGCGTTCGGCGGCGCTGGCGCGTCCCCGGTTAAACAGTTCACCCGACCAGAACGGGTAGGCGTCGTGCGCCAGCGTGGACGGGGTGGAGAAATAGGTCGAGCGCAGGTGACTCTGTGAGGCCATACCTGATGCCACCTTACGGAGCACCTGAAAATTCGGGATCCAGAAAATCTCGTCGACGTACAGGTCGCCGTTATGGCTCTGCGCGGTGTTGGAGTTGGTGCCGAGAAAAATCAGTTTTGCGCCGTTATTGCCCAGGACAATTGGGTCACCGGTCAGGTCAACGTCAACCAGCCGGGCAAAGGCGATGATGTATTCGCGGAACACATACGCCTGCGTTTTACTGGCCGACAGAAAAATCTGGTTATGACCGGTTTTCAGGGCGCGCAGCAGCGCCTCGCGGGAAAAATAAAACGTCGCGCCAATCTGGCGGGATTTCAGGATATCGCGGATGCGGTGCTCAAGCCCGGCGCGATACCAGTGCAACTGATAGTCGAAAGACTGCTCAAAGAAAATCTGCTCCAGCTTTTCGATGGCCTCGTCACTGAAAAAATTCTTTTTCGGTTTGCGACGCCCGCCTTTGTTGCGGTTAGCGACGTTCGGATTAAGGTCTGCCTCGTTGCCGGTCTGACTGTAACGGTTTACCCGTGCCAGTCGTTCAATCTGGCGTCCCAGCAGGTCAATTTCCTTGAAGTCACCGCCGGTTTTCTGCGGTTTGATGATGAGCTGGGTCAGCCGCGCTTCCAGGCTCATTTCGACACGGCTGATGGGGGCAACGCTGTCCCAGCCGTCGCGCTGTTTCCAGCTCTGCACCGTCGGGCGTTTCATCTGCAACATGGCGGCAATCTGCGGCACGGAAAACCCCTGCCAGTACAGCAGCGCCGCCTGACGACGCGGGTCGTGTAAAAGAGTGGTGTCTGTGGTGATGGTCATGAATACCTCGCCGTGATGAATACACGGCAAGGCTACTGAGTCGCGCCCCGCGATTCGCTAAGGTGCTGTTGTGTCAGTGATAAGCCATCCGGGACTGATGGCGGAGGATGCGTATCGTCGGGAAACTGATGCCGACATGTGACTCCTCTAATCACTATTCAGGACTCCTGACAATGGCAAAAAAAGTCTCAAAATTCTTTCGTATCGGCGTTGAGGGTGACACCTGTGACGGGCGTGTCATCAGTGCGCAGGATATTCAGGAAATGGCCGAAACCTTTGACCCGCGAGTCTATGGTTGCCGCATTAACCTGGAACATCTGCGCGGCATCCTGCCTGACGGTATTTTTAAGCGTTATGGCGATGTGGTCGAACTGAAGGCCGAAAAGATTGACGATGATTCGGCGCTGAAAGGCAAATGGGCGCTGTTTGCGAAAATCACCCCGACCGATGACCTTATCGCGATGAACAAGGCCGCGCAGAAGGTCTACACCTCAATGGAAATTCAGCCGAACTTTGCCAACACCGGCAAATGTTATCTGGTGGGGCTGGCCGTCACCGATGACCCGGCAAGCCTCGGCACGGAATACCTGGAATTCTGCCGCACGGCAAAACATAACCCTCTGAACCGCTTCAAATTAAGCCCTGAAAACCTGATTTCAGTGGCAACGCCTGTTGAGCTGGAATTTGAAGACCTGCCTGAAACCGTGTTCACCGCCCTGACCGAAAAGGTGAAATCCATTTTTGGCCGCAAACAGGCCAGCGATGATGCCCGTCTGAATGACGTGCATGAAGCGGTGACCGCTGTTGCTGAACATGTGCAGGAAAAACTGAGCGCCACTGAGCAGCGCCTCGCTGAGATGGAAACTGCCTTTTCCGCTCTTAAGCAGGAGGTGACTGACAGGGCGGATGAAACCAGCCAGGCATTCACCCGCCTGAAAAACAGTCTCGACCACACCGAAAGTCTGACCCAGCAGCGCCGCAGCAAGGCCACCGGTGGTGGCGGTGACGCCCTGATGACGAACTGCTGACCGGCGTCAGTCAGTCCGGGAAAACCTTCACGATTAACCCTTAATTTCAGGAAAAACTATGCGCCAGGAAACCCGCTTTAAATTTAATGCCTACCTGTCCCGTGTTGCCGAACTGAACGGCATCGACGCCGGTGATGTGTCGAAAAAATTCACCGTTGAACCGTCGGTCACCCAGACCCTGATGAACACCATGCAGGAGTCCTCTGACTTTCTGACCCGCATCAACATTGTGCCGGTCAGCGAAATGAAAGGGGAAAAAATTGGCATCGGTGTCACCGGCTCCATCGCCAGCACCACCGACACCGCCGGTGGCACCGAGCGTCAGCCGAAGGACTTCTCGAAGCTGGCGTCAAACAAGTACGAATGCGACCAGATTAACTTCGATTTTTATATCCGCTACAAAACGCTTGACCTGTGGGCGCGTTATCAGGATTTCCAGCTCCGTATCCGTAACGCCATTATCAAACGCCAGTCCCTTGATTTCATCATGGCCGGTTTTAACGGCGTGAAGCGTGCCGAAACCTCTGACCGCAGCAGTAACCCGATGCTGCAGGATGTGGCGGTCGGCTGGCTGCAGAAATACCGCAATGAAGCCCCGGCGCGCGTGATGAGCAAGGTCACTGACGAGGAAGGTCACACGACCTCTGAGGTCATCCGCGTGGGTAAGGGCGGTGATTATGCCAGCCTCGATGCACTGGTGATGGATGCGACCAACAACCTGATTGAGCCGTGGTATCAGGAAGACCCTGACCTTGTGGTGATTGTGGGGCGTCAGCTACTGGCGGACAAGTATTTCCCCATCGTCAACAAGGAGCAGGACAACAGCGAGATGCTGGCCGCTGACGTCATTATCAGCCAGAAACGCATCGGTAACCTGCCGGCGGTACGCGTCCCGTACTTCCCGGCGGATGCGATGCTCATCACGAAGCTGGAAAACCTGTCCATCTACTACATGGATGACAGCCATCGCCGCGTGATTGTGGAAAACCCGAAACTCGACCGCGTGGAGAACTACGAGTCAATGAACATTGATTACGTGGTGGAAGACTACGCCGCCGGTTGTCTGGTGGAAAAAATTAAGGTCGGTGACTTCTCCACACCGACTAAAGTGACCGCAGAGCCGGGAGCGTAACCGATGACGAGTCCCGCACAGCGCCACATGATGCGGGTCTCGGCAGCGATGACCGCGCAGCGGGACGCCGCCCCGCTGCGACATGCAACTGTCTATGAGCAGATGCTGGTCAAGCTGGCCGCAGACCAGCGCACACTGAAAGCGATTTATTCAAAAGAGCTGAAGGCCGCGAAAAAACGCGAACTGCTGCCGTTCTGGTTGCCGTGGGTGAACGGCGTGCTGGAGCAGGGCAAAGGCGCACAGGATGACATTCTGATGACGGTCATGCTGTGGCGTCTGGATACCGGCGATATTGCTGGTGCGCTGGAGATTGCCCGTTATGCCCTGAAGTACGGTCTGACCATGCCGGGTAAACACCGCCGCACCCCGCCGTACATGTTCACCGAGGAGGTCGCGCTCGCGGCCATGCGCGCTCACGCTGCCGGTGAGTCTGTGGATCCCCGCCTGCTGACGGACACCCTTGAACTGACCGCCACGGCTGACATGCCTGATGAAGTGCGCGCAAAGCTGCACAAAATTACCGGTCTGTTTCTGCGTGACGGTGGTGATGCCGCCGGTGCGCTGGCGCACCTGCAACGTGCGACACAGCTCGACTGTCAGGCAGGCGTCAAAAAAGAGATTGAACGACTGGAGCGGGAACTGAAACCGAAGCCGGAGCCGCAGCCAAAAGCGGCCACCCGCGCCCCGCGTAAGACCCGGAGCGTGGCACCGGCAAAACGTGGACGCCCGAAAAAGAAAGCCAGTTAACAACCGAATGCGCCCCGCGCCAGGGCGGCACGCCGGTCAGTGAGGGTGAATCACCTGACACTGCACCGGCGTCCACCGCCCGACTTTTCAGAGGTAGTCATGATGACGCTGATTATTCCGCGAAAGGAGGCTCCCGTGTCCGGTGAGGGTACGGTGGTCATCCCGCAACCGGCAGGCGACGAGCCGGTGATTAAAAACACGTTCTTTTTTCCCGATATCGACCCGAAGCGCGTCCGGGAACGTATGCGCCTTGAGCAGACCGTCGCCCCCGCCCGTCTGCGTGAGGCCATCAAGTCAGGCATGGCGGAGACGAATGCGGAGCTGTACGAGTACCGCGAACAGAAAATTGCCGCCGGTTTTACGCGTCTGGCGGACGTCCCGGCGGACGACATCGACGGTGAAAGCATCAAAGTTTTTTACTACGAGCGCGCCGTGTGTGCGATGGCGACCGCGTCGCTTTATGAGCGTTATCGCGGCGTGGATGCCAGTGCGAAAGGCGACAAGAAGGCTGACAGCATTGACAGCACCATTGATGAACTGTGGCGGGATATGCGCTGGGCGGTGGCGCGTATCCAGGACAAGCCACGCTGCATCGTGAGTCAAATCTGATGAAGACCTTTGCGCTACAGGGCGACACGCTCGACGCCATTTGTGTCCGGTATTACGGGCGCACTGAGGGCGTGGTTGAGACCGTGCTCGCCGCAAATCCGGGACTGGCTGAACTGGGTGCGGTGCTGCCACACGGCACCGCCGTCGAACTGCCCGACGTTCAGACCGCGCCCGTGGCTGAAACTGTCAATCTGTGGGAGTAACGCATGACAGCAGAAGAAAAAAGCGTCCTGTCGCTTTTCATGATTGGGGTGCTGATTGTTGTCGGCAAGGTGCTTGCCGGTGGTGAACCCATCACCCCGCGTCTGTTTATCGGGCGCATGTTGCTCGGTGGTTTTGTCTCGATGGTTGCCGGTGTTGTTCTGGTGCAGTTTCCTGACCTGTCACTGCCTGCGGTGTGCGGCATCGGCTCCATGCTGGGTATCGCCGGTTATCAGGTGATTGAGATTGCCATTCAGCGCCGCTTTAAGGGCAGGGGGAAACCGTAATGCCGGTAATTAACACGCATCAGAATATCGCCGCCTTTCTCGACATGCTGGCCGTGTCCGAAGGGACGGCGAATCACCCGCTGACGAAAAACCGGGGCTATGACGTGATAGTCACCGGACTGGACGGAAAGCCGGAAATATTCACCGACTACAGTGACCACCCGTTCGCGCATGGCCGACCGGCGAAGGTGTTTAACCGTCGCGGTGAAAAATCCACGGCCTCCGGTCGCTATCAGCAGCTTTACCTGTTCTGGCCGCATTACCGCAAACAGCTTGCCCTGCCGGATTTCAGTCCGTTGTCGCAGGACAGGCTCGCCATTCAGTTGATCCGCGAACGCGGTGCACTGGATGACATCCGGGCGGGACGCATTGAGCGCGCCATTTCACGCTGTCGCAATATCTGGGCGTCCCTGCCGGGTGCCGGTTACGGTCAGCGTGAGCATTCACTGGAAAAACTGGTCACCGTCTGGCGTACCGCCGGCGGTGTACCGGCTTAAACGGAGTAAACACCATGAAGAAATTATCCCTTTCACTGATGCTGAATGTGTCGCTGGCGCTGATGCTGGCACTGTCCCTGATTTACCCGCAGAGCGTGGCCGTCAGTTTTGTCGCCGCCTGGGCGATTCTGACGACGGTTATCTGTGTGGTTGCCGGTGGTGTCGGCGTGTATGCCACAGAGTATGTACTGGAACGCTACGGGCGGGAGCTGCCGCCGGAATCGCTGGCCGTGAAGATTGTCGCGTCGCTGTTTTTGCAGCCGGTGCCGTGGCGCAGACGGGCGGCGGCTCTGGTAGTGATGGTGGCGACGTTTATCTCGCTGGTCGCTGCCGGGTGGATTTTTACCGCGCTGATTTATCTTGTGGCGTCGCTGTTTTTCCGGCTGATACGTAAAGCCTGTCGTCAGCGTCTTGAGGGGCGGGAATTATGTCAAAGCTGATGATTGTGCTGGTCGTGTTGTTATCGCTGGCGGTGGCGGGGCTGTTTCTGGCGAAGCATGAAAACGCCAGCCTGCGCGCCTCGCTGGACAGGGCGAACAACGTCGCCAGTGAACAGCAGGTGACCATCACCATGCTGAAAAATCAGCTTCATGTTGCCCTCACCAGAGCAGACAAAAACGAGCTGGCGCAGGTGGCACTGCGTCAGGAACTGGAGAACGCCGCGAAGCGTGAAGCACAGCGCGAGAAAACCATCACGAGGTTACTGAATGAAAACGAAGATTTTCGCCGCTGGTACGGCGCTGGCCTGCCTGATGCTGTGCGCCGGTTGCACCAGCGCCCGGCCTGCACCGACGCCAGTGATTGTCCACAACGCCTGCCCGAAAGTGAGTCTTTGCCCGATGCCGGGCAGTGACCCGCAGACGAACGGCGATTTAAGTGCCGATATCCGGCAGCTTGAGAACGCGCTGGCACGCTGTGCCAGCCAGGTAAAAATGATTAAACACTGTCAGGACGAAAACGATGCTCAAACCCGACAGCCTGCGCAGGGCGCTGACTGATGCCGTCACGGTGCTGAAAACTAACCCCGATATGCTGCGGATATTCGTGGATAACGGGAGTATTGCCTCCACACTGGCGACGTCGCTGTCATTCGAAAAGCGTTACACGCTCAATGTCATTGTGACCGACTTTACCGGTGATTTTGACCTGCTCATTGTGCCGGTGCTGGCGTGGCTGCGGGAAAATCAGCCCGACATCATGACCACCGACGAAGGTCAGAAAAAAGGTTTCACGTTTTATGCAGACATCAACAATGACAGCAGCTTTGATATCAGCATCAGCCTGATGCTGACCGAGCGCACGCTGGTCAGTGAGGTGGACGGCGCGCTGCATGTGAAGAATATCCCGGAACCCACGCCGCCGGAGCCGGTCACCCGCCCGGTGGAGCTGTATATCAATGGCGAACTGGTGAGCAAGTGGGATGAATGAGTTTAAGCGTTTTGAAGACCGGCTGACCGGACTGATTGAATCGCTGTCACCGTCAGGGCGTCGGCGACTGAGTGCCGAACTGGCGAAACGTCTGCGTCAGAGTCAGCAGCGTCGGGTGATGGCACAGAAAGCCCCGGACGGCACACCCTACGTGCCACGCCAGCAGCAGAGCGCCAGAAAAAAGACCGGTCGTGTTAAGCGAAAAATGTTTGCGAAACTTATCACCAGTCGTTTTTTGCATATCCGCGCCAGCCCGGAGCAGGCATCAATGGAGTTTTACGGCGGGAAGTCACCGAAAATCGCCAGTGTGCATCAGTTCGGTCTGTCGGAAGAAAACCGGAAAGACGGTAAGAAAATTGATTATCCGGCGCGTCCTCTGCTCGGCTTTACCGGTGAGGATGTGCAGATGATTGAAGAGATTATCCTGGCTCACCTCGACCGTTAGTTGTGCCATTCCCGACACCTCATCGTCACATTGCCGCCGGTATGACCCGGCGGCATCCTTCCCGTTATGAACACTCTCGCAAATATTCAGGAACTCGCGCGCGCACTGCGCAACATGATTCGCACCGGCCTTGTCGTCGAAACCGACCTTAACGCCGGTCGCTGCCGTGTGCAGACCGGCGGCATGTGCACCGACTGGCTTCAGTGGCTGACCCATCGCGCCGGGCGTTCGCGCACATGGTGGGCACCTTCCGTGGGGGAACAGGTGCTGATTCTGGCCGTGGGTGGTGAACTCGACACGGCGTTCGTTCTGCCGGGAATTTATTCCGGCGATAACCCCGCGCCGTCTGCGTCGGCGGATGCCCTGCATATCCGTTTCCCTGACGGGGCGGTGATTGAGTATGAACCCGAAACCAGTGCACTCACGGCAAGCGGAATTAAAACGGCCAGCGTGACGGCTTCTGATTCTGTTACTGCCACGGTACCGGTGGTCACGGTGAAAGCGTCAACCCGTGTCACCCTGGACACACCGGAAGTGGTCTGCACTAACAAACTGACTACCGGCACGCTGGAAGTGCAGAAGGGCGGGACGATGCGCGGCAACATTGAACACACCGGCGGTGAACTCTCATCAAACGGTAAGGTACTGCATACCCACAAACACCCCGGCGACAGCGGCGGCACAACCGGGAGTCCTTTATGACAGCGCGTTATCTCGGAATGAATCGCAGTGATGGCCTGACTGTCACTGACCTTGAGCATATCAGCCAGAGTATCGGCGATATCCTGCGCACACCGGTCGGCTCACGGGTGATGCGTCGTGATTACGGCTCGTTGCTGGCATCAATGATTGACCAGCCGCAGACCCCGGCGCTTGAGTTGCAGATTAAGGTCGCCTGTTACATGGCGGTGCTGAAATGGGAACCCCGCGTCACCCTGTCATCCGTCACCACTGAGCGCAGTTTTGACGGGCGAATGACGGTCACGTTAACCGGCCAGCACAACGACACCGGCCAGCCACTTTCGTTAACCATCCCTGTGAGTTGAAACCATGCCGATTATCGACCTGAACCAGCTACCCGCACCGGATGTGGTCGAGGAGCTGGACTTTGAAACCATTCTTGCCGAACGCAAGGCGACACTGATTTCCCTTTACCCGGAAGACCAGCAGGAGGCGGTCGCCCGTACCCTGACGCTGGAATCTGAGCCTCTCGTCAAACTGCTGGAGGAAAATGCTTATCGTGAGCTTATCTGGCGTCAGCGTGTGAATGAGGCCGCACGGGCGGTGATGCTGGCCTGTGCCGCCGGTAATGACCTTGATGTGATTGGTGCCAATTACAACACTACGCGCCTGACTATCACCCCGGCAGATGATTCGACCATCCCGCCGACACCGGCAGTGATGGAATCTGACACGGATTATCGTCTGCGTATTCAGCAGGCGTTTGAAGGTTTAAGCGTCGCCGGGTCGGTGGGTGCCTATCAGTATCATGGTCGCAGTGCCGACGGGCGTGTCGCGGATATTTCTGTAACCAGTCCGTCTCCGGCCTGTGTCACCATCTCTGTGCTGTCACGTGAAAATAACGGTGTTGCATCCGAAGACCTGCTGGCCGTGGTGCGTAACGCCCTTAATGGCGAGGACGTCAGGCCGGTGGCCGACCGCGTGACCGTGCAGTCTGCCGCCATCGTTGAATACCAGATAAACGCCACGCTTTACCTTTACCCTGGTCCCGAAAGCGAACCCATCCGCGCCGCCGCCGTGAAAAAGCTGGAAGCGTACATCACGGCACAGCACCGGCTGGGGCGCGACATCCGTCTGTCTGCCATTTATGCCGCTTTGCATGTGGAAGGCGTGCAGCGTGTCGAACTGGCTGCACCACTGGCCGACATCGTGCTCAACAATACGCAGGCGTCTTTCTGTACCGAATACCGCGTCGTGACCGGAGGCCCGGATGAGTGATTCGCGACTGCTGCCGACCGGCTCATCACCGCTTGAGGTCGCCGCCGCAAAAGCCTGTGCGGAAATTGAAAAAACGCCGGTCAGTATTCGTGAGCTGTGGAACCCGGACACCTGCCCGGCAAATCTGCTGCCGTGGCTGGCGTGGTCATTTTCGGTTGACCGCTGGGATGATAAATGGCCGGAAGCGACAAAACGCGCTGTTATCCGCGATGCGTATTTCATTCACTGCCATAAGGGCACTATAGGCGCAATCCGGCGTGTGGTGGAGCCGCTCGGCTATCTGATTGAGGTAAGGGAGTGGTGGCAGCTCAACGAGGATCCGGGGACGTTCCGTATCGTTGTTGGCGTGCTTGAGCAGGGTATTACCGAAGAAATGTATCAGGAGCTGGAGCGCCTCGTTGCTGATGCAAAACCGGCAAGCCGCCATCTGACGGGACTGGCTATCAGTTTAAGTACAAACGGCAACATTTTTGCCGGTGCGGGATGCTATCACGGCGACGCCCTGACGGTTTATCCCTACACCCCGGAGGCCATTATTGTCGGAGGGGATTATTTCCCGGCCTCGGCCATTCATTTAATTGATAACCTGAGAGTAAACGCATGACAGTGAAATACTACGCCATTCTGACTAATCAGGGCGCAGCACGGCTGGCTAACGCGACGATGCTCGGCAGTAAGCTGAATCTGACGCAAATGGCCGTTGGTGATGCGAATGGTGTCTTGCCGACACCAGACCCGGCACAGACAAAACTGATTAACCAGAAACGCATCGCGCCGCTGAATCTTCTGAGTGTTGATCCGAACAACCAGAGCCAGATTATTGCGGAGCAAATCATCCCTGAGAACGAGGGCGGATTCTGGATCCGTGAGATTGGGCTTTATGATGATGAAGGCGTACTCATTGCGGTGGCGAACTGCCCGGAAACGTACAAACCGCAGTTGCAGGAAGGCAGTGGTCGTACCCAGACTATCCGCATGATTCTGGTTATCACGAATACCGAAGCCATCACGCTGAAAATCGACCCGTCGGTGGTACTGGCGACCCGTAAATACGTGGATGATAAAGTCCTGGAATTAAAGCTGTATGTGGATGACCAGATGAGAAACCACATTGCCGCACAGGATCCTCATACCCAGTATGCGCAGAAACATAATCCGACATTTACCGGAGAACCAAAAGCGCCGACGCCTGCCGCAGGAAATAACACCACGCGGATTGCGACCACTGCGTTTGTTCAGGCCGCTATTACCGCTCTGATTAACGGTGCGCCAGCCACGCTGGACACACTGAAAGAAATTGCCGCAGCCATTAACAATGACCCGAAATTCAGCACCACCATTAACAATGCGCTGTCAGGTAAGCAGCCACTGGATGAGACGCTGACTCATTTGAGTGGAAAGGATGTTGCCGGTCTTCTCGCATACCTTGGTTTAGGAGAAACGATAAATCTCGCTGCGGGTGCACTGCAAAAATCGCAGAATGGCGGCGATATTCCGGACAAAAAACAATTTGCGAGAACTATCGGCGCGGTAACATCGACTACCATTACACTTGGTGAATCAGGCTGGTTCAAAATCGCCACGGTTGTAATGCCGCAGGCTACATCAACAGCGGTGATTAAACTGTACGGTGGGGCGGGGTTTAACGCTGGTTCACCTGAACAGGCGGCAATCAGCGAACTGGTATTGCGTGCCGGTAATGGCTCACCTGTTGGAATAACTGCCACGTTGTGGAGACGCTCGCCTGCTGCGGCTAACGAGGTCGCATGGGTTAATACATCAGGCGACACCTACGATATTTATATTAATATCGGCCAGTATGCGTACTGGTTAATTGCGCAATATGACTACACCGGTAATGCAAATGTCACGTTGCACAGTACGCCTGAATATTCATCAGTACAGCCGGGAAACTCAACCAGCGGTCAGACATATACAATTTACAGTAGTCTGATGAAACCAACAGCCGGTGATGTGGGTGCATTGCCGATTACAGGGGGACAGCTAAACGGTCCGTTAAGCATTGGTACTGACAATGCACTGGGCGGTAATTCAATTGTACTCGGTGATAACGATACCGGTTTTAAACAGAACGGTGACGGGATACTGGATACATACGCGAACAACCAGCACACCGTTCGTGTCGCTCCCGGTGAAATGATGGTTCTGGGAGCTATTCGCGCAGGCAAAGAAAAAAAACTGTCACTAACGAGTAATAATAATTCGACAATGACAGCCACGTTTAACTTATGGGGCGACGCAAACAGGCCCACTGTAATTGAACTGGATGATGATCAGGGATGGCAGTTATACAGCCAGCGAAACCCTGATGGTTCAGTCCTGTTTACGGTCAATGGCGATATCACCGCTAACGTACTGCGTGCAGGCGGGGCCATCTATCAGAATAACGGTGATATCTTTGGTTCGCTATGGGGAAATGGCTGGTTAAGTACCTGGATTAATAATAATCTCGTCTTAGATGTTCAGTTAGGGGCCGGCACATCAGTGACTACCTGGAACAATGCAGGGTCATGGCCTAACACTCCCGGATATGTAGTTACCTCCGTCTGGAAAGATTATCAGGGCGAAAATATTGATGGTATTAATTATGCGCCTTTGCAAAAACGAGTCGGGAATCAGTGGTATACCGTACAAGGGGGAACGGTATAATGAAAAAATATCAGAATATCAAAAATTTCAGACTGACTGACGCGCCTGTAAACAGGGGGAAAACTCAGGCCGAAATAAATATAGGTGCATATTTTCTGAAGTCAGACGACGGACAGGACTGGTATGAGTGTCAGTCATTATTTTCTGATGATACTGCAAAAATAATGTACGACCATGAAGGGGTTATCTGGGGTGTTGTTAATAAGCCAGTCCCGCAACGTGGCAACACATATTCTGTATCAATGTTGTGGCCGGTTAATATGTCTGTTGCGGAAATAGACGCTGCTGACTGTCCTGATGATTGCCGTGGTGATGGCTCATGGTTGTACAGGGATGGTAAGGTTTTACCCGTTCCGGTGGATTATCAGGCTAAGGCCGAAACCACCCGACAGAAACTACTGGATGCCGCTAACAGCGCCATTGCCGACTGGCGAACCGAACTGGCGTTGGGTGAAATAAGTGACGACGATAAGGCCAGCCTGACTAAATGGATGGCGTATATCAGGGCGCTTAAAACGCTGGATTTGAGCGGCGTGAAAGACTCAGCCACCTTCACGGAAATCAGGTGGCCTGAATTACCACAATAACGACTACTGGCTGGCTGGCTTATCCGGCCAGTCAGGATTTGAGGTATCCACCCGGTTTACCAGTACACTGTAGAGCTCCCAGGCGTCCAGCCGTTTAATCTCTTCATCTGTGGCAATTTTTAGTTTTACTGCCCGTGCCAGTGGCGCAATGACTGACTCTGCTCCGGCAAGGAGTTCCGCTTTTCTGGATTCAGCCTGTGCAACCAGTTCTTCAGGCGTATATTCGCGATGTTCAACCAGTACTGGGCCTCCTTTCCTGTGCTCAATATATTTTCCGTCCACCTGACCCTGCATAAGTTCATGGTAGTGTTCATCAGTCAGAGGAATTAGATCAGTCGGGCAATCTCCCGATTCGGTATCCGGCTTGTAGAAAAAACCTTTCTCTTTAAAGCTGTAATAATAATCGCTCATTTTATCTCCCAATCGCAAACCAGGCTACAGGGTAGTTATTTATATGATTACTGCTCGATGAATCTTTTGTAGCGGCAAAAAACTGGCTTTTACTCACCGGATATCCAAACGCGTTATCCACCGCCCCCCCCTGCTGATTATTGTTGGTGACAAATACAGCAAAGCAGGATGCCGGAAACTCTCGCGGGAAATTGTAGGTTCCGTTTGAGCTACCAAGTGTCCCCCATTGCATTATAAACCCGGTGCTTTCGTCACGAACCCATCCATAATCACCCAGACTGGCAGTATTTTTGCGGTTGTAATTGTTATTAAGGAAGTCATTCAGCCAGCCACCCCACACATCACCATATAAATTACCATCAGGAGCAACACGGCTTTTACCGCTCAATAAAATTTCTGTAGCTGTAATCCTGCCCGGCGCGCGAAATTCTCCGGTTGCAACATCAAATACCCATATTTTATCGTTAACATCAAAGTCTGTTTTCGCGTGAATTGCAATTTGTGGGAAATTAGTATTCCCACTAGTTAATATTCCGAAAGAGGCGGCTACAGGATAGCCAGACTCCAGTGAGACCTTTCCTTTCAGGAGCGGGAAAAAATTATTATCATTATTCTGACGGTGAACCATTGGTACACTAAACGGTGCTTCACTGCTTAACTGACCAGAAAATCCCCCCGCCCCCTCCGGCCAGTTATTATCAACAAGAGCCTGAAAATTTTTAGTCAGCATCTTTTTACTGTGCTGCAATTCATTTTCATTAAAATATCCTGCCAGCACGTTGTTAGCCATAAATGCCAGATTACCGTCGCCGTTCCCTTTGAGCCCGGTATCGTTATCACCGATAGCGATGGAACTACCGCCCAGTGTGTTATTAGTATTCACGCCGAAGGAAGATGTCTGTGGCAGGGTTAACTTCCCGTTCATCTCATCGCCAGTTTTCTGGACTGCGCCCGCAGCCAGATTTATCGTTTCGCCTAAACCAACGTTTATGAAAATGCAGAGATAACGGGCAACTGGCATCATCTCCGGTTTTTATTCAGGGGGATGCTCATGCTTATTGGCTATGTACGCGTGTCAACAAATGACCAGAACACGGAATTGCAGCGTAACGCGCTGGAGTGTGCAGGATGTGAGCTTATTTTTGAGGATAAAATCAGCGGCACGAAGTCCGACCGACTGGGACTGAAAAAACTGCTCAGGACATTATCGGAGGGGGATACACTGGTGGTCTGGAAGCTGGACCGGCTGGGGCGTAGTATGCGGCATCTGGTCATTCTGGTTGAGGAACTGCGCGAACGCGGTGTTAATTTTCGCAGTCTGACGGATGCTATTGATACCAGCACGCCGATGGGGCGTTTTTTCTTTCATGTGATGGGTGCCCTGGCTGAAATGGAGCGAGAACTCATTGTCGAGCGGACACGCGCCGGACTGGAAGCGGCCAGAGCCAAAGGTCGTATTGGTGGCAGACGTCCGAAACTCACCGCGAGTGAGTGGGAGCAGGTCGGACGGTTGCTGGCTGCGGGGGAATCTCGTCAACGCGTGGCGCTGATTTTTGATATTGGCCTGTCCACGCTCTATAAGAAATTCCCCTCATCAGCGACAAAGAATAAATTGTGTCATCCCTTAGCCAACCGGGACAAATAGCCTGACATCTCCGGCACAACTGAAAATACCACTCACCCATTAACCACGGAGTTAAACGGATGAGTGACTATCATCACGGCGTGCAGGTGCTGGAGATTAACGACGGCACCCGCGTCATTTCCACCGTATCCACTGCCATTGTTGGCATGGTCTGCACGGCCAGCGATGCGGATGCGGAAACCTTCCCCCTCAATAAACCGGTGCTGATTACCAATGTGCAGAGCGCAATTGCAAAGGCCGGTAAAAAAGGCACGCTGGCGGCATCGTTGCAGGCTATCGCCGACCAGTCAAAACCGGTCACCGTTGTTGTGCGCGTGGAGGACGGCACCGGCGACGACGAAGAAACGAAACTTGCGCAGACCGTTTCCAATATCATCGGCACCACTGACGAAAACGGTCAGTACACCGGACTGAAAGCCCTGCTGGCGGCGGAGTCGGTAACCGGTGTTAAACCGCGTATTCTTGGTGTGCCGGGACTGGATACCAAAGAGGTGGCTGTAGCACTGGCATCAGTCTGTCAGAAGCTGCGCGCTTTCGGGTATATCAGCGCATGGGGCTGTAAAACCATTTCCGAGGTGAAAGCCTACCGTCAGAATTTCAGCCAGCGTGAGCTGATGGTCATCTGGCCGGATTTCCTCGCATGGGATACGGTCACCAGTACCACCGCCACCGCGTATGCCACCGCCCGTGCGCTGGGGCTGCGCGCTAAAATCGACCAGGAGCAGGGCTGGCATAAAACGCTGTCCAATGTCGGGGTGAACGGTGTTACCGGCATCAGCGCCTCTGTATTCTGGGATTTGCAGGAGTCCGGTACTGATGCTGACCTGCTTAACGAGTCAGGCGTCACAACGCTGATTCGCCGTGACGGTTTCCGCTTCTGGGGTAACCGTACCTGCTCTGATGACCCGCTGTTCCTCTTTGAAAACTACACCCGCACCGCGCAGGTGCTGGCCGACACGATGGCTGAGGCGCACATGTGGGCGGTGGACAAGCCCATCACTGCAACGCTGATTCGCGACATCGTTGACGGTATTAATGCCAAATTCCGTGAGCTGAAAACAAACGGCTATATCGTGGATGCGACCTGCTGGTTCAGCGAAGAATCCAACGATGCGGAAACCCTCAAGGCCGGAAAACTGTATATCGACTACGACTATACACCGGTGCCTCCTCTCGAAAACCTGACCCTGCGCCAGCGTATTACCGATAAATACCTGGCAAATCTGGTCACTTCGGTTAACAGCAATTAAGGAGCCTGACCGATGGCAATGCCGCGCAAACTCAAGTTAATGAACGTCTTTCTGAACGGCTACAGCTATCAGGGCGTTGCAAAGTCCGTCACGCTGCCAAAACTGACCCGTAAGCTCGAAAACTATCGCGGTGCGGGGATGAACGGCAGCGCACCGGTAGACCTCGGTCTTGATGACGATGCGCTGTCAATGGAGTGGTCGCTCGGTGGCTTCCCGGATTCGGTTATCTGGGAGCTTTACGCCGCAACCGGTGTGGATGCTGTGCCGATTCGTTTTGCAGGCTCTTACCAGCGTGACGATACCGGCGAAACGGTGGCCGTCGAAGTGGTCATGCGTGGACGTCAGAAAGAAATCGACACCGGCGAGGGTAAACAGGGAGAAGACACTGAGTCGAAAATCTCCGTGGTCTGCACCTATTTCCGGCTGACGATGGACGGTAAGGAGCTGGTCGAAATCGACACCATCAACATGATTGAGAAGGTGAACGGCGTCGACCGGCTGGAGCAACACCGCCGCAATATCGGCCTGTGATTTTCATCCGGTCAGCCTGGCTGACCGGTTAACCCCGATTCAGAAGTGAGAAAACCATGAACAAAGAAAATGTGATTACCCTGGACAATCCGGTCAAGCGTGGTGAGCAGGTTATCGAACAGGTCACGCTGATGAAACCTAATGCCGGGACGCTGCGCGGTGTCAGTCTGGCTGCGGTCGCAAACTCCGAAGTCGATGCACTGATTAAAGTGCTGCCGCGCATGACGGCACCGATGCTGACCGAGCAGGAGGTCGCCGCACTGGAACTGCCTGACCTTGTGGCGCTGGCCGGTAAGGTGGTCGGTTTTTTGTCGCCGAACTCGGTGCAGTGACGTTCCCGAAAAATCTCTCGGTCGATGACCTGATGGCGGATGTGGCAGTGATATTTCACTGGCCGCCATCAGAACTGTATCCCATGAGCCTGACCGAACTCATCACATGGCGCGAAAAGGCGCTCCGGCGAAGCGGAAACACGAATGAGTAACAATGTAAAATTACAGGTATTGCTCAGGGCTGTTGACCAGGCATCCCGCCCGTTTAAATCCATCCGCACAGCGAGTAAGTCGCTGTCGGGGGATATCCGGGAAACACAAAAATCACTGCGCGAGCTGAACGGTCAGGCATCCCGTATTGAGGGATTTCGCAAGACCAGTGCACAGCTCGCCGTGACTGGTCATGCACTTGAAAAGGCACGGCAGGAAGCTGAAGCCCTTGCCACACAGTTTAAAAATACCGAACGACCGACCCGTGTTCAGGCGAAAGTGCTGGAATCCGCAAAGCGTGCGACGGAGGACTTACAGGCGAAATATAACCGCCTGACGGATTCCGTTAAACGCCAGCAGCGGGAACTGGCCGTTGTGGGAATTAATACCCGCAATCTTGCACATGATGAGCAGGGACTGAAAAACCGTATCAGTGAAACCACCGCACAACTTAACCGTCAGCGCGACGCGCTGGCGCGTGTCAGTGCGCAACAGGCAAAACTTAACGCAGTAAAACAGCGTTATCAGGCCGGAAAGGAACTGGCCGGAAATATGGCCTCGGTGGGCGCTGCCGGTGTGGGGATTGCGGCGGCGGGAACGATGGCCGGAGTTAAGCTGCTGATGCCCGGTTATGAGTTTGCGCAGAAAAACTCAGAATTGCAGGCCGTGCTCGGTGTGGCAAAAGATTCCGCCGAAATGGCCGCGCTACGCAAACAGGCGCGCCAGCTCGGCGACAATACCGCTGCCTCAGCGGATGATGCAGCCGGTGCGCAGATTATCATTGCAAAAGCCGGTGGGGATGTTGATGCCATTCAGGCGGCAACGCCGGTCACGCTGAATATGGCGCTGGCGAACCGCCGCACGATGGAAGAAAACGCCGCCCTGCTGATGGGGATGAAATCCGCCTTTCAGCTTTCAAACGATAAGGTCGCTCATATCGGGGATGTTCTCTCCATGACGATGAACAAAACCGCCGCCGATTTTGACGGCATGAGCGATGCGCTGACCTATGCCGCACCTGTGGCAAAAAATGCCGGTGTCAGCATTGAAGAAACCGCCGCAATGGTCGGGGCGCTGCATGATGCAAAAATCACAGGCTCAATGGCGGGGACGGGAAGCCGTGCCGTGTTAAGCCGCCTGCAGGCACCGACGGGAAAAGCATGGGATGCACTCAAAGAGCTTGGAGTGAAAACCTCAGACAGTAAGGGAAACACCAGACCAATATTTACCATTCTGAAAGAAATGCAGGCCAGTTTTGAGAAAAACCGGCTCGGTACTGCCCAGCAGGCTGAATACATGAAAACCATTTTCGGGGAGGAGGCCAGTTCAGCCGCCGCCGTGCTGATGACTGCCGCCTCAACCGGAAAGCTGGACAAACTGACCGCTGCGTTTAAAGCCTCAGACGGAAAGACCGCAGAGCTGGTTAAAATCATGCAGGATAACCTCGGCGGTGACTTTAAGGAGTTTCAGTCCGCTTATGAGGCGGTGGGGACAGACCTGTTTGACCAGCAGGAAGGCGCACTGCGTAAGCTCACGCAGACGGCCACAAAGTATGTGTTAAAACTCGACGGCTGGATCCAGAAAAACAAATCACTGGCGTCAACCATCGGCATCATTGCCGGTGGTGCACTGGCACTGATTGGTGTCATCGGTGCCATTGGCCTCGTAGCCTGGCCGGTTATCACCGGCATTAATGCCATCATCGCGGCAGCAGGCGCAATGGGGGCAATCTTCACGACGGTTGGCAGTGCTGTTATGACGGCCATCGGGGCGATTAGCTGGCCGATTGTGGCTGTGGTGGCCGCCATTGTCGCCGGGGCGTTGCTTATCCGTAAATACTGGGAGCCTGTCAGCGCATTCTTTGGCGGTGTGGTTGAAGGGCTGAAAGCAGCATTTGCGCCAGTGGGGGAACTGTTCACGCCACTTAAGCCGGTGTTTGACTGGCTGGGTGAAAAGTTACAGGCCGCGTGGCAGTGGTTTAAAAACCTGATTGCCCCGGTCAAAGCTACCCAGGACACCCTGAACCGTTGCCGTGACACGGGCGTCATGTTCGGGCAGGCACTGGCTGACGCGCTGATGCTGCCGCTTAATGCGTTCAACAAACTGCGCAGTGGTATTGACTGGGTACTGGAAAAACTCGGTGTTATCAACAAAGAGTCAGACACACTTGACCAGACCGCCGCCAGAACTCAAGCCGCCACGTATGGCAGCGGTGGTTATATTCCGGCGACCAGCTCTTATGCAGGTTATCAGGCTTATCAGCCGGTCACGGCACCGGCTGGCCGCTCTTATGTGGACCAGAGTAAAAACGAATATCACATCAACCTGACGGGCGGTACTGCGCCGGGGACACCGCTTGACCGCCAGTTACAGGATGCGCTCGAAAAATACGAGCGGGATAAACGTGCGCGCGCCCGTGCCAGCATGATGCATGACGGTTAAGGAGGTGACGAAAAATGATGCTCGCGTTAGGTATGTTTGTTTTTATGCGCCAGACGCTGCCACACCAGACCATGCAGCGTGAATCAGATTATCGCTGGCCGTCAAATTCCCGTATCGGTAAACGGGATGCCTACCAGTTTCTCGGCGTTGGTGAGGAAAACATGACGCTTGCCGGTGTGCTTTATCCCGAACTGACCGGCGGCAAGCTGACGATGACCACGCTCAGACTGATGGCAGAGGAAGGCCGGGCGTGGCCGTTGCTGGATGGTACCGGCATGATTTACGGCATGTATGTCATCAGCAGGGTGAGTGAAACAGGGAGTATTTTCTTTGCAGACGGCACACCCCGGAAAATTGATTTTACGCTGTCGCTCACCCGCGTTGATGAATCACTGGCCGCGCTTTATGGCGATATCGGTAAACAGGCGGAGTCGCTCATCGGTAAGGCTGGCAGTATGGCGACTAAATTCACGGGTATGACGGGGGCGGGATAATGCTGGATGCGCTGACATTTGATGCAGGCAGTACGCTGACGCCGGATTACATGCTGATGCTCGACAGCAGGGATATTACCAGCAATATCAGTGACCGTCTGATGAGCATGACCCTGACGGATAACCGGGGCTTTGAGGCTGACCAGCTTGATATTGAACTGAACGATGCCGACGGGCAGGTCGGGCTGCCGGTTCGTGGCGCTGTCCTGACGGTGTATATCGGCTGGAAAGGTTTTGCCCTGGTATGCAAAGGGAAATTTACCGTTGATGAGGTTGAACACCGGGGCGCGCCGGATGTGGTCACCATCCGTGCCCGGAGTGCAGATTTTCGCGGGACGCTCAATTCCCGCCGGGAAGGCTCATGGCATGACACCACGCTCGGTGCGATTGTTGAGGCGATAGCCTCCCGTAACAGGCTGGAAGCCAGTGTCGCGCCGTCACTGGCAGGAATTAAAATCCCGCACATCGACCAGTCGCAGGAGTCTGATGCGAAATTCCTGACCCGTCTTGCAGAACGCAACGGCGGTGAGGTGTCGGTAAAAATGGGAAAACTGTTGTTTCTCAAAGCGGGGCAGGGGGTGACGGCCAGCGGTAAAAAAATCCCGCAGATTACCATCACCCGCAGCGACGGCGACCGCCATCATTTTGCGATTGCTGACCGTGGAGCCTATACCGGTGTAACGGCAAAGTGGTTACACACCAAAGACCCGAAGCCGCAAAAGCAGAAGGTAAAACTGAAACGCAAAAAGAAAGAAAAACACCTGCGCGCACTGGAGCACCCGAAAGCGAAACCGGTCACGCAGAAGAAAGCGCCAAAAGTACCGGAAGCGCGCGAAGGTGAATACATGGCCGGTGAAGCTGACAACGTTTTTGCCCTGACCACGGTATATGCCACAAAAGCGCAGGCTATGCGCGCCGCTCAGGCGAAGTGGGACAAACTGCAACGGGGCGTTGCGGAGTTCTCCATCAGCCTGGCTACTGGTCGGGCAGATATTTACACGGAAACGCCGGTCAAAGTGTCAGGCTTTAAGCGCGTCATAGACGAGCAGGACTGGACAATCACTAAGGTGACACATTTTCTGAATAATAGCGGCTTCACGACGTCCTTGGAGCTTGAGGTCAGGCTTTCTGATGTGGAGTACGAAACAGAAGATGATGAGTGATGTTTTTATTTTATCTGTTTGTTTTATAAGGATAAATTAACTAAAATGGCAACATCAACAAAACCGGAAGAGGTGCTCGCGATGTTTCATTGTCCTTTATGCCAGCATGCCGCACATGCGCGTACAAGCCGCTATATCACTGACACGACAAAAGAGCGTTATCACCAGTGTCAGAACGTGAATTGCAGCGCCACGTTCATCACCTATGAGTCGGTACAGAGATACATCGTGAAGCCGGGAGAAGTCCACGCTGTAAGGCCGCACCCGTTGCCGTCAGGGCAGCAAATTATGTGGATGTGATCACAAAAATAGCCCCTCAGTTGAGGGGCTTATTTATGATCGATGTGGACGCTATGTGGACAGCGGTTGACATAAATCCATTTATATCATCAGGTTAGGTGCTTTTTTGTGACACCATCCCTGTCTTCCCCCACATGATGTGGGGGTTTTTTTTATCTCCAGTTTGTCATTCTGTTATTAGCTTACTGTTTTAAACCATCCGTTATACTACCGGCAGAAGATAGCGGGAGTATTTATGAATCAAACCTATGGACGGCTGGTTAGCCGGGCGGCTATCGCGGCAACGGCGATGGCATCAGCGTTACTTTTGATCAAAATTTTTGCGTGGTGGTATACGGGATCGGTGAGTATTCTGGCGGCGTTGGTGGACTCGCTGGTGGATATTGCCGCGTCATTGACGAATTTGTTGGTCGTGCGTTATTCGCTGCAACCCGCAGATGATGAACACACGTTTGGGCACGGTAAAGCGGAGTCGCTGGCGGCGCTGGCGCAAAGTATGTTTATTTCCGGTTCGGCGTTGTTTCTGTTTTTGACCAGTATCCAGAATCTGATTAAGCCGACGCCAATGAACGACCCCGGCGTGGGGATTGGCGTTACCGTCATCGCTCTGATATGCACTATTATACTGGTCACGTTTCAGCGCTGGGTGGTACGCAAGACCCAAAGTCAGGCGGTACGGGCGGATATGCTTCATTATCAGTCTGATGTTATGATGAACGGAGCGATTCTTATCGCGCTGGGGTTATCCTGGTACGGTTGGCATCGTGCGGATGCCCTGTTTGCGTTAGGTATCGGCATCTATATTTTGTATAGCGCGTTACGTATGGGGTATGAGGCGGTGCAGTCATTATTGGATCGCGCGCTGCCCGATGCGGAACGACAGGAAATTATTGATATCGTGACGTCATGGCCGGGAGTCAGCGGCGCGCACGATCTCCGCACGCGGCAGTCAGGGCCGACTCGCTTTATTCAGATTCATTTGGAAATGGAAGATAATCTGCCGCTCGTTCAGGCGCATTTTGTGGCTGACCAGGTAGAGCAGGCGATTTTGCGGCGTTTTCCGGGTTCAGATGTCATTATTCATCAGGATCCCTGTTCAGTCGTCCCCAGGGAAGGCAGGAAGTTCGAGCTTGTATAATTGATTGTTAAAAAGTGAGCCAGGCCAGCATTTTGTGTATAAATTACCGCCATTTGGCCTGACCTGAATCAATTCAGCAGGAAGGGATTGTTATACTATCTGTATATTCGTTGGATCGTTTCGAAGTGCGAAATCGGCTTCCGGCAATAGATTTCATTTTGCATTCCAAAGTTCAGAGGTAGTCATGATTAAGAAAATCGGTGTGTTGACAAGCGGCGGTGATGCGCCGGGCATGAACGCGGCAATCCGCGGTGTTGTGCGCGCAGCGTTGACGGAAGGGCTGGAAGTCATGGGCATTTATGACGGCTATCTGGGCCTGTATGAAGATCGTATGGTGCAGCTTGACCGTTACAGCGTATCTGACATGATCAACCGTGGCGGTACTTTCCTCGGTTCCGCCCGTTTCCCGGAATTCCGTGACGAAAATATTCGCGCTGTCGCGATCGAAAACCTGAAAAAACGCGGTATCGATGCGCTGGTAGTTATTGGCGGCGACGGTTCTTATATGGGTGCAAAACGTCTGACTGAAATGGGCTTCCCGTGCATCGGTCTGCCAGGCACTATCGATAACGACATCAAAGGCACCGACTACACTATCGGCTACTTCACTGCTCTCGGCACTGTAGTGGAAGCGATTGACCGTCTGCGTGACACCTCCTCTTCTCACCAGCGTATCTCTATCGTTGAGGTGATGGGCCGTTATTGCGGCGATCTGACGTTGGCGGCGGCTATTGCTGGCGGCTGTGAGTTTATCGTGGTGCCGGAAGTTGAATTTAATCGCGAGGATCTGGTGGCGGAAATCAAAGCCGGGATCGCGAAAGGGAAAAAACACGCTATCGTCGCTATCACCGAACATATGTGTGATGTTGACGAGCTGGCGCACTTTATTGAAAAAGAAACGGGCCGTGAAACGCGTGCGACGGTGCTCGGCCACATTCAGCGCGGTGGTTCCCCGGTACCTTACGATCGCATTCTGGCTTCCCGTATGGGCGCGTATGCTATTGACCTGCTGCTGGAAGGCCATGGCGGTCGTTGTGTCGGTATCCAGAACGAGCAGCTTGTTCATCATGACATCATCGATGCGATTGAAAACATGAAGCGTCCGTTCAAAAGCGACTGGATGGAGTGCGCGAAAAAACTGTACTGATTGTTTTTGCGCGCCTGATGGCGCTACGCTTATCAGGCCTACAGGTTGCAGACACGTGTAGGCCGGATTAGGCGCTAGCCGCCATCCGGCAATCCCTCAGATTTATTCCTCGAAGTTATAGCCAATCTTTTTTTATTCTTTAATGTTTGGATCGCTTTCTGGCACGCTTTGCTCATCACAACACAACATAAGCGAGTCGGGCGATGAAAAAGTGGGGCGTGGGGTTCACATTATTGCTGGCGTCAACCAGCCTTCTGGCAAAGGATATTCAGTTACTTAACGTATCATACGATCCAACGCGTGAGCTGTACGAGCAGTACAACAAAGCGTTTAGCGCGCACTGGAAGCAGGAAACCGGCGACAACGTCGTGATCCGCCAATCGCACGGCGGTTCGGGTAAACAGGCGACTTCCGTTATTAACGGCATTGAAGCCGATGTCGTGACGCTGGCGCTGGCTTACGATGTGGACGCTATTGCGGAACGTGGTCGTATCGATAAAAACTGGATTAAGCGTCTGCCGGATAACTCAGCACCTTACACCTCCACCATCGTTTTCCTGGTCCGCAAAGGCAATCCAAAACAAATTCATGACTGGAACGATCTGATTAAACCCGGTGTGTCGGTGATTACGCCAAACCCGAAAAGCTCTGGCGGCGCACGCTGGAACTATCTGGCGGCATGGGGCTACGCCCTGCACCACAACAATAACGATCAGGCCAAAGCGCAGGACTTTGTCAAAGCCCTGTTTAAAAACGTTGAAGTGCTGGACTCCGGCGCGCGCGGCTCAACCAATACTTTCGTTGAACGCGGTATCGGTGATGTGCTGATTGCCTGGGAAAACGAAGCGCTACTGGCGACGAATGAACTGGGTAAAGATAAATTCGAGATAGTGACCCCGAGTGAATCTATTCTCGCAGAGCCGACCGTTTCCGTGGTCGACAAAGTGGTGGAAAAGAAAGACACCAAAGCGGTAGCGGAAGCGTATCTCAAGTATCTCTACTCGCCGGAAGGGCAGGAGATAGCAGCGAAAAACTTCTACCGTCCGCGCGATGCTGACGTGGTGAAAAAATACGACGATGCGTTTCCGAAGCTGAAGCTGTTCACCATTGACGAGGTGTTTGGCGGCTGGGCGAAGGCGCAAAAAGATCACTTCGCTAATGGCGGTACGTTCGACCAAATCAGCAAACGCTAAACCGTTTATAAACCCGGTAACGTATTATGTTACCGGGTTTTTTCTTTGCCACAATTTTGCGTTACTCTTCCCCGTCTATGGGTCACAGGGAACGCATATCATGAAAAAAACAGGCCACTTTTTACTGGCGGTGATAGTGATTGTCGCCGCGGCGGGCGTCGGTTACTGGAAATTTTCCGGCAATCCTGATGCATTACGGGAAATCGTGCTTGAACAATGCCTGCCCGATCAGTTACAGCATCAAAACCCAGCGCCTTGCGCGGAAGTCAAACCTCGCGCCGGCTATGTCGTCTTTAAAGATCGTCACGGTCCGTTGCAATATTTATTGATGCCCACCTACCGTATCAACGGTACAGAAAGCCCGCTATTGCTGGAACCCGCTACGCCCAACTTTTTCTGGCTGGCCTGGCAGGCTCGCGGCTATATGAGTAAAAAATACGGGCATGATATTCCGGATAGCGCAGTCTCGCTGGCGATTAATTCGCGGCTTGGTCGTTCACAGGACCATTTGCATATCCATATTTCTTGCATCCGTCCTGACGTTCGGGAACAACTGGATAACGATCTCACGCGCATCAGCACTCGCTGGCTTCCGCTACCGGGCGACCTGATGGGGCATGAATACCTGGCGCGCCGGGTAACCGAGAGCGAACTGGCGCAGCGTAGTCCGTTTATGATGTTGGCGGAAGAGGTGCCGGAAGCGCGCGATCATATGGGACGCTATGGGCTGGCGGTGGTACGCCAAAGCGATGGCTCTTTTGTCCTGCTGGCGACCGAGCGTAATTTACTAACCTTCAACCGCGCATCGGCGGAAGAGATTCAGGACCATAGTTGCGCCATTTTGTCTTCCCGCTGATTTTCGTTCCACCCCCTGCTCATTATCTTATTGATTCTTATCCCGGTTTAAAACTGGGGTAAGATCGTGTCTATAAAAATATGTGAAACCGATCAAAAGATATAAAGGTATACCTTTATATCTTTTTGTGGTTAGTTACACTCTCTTCATAGCCTCCATAGATTGTCTGGTGGATGGCTTATATAAAAACGTTTTTATTTCATGTAGTGACATCATTAATTGTTCACCAGATTTGCGCTGTTAAGCGTAAAGGAATATCAACATGAAACTTTCTATCGTGGAAAAAATCGGCTTCGGCGCGGGAGATATGGCGATAAACGTTGTGATTATCGCCATGCAGCTGCTCCTCGCCTATTTCTATACCGATATCTACGGCCTGAGTGCCGCTGATGTTGGCGTACTGTTTGTGGTTGTGCGAATGATTGATGCCATTATCGATCCGGCCATGGGGGTCCTGACCGATAAACTGAACACGCGCTGGGGGCGTTACCGCCCGTGGCTGCTGTGGTTTGCCATTCCTTTTGGTTTCGCCGTGTATTTGATGTTTATTACGCCTGACATGGCTTATATGGCCAAGCTGGCGTGGGCCTATGGCACCTATATTCTTATGACCCTGGTCTATACCGCGATCACCATTCCCTATATTTCGATGATTGGCGTGATTACCAGCGATCCCGTCGAACGGTTAAGCGCCAACGGCTATCGCTTTGTGATGACCAAGATTGCCGCTTTCCTGGTGACTATCGTCGTACCGATGCTTGCCGTCTGGCTGGGGCAGGGCAACAAGGCGCTGGGTTACCAGTTTTCCATGGGGCTGATGGGGGCGATGGGCGCCTTGCTGTTTATCTTCTGTTTTCTTACCACGCGTGAACGCAGCGAGCCGGAAATTACCTCGTTATCGGTGGGGAAACAGTTTAAATATCTGTTACGTAACGATCAGTGGATTATTCTCGGCGTTGTTATTCTGCTGCTGATGTGCGGTTATGTTATTCGCGGTTCCGTTGCCGCTTATTACGCCAAGTATTATCTGAACGGCGGAGATAGCCTGATTTCACCCTTCCTGACCACCGGCGTCGTTGCCTCTATTTTAGCGATGATCGCCACCACCTGGATAACTAAATTCTGGGACAAAATTAAGATGTTCCGCTACACCCAGATTATTACTTTTATCCTGAGCGCGCTGATGTATTTCTCCGTCGGGCGTGAAAATCTTGTCCTCGCCTTTGCGTTCTATTTTCTTATTAATTTCTTCTGCGATATGCAAATGCCGGTGTTCTGGTCCTCTATCGCCGAAGCGGTGGATTACGGCGAAAAGAAAACCGGTCTGCGCGTTTCCGGGTTGGCGTTTGGCGGCATCCTCTTCTTCCAGAAGTTTGGGATGGGGATCGCGGGCGGAATACTCGGATTCCTGCTGAGCCACTTTGGCTATCAGGCCGATGTTGAACAGACCGCACGTTCGCTCACCGGTATTGCGCTGATGATGACGCTCATTCCGGCTCTGTTCCACCTTGCGGTTGGGCTGCTTATGAAAAAGTATCTGATTAACAACGAATATTATCGTGATATTCAGCTCGCCCTGGCGCAGAAACAGGCATAAGGAGGCGCAAATGAAGGCCATGAATAAGGTTTGGGTTATCGGCGATGCCTCCGTTGATCTGGTGCCGGAAAAACAGAACAGCTATCTGAAATGCCCCGGCGGAGCGTCGGCGAACGTGGGGGTATGTGTGGCCAGGCTGGGTGGAGAGTGCGGTTTTATTGGCTGTCTTGGCGACGATGACGCCGGTCGCTTCCTGCGCCAGGTTTTCCAGGATAACGGCGTGGATGTCTCTTCGCTGCGGCTGGATGCTGACCTGACCAGCGCGGTGCTGATCGTCAACCTGACGGCTGACGGGGAACGCAGCTTTACCTATCTGGTGCATCCGGGGGCTGATACCTACGTTTCGCCGCAGGATTTGCCGCCGTTCAGGCAGCACGAATGGTTTTACTTCAGCTCAATTGGCCTCACCGACAGGCCCGCTCGCGAGGCGTGCCTTGAGGGAGCGAGAAGAATGCGTGAAGCGGGTGGTTACGTACTGTTTGACGTCAATCTGCGCAGCAAGATGTGGCGCAATACCGATGAAATCCCTGAACTGATCGCCCGGTCCGCCGCGCTGGCTTCTATCTGCAAAGTCTCGGCAGATGAGCTGTGCCAGCTCAGCGGGGCCAGCCACTGGCAGGATGCGCGTTATTACCTGCGCGATCTGGGCTGCGACACCACCATTATTTCGTTGGGGGCCGATGGCGCGCTGTTGATTACCGCCGAGGGGGAGTTCCATTTCCCCGCACCGCGCGTCGATGTTGTCGATACCACGGGAGCCGGTGATGCTTTTGTCGGCGGACTGCTGTTCACCCTTTCCCGCGCAAATTGCTGGAACCATGCCCTGCTGGCGGAGGCCATCAGCAATGCCAACGCCTGTGGCGCTATGGCGGTGACGGCAAAGGGCGCAATGACCGCTTTACCGTTTCCTGAGCAGCTCAACACTTTTCTGTCCAGCCATTCGCTGGCACAAGCCATGACCGTGAAATAAGGAGTCATCATGCACGTTGATCAAAACAAAATACTGGGATGCCTGGTGGGCGCCGCCGCCGCGGACGCGATGGGAGCCGCGACGGAAGTACGCACCCAGCAGCAGATAAAAGACTATTTTGGCGGCTGGGTGACGACCTTTCAAAAACCGCCTGCGGACACGTTTGGCCGCTGCAATGAAGCGGGGATGTGCACGGATGATTTTATTCAGGCGAAGTACATCATGGATGCGCTGCTGCGCCATCAACGCCAGGTCAGCGACGAGGCGATGCGCGAGGCTTTTCAGCAGTGGCTGGATTACCCGTACTACGCCAACTTTACCGGCCCGACGACGCGTGCGGCAATGAAAGCGATATTTAATGATAACCGCGCCTCTTTACAGGGTGAGCTGGAAGGCGAAAAACAGTCGGTACAGATTATTAATAAGGGTAACGCGGAGGCAACGAACGGCGCCGCCATGAAGATTTGGCCAGCGGCGGTGCTGCATCCGGGTGATATTGACGCGGCGATTGACTGCGCGCTACAGATTTGCCGTTTTACGCATAATAACGTGCTGGCGATGTCCGGCGCGGCGGCGATGGCGGCGGCAACCAGCGAGGCGTTAAGAGCGCAGACCAATGCAGACAGCATTATTGCTGCCGGTATTTACGGCGCGCAAAGAGGCTATCTGCTGGCGCAGGAGCAAGGGGCGATGATGGTGGCAGGTCCTTCCGTTGCCCGACGCATTGAGCTGGCCGTGGATATCGGTAAACGTCATCGCCATTGGGAAACGGCGGTGGTGGAACTTGCTGATATTATTGGCTCCGGACTGCACGTGAGTGAAGCGGTGCCGGCGGCCTTTGGCCTGTTCGCGTGTTGTCCGAATTCTGCCGTAGATGCTATTATCTCCGGCGTTAATATCGGCAATGATACTGATACTGTCGCCACCATGGTTGGGGCGATTTCCGGCGCATTCCATGGCGTGGAGGCTTTTCCCGCCGATTATTTAACGACTTTGGATCGTATGAATCATTTCGATTTGGCAGAACTGGCCAGGCAAATCGCAGGGTAGCGACTTCACCCTGCCGGGGACGGTAAAACGTCCCCTGCTGGCGAAGACGTGAGGTGCGCAGCTTGCAGGTTGATAAAACGAGCTTTACTCCGCTTTATAAGCAACTATTTTTTATCATCTGTCAGCAGATCCAAAATGGATCCCTGCCTTTAGGCAGCCAGCTGCCGACGCAAAAAGAGATTGCCAGAGCCTACAACGTCTCGCTGATTGTGGTTAAACAGGCCTGGAGCGAATTGATCAATGCGGGCATTATTTCGTCGCAGCGCGGGAGTGGTTCGGTGGTGTGCTCGGTGCCGGAAGGCGTGAGCTACGGGCACACGTTTCGCGGTATTACCCGCGATCTCCAGGACGCCAGCGTGGCGATTGAGAACCGTATTCTGGAAATCGCGCCGCGCCGCGCGCGCGACGCTCAGGCAGACGGCTTGAGCCTGCCCGCACAGCATCACTATCTCTATATTTCGCGTATTCGTTGCCTGAATAACCGCCCATTTAACCATGAGAAAATATATCTCGATCTCAGCTTCTTTCCCGGCCTGGAACTGACGCCGCAGGCGCTGGAGCATACGTCGCTCTATTCGTTATTAAACGTCACAAGCGACTCGGCGATAGAAAAAGTTGAGGCGATTTTACCTTCCGCTGACCTGTGCGAAAAATTGCAAATCGCCGCCAATAAACCGCTGTTATCCGTCGCCAGACAGACGTTTCAGGCCGGGAAGGACAGCCCTTTTGAGTATTGCCGCTATTACGTGCTGTCTGAATACTTTGGTGAAATTCATTATCACTGATCTGTCCACTTAATCCTGCGATAACCCCACTATATCTGGCGTTTACCTGCCTGACTGTCCGTCGTATTCTTGCTGAAAAAATCGTCAGGAGACAGGTATGTCGCTCTGGTTGCCCCATCCTCTGTTTCTTCCTTTCATCATGGTTGGCGTTACTATCCTTCTGTTGGCGACTTCGCTACTGCCGGAGTTTATGACCGCACTGCTATTTTTTGTTGCTGTGGTGGCGATGGGACCAGGGAAAGTTCCTGCGCGGGCGGGGATGCTGTGATGTATCGCGCTGGCGGTGATACGCCAAAGCGATGGCTCTTTTGTCCTGCTGGCGACCGAGCGTAATTTACTGATCTTCAATCGCGCTTCTGCCGAGGAAATTCAGGATCATCAGTGTGATATCTTGAACCAACAGGTCATCAAATGACAGCTTGATATTGCATTAACGAATGCCGTTTGGAGGCCGGACAAGGCTCTCGTGGCGCTATCCGGCAAAATCTGGCGATGGCGCGGGCGTTACCAGGCCGGTGGATCTGCGGGGTGGCTGTCATTTTCCAGATGCGGCGATTTAATAAACACGCCTTTCCAGGGTTTATCGCCGTTATTAATGAGATAATGCGCCTCCCCAGGTTCGCACTGTAAAACATCTCCAGTTTGCAGGATATGAGGTGTTCCTTCCAGATACAGGCACACTTCACCGCTTAGGGTATAAAAAATCTCACAAGCGGTATTATGGCGATGGTTAGGGAATGACTGCCCTGGTTGTAGTATGACGACGCCCATATCGCAGCCCGGCCCACGGATTAAGTATTTAGGGCCATTATCGCCAAAGCGGTATTCATGATTCTTCTCATTCGTTTTTTGCATGCTTATTCTCCTGTTACAGGCCTGGCGCTTTCCAGAGGGATGTCGTTAAGCCACCATCGACCAGCGCGCGTTGATCCTGATAAACGGCCTGCCATTTTTCTCTGGCCTGCTGATAGACAGCGAAATTTTCAGGATTAGGTTTATGCTCCCGATCCCAGCGCACTAGCTTTTCTCCCGTTTCCGCCAGCGATGGCCAGACACCCACGCCAACGCCTGCGGCAATAGCGCACCCTAGCGCGGTAGCTTCTTTGACGACAGGTACGTGAACGGTGAGTCCCGTAACGTCGGCAAGGATTTGGCTCCATAATTTGCCTTTAGATCCTCCGCCGGCAAAAACCAGCGAGTCGGCCTGTACGCCGGAAAACGCGGCAATTTGCTGTAAATTGCAGGCGGAAACAATGGCGGCATTCTCTTCCAGCGCGCGAAATAGGGTCGCTTTATTACACTTTTCAGGATCGATAGACAGATTGATAAACGACGGCGCGGCATGGTACCAGCGTTTAAAACGCATAACGTCAGAGAAGATGGGCATCACACCGTACGCGCCGGGAGGAACCCGGCTGGCCATATCTTCCAGCAGGGAATACGCATCAATACCTAACCTTTCAGCGATTAGTTTTTCCTCGGCGCAAAAGGCGTCGCGGAACCAACGCATCGTTAACCCAGTAAAAAAGCTAATAGACTCGGTTTGTACCATACCGGGGATCACATGAGGATTGATGCGAACGTTCATGTTTGGGTCGGTGACCGGCGCGGGAAGATTGACCACCTGTTGCCAGAAGGTTCCGCCCAGCACGGCCGTTTGCGCCGGGCGTACGACGCCCAGCCCCAGACAGCCTAACTGCACATCGCCGCCGCCAACGATGACCGGCGTACCCGCTTGCAGGTCGCACTGTTCAGCCGCTTTCTGTGAAATGTGACCGAGCAGCGTCCCGGTTTCTTTTACCGGCGAGAGAATGTCAGAACGCAGGCCCGCCATCTGTAACAGACTACGTTTCCAGTTGCGGGTCACCAGATCCAATAACCCCGTCGTGCCTGCGTTGGAGGGATCGACCGCCAGTTCGCCGCTGAGCATAAAGGCCATCCAGTCGCTGATCATAGTGACGGTTGACGCGCGATGATAAATATCCGGACGATGGTGGGCAAGCCAGAGCAGACGCGGAATAGCGCTGAGCGCCAGCGTTTGCCCGGAGCAACGATAAACTTCCTCCTCAAAGGTGTTATCGTGCAGCTCTTTTAATTCACTGACTTCGTGCGCCGCGCGGGCGTCAACATTAGCGCAGGCCCAAATGGGTTCGCCGTTACTGTCATAAATAACAATGCCTTCACGCATCGAGCAGGCCGATACGGCAGCGATAGCCGTTGCAGGGATGGCGGCTTTCTGTAGTGCCTGACGGATACACTGGCAAGCCAGTTGCCAGTTTTTGGCAAGATCAAACTCCATCGAACCAGGCACATCCGGCACGGCCAGATGCTGCCATTCCGCTTGACCGACAGCTATTTGCTTTCCTTGTAGATCAAAAATTACTGCTCTGACGCTACCGGTACCGGCGTCAAGAGCCATCAGGTAATGTCCTGATTCAGTATGGGTACAGAGTCGAGCCATTTTTTTATCCTCGGCTATTTTTACATCGTTACATAAAATCCTGTCAGTTATTGTTTATTGAATTGAGGTAAGTGTTATTTTATTTTTTATTTTTCAATAAGTTGAATTATTTTCCCTGCGGTTTTCTGATCGGTAACCAGCGCATTGATATAGTTACCGCGCATAGCGGCAATAATAGCTTCTGCTTTTTGTTCGCCGCCGGCGACGCCAATCACGGTTGGGATCGTGGAAAGTGAATTTAACTTCAGGCCAATTAATTCGTTATGGATTTTGATGTCTGGAATAATTTCGCCATGAGCATCAAAAAAATAGCCCAGAATATCGCCTACTGCGCCTTTGCGGCCAATCATGAGTTGTTCACCCTGAGTGATATAGCCGGATTTTAAGATACTGGCTTGATCTTTCTGGTTAATTGCCCCAATCCCCACGATGGCGGCATCGGCAGCTTGCGCTGTGAGCATCACATCCCGCACGCTATTTTCATTGCGCAGCGTGCAGGCAATTTCCTGCGATGATGCGCGCAGCGGCGCGGGCATAATACTTACGCTACAAGCGGCATCAAGCTGGCCTATTCCGGTCATATACGGCCCCACGCCGCCGGATAACGTGACCAGTCGGATTTGTTGCGCCGAGATAAATCCGCTGAGGCGTTTTAATGTGGTCATCGTGGCTTCGCCAAAGCCGACGGCCAGCAGTTGCTGTGGCCGCAGTGACTCCATCAACATATGGGCGGCGCCGATTCCTAAGCGCAGACCAATATCGGCATCGGGTAATGCCGGCAGCACGCGGATATTCTGCAATGCGAAGTGGTTGCGCAAGGCATTTTCATACTCAAGACACCCTTCGAAGCGGGAGTTGATTTGTACGCGAATAATACCGGACTGATGCCCTTTCTCCAGCAGACGAGAAACCTTTAGCCGGGTTAGCCCCAGACGCTCGCTGATTTCACTCTGCGTCAATCCATCGTGATAGTAGAACCAGGCAATACGCGCCACCTGCTCTTCTTCGCACATTCCATAATCAGATACCAACGTATTATCGCTCATTGTCATAACCTGGCTTTACTTTGAACATTTCTAAATCATTAACACAATTGTTCAGTTATCACTCCGAAATAACCGTGATTAACGCCACAAAAACGCGTCAAATCTGAACATTTATCATCTAAAAATTCATTTATTCAGAAAACGTGATCTGGATGAGAGTTTTTTGACCAAATAACTACTACCGTTTTGAACAATTTCTTTTTCAAAAAACATTTGTTCAGTCCCGTCAGTCAACATTGAGGGAGCGGAGGCAACATGCAAATCAGTCACAATACTGCATCCCCTCTGATTTGTGTGCAGAACATTTATAAAAGTTATTCCGGCGTCGAAGTACTAAAGGGAATTGACTTTACTCTGCATGCGGGAGAGGTGCACGCATTGCTTGGCGGCAATGGTGCGGGTAAATCAACATTAATGAAGATTATTGCCGGTATAGTCCCGCCAGATGGAGGGACTATCGATATTGCTGGTGTGCGTTGCAGTCATTTAACGCCTCTGAAGGCGCACCAGTATGGCATTTACCTGGTTCCCCAGGAGCCTCTGTTATTTCCGAGTTTATCTGTGCGGGAAAATATCTTGTTTGGCTTGCAGGGACGTCAGGCCTCCACGGAAAAAATGCAGCAGCTATTAAAGGCGATGGGATGCCAACTCGATCCGGCGAGCGCTGCGGGTACGCTTGATGTTGCAGACCGCCAGATCGTTGAAATTATGCGCGGCTTGATGCGCGACTCGCGAATCTTAATTCTTGATGAGCCCACGGCGTCGTTAACGCCAGCCGAAACTGACCGGTTATTTACGCGTCTGCAAGAGTTGCTGAAAAAGGGTGTCGGAATTGTATTTATTTCTCATAAGCTGCCAGAAATTAGACAGTTAGCTCACTGCGTTAGCGTGATGCGTGACGGTAAAATCGCATTATTCGGAAAAACGCATGACCTTTCTACCGACGAGATTATTCAAGCTATCACCCCGGCAACGCAGGGCGTCAGTCTTTCCGCGAATCAAAAGTTGTGGCTGGAATTGCCTGGCAGCCGCCCGCAGAACGAACGCGGCGCGACGGTATTAGCGCTGGAGTCACTGACGGGCGAAGGTTTTATGAATATCAACCTTGAGGTGCGGGCAGGCGAAATCCTTGGTCTGGCCGGGTTGGTCGGCGCGGGACGCACAGAACTGGCTGAAACGCTGTACGGTATTAGACCGGTCAATGCGGGGCGGATGCTGTTCAATGGTGAAGAAATTAACGCCCTGACAACCCAACAGCGGTTGCAGCTCGGCCTGGTCTATTTGCCGGAAGATCGGCAGTCATCCGGGCTGTATCTTGACGCTTCCCTGGCATGGAATGTCTGTTCGCTGACCCACAACCAAAAAGGATTTTGGATAAAGCCCCAGCGGGATAACGCCACCCTTGAACGTTACCACCGCGCGTTAAATATCAAACTCAATAATGCCGAACAGGCGGCGCGTACTTTATCCGGCGGTAACCAGCAAAAAGTATTGATTGCCAAATGCCTGGAGGCCTCTCCGCAATTACTGATTGTCGATGAACCGACCCGCGGTGTCGATGTCTCCGCCCGCAGCGATATTTATCAGTTGTTGCGCAGTATCGCGCAACAAAATGTCGCGGTGCTGTTTATTTCCTCCGATCTGGAAGAGATAGAGCAGATGGCCGATCGCGTATATGTCATGCACCAGGGGGAACTGGGGGGGCCTGCGTTATGCGGCGAGGAAATTAACGTTGATACCATCATGCACGTTGCGTTTGGCGAACATGGTGCGTCGGAGGCAACATGTTGAAATTCATCCAAAATAACCGGGAAGCGACGGCACTGCTGGCAATAGTCTGTTTATTCGTGTTTCCTGGCGCGCTGGATAGCCAGTATTTGAGCGTGCAAACGCTGACAATGGTTTTCAGTAGCGCGCAAATTTTGATGCTGTTGGCGATTGGCGCGACGATGGTAATGCTCACCCGCAATATTGATGTATCGGTGGGCTCGACGACAGGCATGTGCGCGGTATTGCTGGGAGTGATGTTAAACGCCGGCTATAGCCTGCCGGTCGCCTGCCTGGCCACACTAATATTAGGAATTGTCGCCGGATTTTTTAATGGCGTACTGGTTGCCTGGTTGAAGATACCCGCCATTGTCGCCACGCTGGGAACGCTGGGCTTGTATCGTGGGATCATGCTGCTATGGACAGGGGGGAAATGGATTGAAGGATTACCCGCAGGCTTAAAGCAACTCTCTGCTCCGGTGTTTCTGGGAATTTCCGCAATCGGCTGGTTTACCCTGGTGTTAGCGCTACTTATGGCCTGGCTCCTGGCGAAAACCGCCTTTGGCCGCAATTTTTACGCCACCGGCGATAACCTGCAGGGCGCCCGGCAATTGGGTGTCCGTACCGAGATGGTACGCATCATGGCATTTTCACTTAATGGCGGTATGGCGGCATTGGCTGGAATCGTGTTTGCCTCGCAGATTGGCTTCATTCCCAATCAAACCGGCACGGGGCTGGAAATGAAAGCCATCGCGGCCTGCGTATTGGGGGGAATTAGCCTGTTAGGCGGGTCAGGCACGGTCATCGGCGCTATTCTCGGCGCTTATTTTCTTACGCAAATCGATAGTGTGTTAGTGCTGCTGCGTATCCCCGCCTGGTGGAACGATTTTATTGCTGGCCTGGTATTGTTGGGCGTACTGGTATTCGATGGGCGACTGCGTTGCGCATTACAACGCAATCTGCGCCGCCAGAAATATGCCCGTTTTATATCACCACCCACTCCACTACAGGCGGAAGCAAAAACGCACGCACAACAGAATAAAAACAAAGAGGTGGCATGATGAATCCATGGCGACGCTATAGCTGGGAAATTGCGCTGGCAGCCTTATTGATCTTTGAAATTCTGGCTTTCGGTCTGATTAATCCACGTTTATTAGATATTAATGTCTTACTTTTTAGCACTAGCGATTTTATTTGTATCGGTATTGTCGCTTTGCCGCTAACAATGGTTATTGTCAGCGGTGGCATGGATATTTCATTTGGTTCTACAATCGGGCTATGCGCGATTACCCTGGGTGTGCTGTTTCAGCTCGGTATGCCGCTACCTTTAGCGATTATTATTACCCTACTACTCGGCGCAATATGTGGGCTGATAAATGCCGGACTTATTATTTATACCGGCGTAAACCCGTTGGTGATTACTCTGGGAACCATGTATTTATTTGGTGGTAGCGCATTATTGTTATCTGGTATGGCTGGCGCCACGGGTTATGAAGGTATTGGTGGATTTCCCACAGCGTTCACTGACTTTGCCAATATTTCATTTCTTGGTATTCCCATGCCGCTTATTTTTTTTCTTGTGTGCTGTCTGTTTTTCTGGCTGCTCATGCATCGCACGCATATGGGACGCAACGTTTTCCTGATTGGCCAGAGCGCCCGTGTCGCGCAGTACAGCGCGATCCCGGTGAATCGCACGTTGTATACCGTGTATGCCATGACCGGATGCGCCTCCGCGATCGCCGCCGTATTACTGGTTTCTTACTTTGGCTCCGCACGTTCGGATCTGGGCGCCTCTTTCCTGATGCCGGCCATTACGGCGGTTGTGCTGGGAGGCGCCAATATTTATGGCGGCTCCGGGTCGATTATGGGGTCCGCGTTGGCGGCGCTGCTGGTGGGATTTTTACAGCAGGGGCTACAGATGGCCGGAGTGCCGAATCAAATTTCCAGCGCATTGTCCGGTGCGCTTCTCATTGTTGTTGTCGTTGGTCGTTCCGTCAGTTTGCATCGTCACCAAATCCTTGAATGGTACTCACGCCGTCGCAATGCGCATCAGGCATGATTTCCTTTTGAAATTTATGGAGAAAAAAATGGCAAGACACAGCATTAAAATGATCGCCTTACTCACTGCGTTTGGTCTGGCATCTGCGGCAATGACCGTGCAGGCGGCAGAGCGGATTGCTTTTATTCCCAAACTGGTTGGCGTGGGCTTTTTTACCAGCGGCGGCAATGGCGCGCAGGAAGCGGGAAAAGCGCTGGGCATTGACGTAACTTACGATGGCCCTACAGAGCCCAGCGTCTCAGGCCAGGTTCAACTGGTGAATAACTTTGTCAATCAGGGGTATGACGCCATTATCGTTTCTGCCGTTTCGCCTGATGGCCTGTGCCCGGCGTTGAAGCGGGCAATGCAAAGAGGCGTGAAAATATTAACCTGGGATTCCGATACCAAGCCGGAGTGCCGTTCTTACTATATCAATCAAGGGACGCCAAAACAGCTCGGCAGCATGCTGGTAGAGATGGCCGCTCATCAGGTGGACAAAGAGAAAGCGAAAGTCGCTTTCTTCTATTCCAGCCCAACGGTGACCGACCAGAACCAGTGGGTGAAAGAAGCTAAAGCCAAAATTAGCCAGGAACATCCGGGGTGGGAGATAGTCACTACCCAGTTTGGCTATAACGATGCCACGAAATCGCTCCAGACGGCGGAAGGTATCATCAAAGCGTATCCCGATCTGGATGCCATCATCGCGCCTGACGCTAACGCTTTACCTGCTGCGGCACAGGCGGCGGAGAACCTTAAACGCAATAATCTCGCGATTGTTGGTTTTAGTACGCCGAATGTAATGCGCCCTTATGTTCAGCGCGGCACTGTTAAAGAGTTTGGCCTGTGGGATGTCGTCCAACAGGGAAAAATTTCCGTATATGTCGCCAACGCGTTGCTGAAAAATATGCCAATGAATGTCGGTGATTCACTGGATATTCCCGGCATCGGCAAAGTCACCGTTTCACCTAATAGTGAGCAGGGATATCACTATGAGGCAAAAGGTAACGGCATTGTGTTATTGCCGGAGCGTGTCATTTTCAACAAAGACAATATCGACAAATATGATTTCTGATAACTGTTATGTATCGACGGAGTAAAGAATGGCTGATTTAGATGATATTAAAGATGGCAAAGATTTTCACACCGATAAACCACAAACTAACACTTTGTTCGCATTAAAAGGCTGTGGCGCGCTGGATTGGGGAATGCAGTCCAGACTGGCGAGGATTTTTAATCCCAGGACCAGAAAAACGGTCATGCTGGCCTTTGACCATGGATATTTCCAGGGGCCGACAACCGGACTTGAGCGTATTGATATCAATATTGCGCCGCTCTTTGAATATGCTGATGTCTTAATGTGTACTCGCGGCATATTACGCAGTGTGGTACCTCCGGCAATCAATAAACCAGTCGTTTTACGCGCGTCCGGGGCGAATTCTATTCTCACTGAATTAAGCAATGAGGCGGTTGCGGTGGCGATGGATGACGCTGTGCGGTTGAATAGCTGTGCTGCTGCCGCACAGGTTTATATTGGTAGTGAGCATGAACATCAGTCGATTAAAAATATTATTCAACTGATTGATGCCGGGTTACGCGTCGGGATGCCAATAATGGCAGTGACCGGAGTGGGTAAAGATATGGCTCGCGACCAGCGTTATTTTTCACTGGCAACGCGTATCGCTGCGGAAATGGGGGCGCAAATTATCAAAACGTATTATGTCGATAAAGGTTTTGAGCGTATTGCGGCAGGTTGTCCGGTGCCGATTGTCATCGCCGGCGGTAAAAAACTGCCTGAACGTGAAGCATTGGAAATGTGCTATCAGGCGATTGACCAGGGGGCTTCTGGCGTAGATATGGGGCGTAATATATTCCAGTCAGAAGATCCGGTAGCCATGATTAAAGCGGTACATGCTGTCGTTCATCATAACGAAACAGCAGAGCGTGCTTATGAGCTGTTTTTGAGTGAGAAAGGTTAAATGAGATCGCTTCCCCATCTTTTACCGATGCGAGGAGATGGGGATGACTGTTATTTTATTTGGAATAATCAGGGGGTTAATGATGCACGTTACGCTGGTTGAAATTAACGTTCATGATGACAAGGTTGAACAATTTATCGATGTTTTTCGGCAGAATCATCTGGGCTCAATTAAAGAGCCGGGTAACTTGCGTTTTGATGTTCTGCAGGATCCGCAGGTGCCTACGCGATTTTATATTTATGAAGCCTACGTTGATGAACAGGCCGTCGCTTTTCACAAGACAACGCCACACTATAAAACTTGCGTGGAGCAGCTTGAACCGTTGATGACCGGTCCGCGGACAAAAAAAGTTTTTATGGGTTTGATGCCTTAAGGAGCGCTCATGAACAGCCAGTTTGCCGGATTAACGCGCGAAGCATGTGTGGCATTGTTAGCGTCATATCCGCTTAGTGTGGGTATTCTGGCAGGGCAGTGGATTGCGTTGCATCGCTATCTGCAACAGTTGGAAGCGCTAAACCAGCCGCTGTTGCATTTGGATTTGATGGATGGTCAATTTTGCCCGCAGTTTACCGTTGGGCCATGGGCAGTTGGGCAACTGCCGCAAACTTTTATCAAAGATGTTCATTTGATGGTAGCGGATCAATGGACGGCGGCGCAAGCCTGCGTGAAGGCGGGCGCACACTGCATCACGCTTCAGGCTGAAGGCGATATTCATCTGCATCATACGCTAAGCTGGCTTGGTCAGCAGACCGTGCCCGTTATCGGCGGTGAAATGCCGGTGATCCGGGGGATTAGTTTATGCCCGGCAACGCCACTGGATGTCATTATCCCTATTCTGAGCGACGTTGAGGTTATTCAACTACTAGCAGTGAACCCTGGATACGGCAGTAAAATGCGCTCCAGTGATTTGCACGAGCGCGTGGCGCAGCTTCTCTGTCTACTTGGTGATAAACGCGAAGGTAAAATTATCGTTATTGATGGGTCGTTAACGCAGGATCAGTTGCCTTCGCTGATTGCACAGGGCATCGATCGTGTTGTTTCTGGTAGTGCGTTATTTCGTGATGATCGGCTGGTTGAGAATACGCGGAGCTGGAGGGCGATGTTTAAGGTTGCCGGGGATACTACTTTCTTACCCTCCACAGCATAAATGCCGGATGGCGGCTTTACCTTATCAGGCCTACATAAGCACTCGGCTGGTAGGCCTGATAAGCGCAGCGCCATCAGACATTGATTGGCAATTAAGCCTGTTTAGCAGCTTCTGCTGCTTTCACGATCACGGCGAAGGCGTCAGCTTTCAGAGAAGCGCCGCCTACCAGCGCGCCGTCGATGTCCGGCTGCGCGAACAGTTCGGCTGCGTTAGAGGCATTAACAGAACCGCCGTACTGGATAATAACCTGTTCAGCGATTTTCGCGTCAGCTTTAGCAATGTGGTCACGGATGAATTTGTGCACTGCCTGCGCCTGCGCAGGAGTTGCAGATTTACCGGTACCGATCGCCCATACGGGTTCGTAAGCGATAACCGCGCCTTCAAAGGCTGCCGCGCCCTGCGTTTTCAGTACCGCGTCGATTTGGCGTGCGCACACTTCTTCTGTTTTGCCCGCTTCGTTTTCCGCTTCGGTTTCACCGATGCACAGTACTGGCGTCAGACCTTGTTCTTTCAGTACGGCGAATTTTTTGGCGATCAGCTCGTCAGATTCTTTGTGATAAGTACGACGCTCGGAGTGGCCGATAATAATGTACTGCGCGCCGATATCCTTCAGCATTTCAGCCGAAGTTTCACCGGTGAATGCGCCAGACAGATTCAGATCAACGTTCTGCGCGCCCAGCATAATGTGGCTACCGGCAGCAGCGCGTTTCGCCAGATCGATATACATTTCCGGCGGAGCGATTGCCACGTCGCAGCCTGCTACGCCCGTCAGTTCTTTACGCAGGTTAGCCACCAGTTCGTTTACCATGTGGCGGCTGCCGTTCAGTTTCCAGTTACCCATCACTAAAGGATGTCGCATTTCATTTCTCCACGCTTAGTCAGCGAATTAAGGAAGATGGCCGCTCGTCAGAGCAGCATGGTCTGTGAAACAGTATAGAGATTCATCCCCGGAAAGGCTTTGCTTTTTGTCATCAATTCGCCCCTTCCAGATTTTCAGATAACGCCAGCTTAATCGGTTCAACCGCGAAGGTCAGCCCCTTTTCGCCGTTATCTGCGACAACATAACGTACCGCGCCTTCGGTCTCGGCGTAATAGTGTTTACCTTTACCGGCGATAAGCATCTTTTGCAGTTTTTTCTGGCTTTGCTCTTTTGTCAGTAACGGGGCGACAGTGCGAATAATGGCGGCCATATATTCCAGCGCTTTCGCTTTCGCCGCTTTCTGTTCCGGCCCCTGAATGGGCAGCCAGGTAATCTGCATACTTTTCACTTTGAGCGTACCGCGCTCCAGCGCCGTGGAGGCATACAGATTTTCGTTAATCTTACTGGCGGCGCGGGTCAGATTCGCCTTATCGCGGCTATTCTCAATGGCGCGAAATTCATTGAGCGGCAGATCGGGATTCTGGCGGTTAAAGTTCTCACGAAACTGGCTAATAGAAAGATCAAAGGTTGGCGAGCCCGCCAGCAAATAGGGCGCTGTCGTGGTCGATGAAGAGAGCTGCGCGTGCGCCGTTATGCTGGCGGTGAGAGCAGAAAACAACAGTAAAAACAGAGTACATCCTGGCTTCATCAATCTTACCTTTCGTTAGGACTGCTCACGATTAAAACGATAACTGTCGGGCTTGTCAAAAGGGTAAACTGTAGCGGAAGGCAAAATATAAGGAACTTACATGACCATACAGCAATGGTTATTCTCATTTAAAGGGCGTATCGGACGCCGTGATTTCTGGATTTGGATCGGCCTCTGGTTTGCCGGGATGCTGGCGCTATTTTCGCTGGCGGGGAAAAACCTGCTTGATATCCAAACGGCGGCATTTTGCCTGGTGTGCCTGCTGTGGCCGACCGCCGCCGTCATGGTCAAACGTCTGCATGACCGGGGGCGATCCGGCGCGTGGGCGTTGCTGATGATTCTGGCGTGGATGCTGCTGGCCGGAAACTGGGTGATGCTGCCGGGGATGTGGCAGTGGGTCGTCGGGCGATTTATTCCGACGCTGATCCTGGTGATGATGCTTATCGATCTGGGCGCGTTTGTCGGTGTTCAGGGGGAAAATAAGTTTGGGAAAGCGACACAGGACGTGAAGTTTAAAGCAGAACCGTAAACGGGCGGTAAACCGTAATTTGCCCGGTGGCGCTGACGCTTACCGGGCCTACAGATTGGTGATGATTTGCAGGCCGGATAAGCCCCAGCCGCCATTCGGTAAAACATCACCAGTAATGTTCAGCCGTCATATGCCCCGGTCGGCGGCGCAGATGTTTAGTCATCTGTCGGGTCTCTTTCAGCAGTTGCTGCGTATCGCGCACCATCTGCGGGTTCCCGCACAGCATGACGTGGCTGGTCTCTTTATCCATCGGCAATCCAACGGCTTTTTCCAGCTCGCCGTTTTCAATGAGCGCAGGCACGCGCCCGGTAAGCGAGCCTGGCACGCTCTCCCGGCTGACCACCGTTTGGATGCGCAGCTTGCCTTCATAACGCTGTTGTAGTTCCAGCATTAGCGGCAGATAGCTTAAATCGGCGGCGAAGCGTGCGGCGTGGACCAAGACCAGATTTTTAAAGCGCGCGACATCCTGGCCATATTGCAGAATAGACAAATACGGGCCAATAGCGGTTCCGGTTGCCAGCATCCATAGCGTCTCGCAGTCAGGCACTTCATCCAGTACAAAGAAACCCGACGCGTCGCTGACCACTTGCACCTCATCGCCAGGTTTTAGCGCCGCCAGCCGCGGGCTGAGCTTTCCTTGCGGCACCGTCACCAGATAAAACTCTAAATTCGGATTGTCAGGCGCATTGACATAGGAATACGCGCGCTGAACGCGCTCGCCATCGATCTCCAGTCCGAGTTTGGTAAATTGGCCTGCAGTAAAAGGATTAATGGGGGCGTGAACGGTCAGGCTGAACAGTGCGTCAGTCCAGTTTTGCACCTTAGTGACTTTACCTGTTACCCAATCGGCCATGGTTTTCTCCTGTTCTGAATCGCTAACCTTATCTTCGTTCGTCAGGAGAAAGATTTCCAGCCCCGCGAGGCTGGAAGGCTCTAACTAACAAATGCGCTAGAGGATATGCGCCTGTACATCCGGATCTTTACGATCAAGATAGTGGATCGACTGAATGCGGCGGATGGTGCGTGATTTGCCGCGGATCAGCAGCGTTTCCGTCGTGGCAATATGGCCTTTCCGGCTAATTCCTTCCAGCAGATCGCCTTTCGTGATGCCGGTCGCGGAGAAAATAACGTTATCGCTACGCGCCATGTCGCCCAGGCATAACGCCTTGCCCGCTTCAATGCCCATTGCTTTGCAGCGCGCCAGTTCCTGTTCGCCAATGCGGCGGTTTTCTTCGCTGTCGCCTTTCACGTCATGGCGCGCCAGCAGACGCCCCTGCATATCGCCGTCCAGCGCGCGGATCACCGCTGCGGATACCACGCCTTCTGGTGCGCCGCCAATCCCGTACAGCACGTCGACTTCACTATCCGGCATACAGGTCAGAATTGAGGCCGCGACGTCGCCGTCAGGAATGGCAAACACGCGTACGCCCAGTTTAGCCATCTCTGCGATAACCTCGTCATGACGCGGTTTTGCCAGAATGGTCACGGTCAGATCGCCAAGCGGTTTACCCAGCGCATCCGCGATGTTGCGCAGGTTATCCGCCAGCGGCAGATTGAGATCGATCGCCCCTTTGGCGCCCGGACCGACAATCAGTTTTTCCATATACATATCGGGCGCATTCAGGAAGCAGCCTTTATCGCCGACCGCCAGCACCGCCAGCGCGTTCGCCTGACCCATCGCCGTCATGCGCGTACCCTCAATCGGATCGACGGCGATATCTACCGCATCGCCGTGGCCGGTACCGACTTTCTCGCCGATATAGAGCATCGGGGCCTCGTCGATTTCGCCTTCGCCAATCACGATGGTGCCGTCAATGTTGACCTGGTTGAGCATGATACGCATGGCGTTGACTGCCGCGCCGTCCGCGGTATTTTTATCGCCGCGTCCCAGCCATTTGTAGCCAGCCAGCGCCGCCGCTTCGGTCACACGGGAAAATTCGATGGCAAGTTCTCGTCTCATAACAAACTCGTAGCAAAAAGGAGTGGCGCGCAGTGTAGCACAGGGGAAGGAGGGAATAATTGATGTGTGTGCGGAGTTGCCCCCGCACAAAGATTTTGCCGGATGGCGACCTTACTTGTCGTGATCTTCCCACGCCATTGCGCGTTTAACCGCTTTCTTCCAGCCGCTGTAACGGTAGTTACGCTCGGTGGTTTCAATGCCGGGGCGGAATTCTCGCTCAATGACGGCTTTTTCCTGCAGCTCGTCCAGGTTCTGCCAGTAACCGACGGCCAGACCAGCCAAATAGGCGGCGCCCAGCGCGGTCACTTCGCGCACTTCCGGGCGTTCCACCCGCGTGCCGAGAATATCTGACTGGAACTGCATCAGGAAGTTGTTGGCCACTGCGCCGCCGTCCACACGCAGAGCGTGCAGGCGGATACCGGAGTCGGCCTGCATCGCTTCCAGTACGTCGCGGGTCTGGTAAGCGATAGATTCGAGCGTCGCGCGGATAATGTGATTAGAGTTCACGCCGCGGGTCAGGCCAAAAATGGCGCCGCGGGCATACGGATCCCAGTACGGCGCGCCCAGACCGGTGAAGGCCGGAACCACGTAGACACCGTTGGTATCTTTCACTTTCGTGGCGAAATATTCGGAGTCGAACGCGTCGCTGATGAGCTTCATTTCATCACGCAGCCATTGAATGGACGCTCCCGCCATAAACACCGCACCTTCCAGCGCATAGTTGACTTCGCCGCTTGGGCCGCAGGCGATGGTGGTCAGCAGGCCGTTTTCCGATTTTACCGCTTTCTCGCCGGTGTTCATCAGCATAAAGCAGCCGGTGCCGTAGGTGTTCTTTGCCATTCCTTCCTTTACGCACAGTTGGCCGAAGAGCGCGGCCTGCTGATCCCCGGCAATCCCGGCGATAGGAATACGTGTACCGCCTTTACCGCCAATATTGGTCTGGCCATAGACTTCGGAGGACTTACGTACCTGGGGCAGCATCGCGCGTGGGATATCCAGCACGTCCAGCATTTTATCGTCCCAGTCCAAATCATGGATGTTGAACAGCATGGTTCGTGAGGCGTTGGTGTAATCCGTAACGTGGACGCGGCCCTGCGTCATCTTCCAGATAAGCCAGGTATCCACCGTACCGAACAGCAGCTCGCCACGCTTCGCGCGTTCGCGCGAACCTTCCACATGGTCAAGGATCCATTTCACTTTAGTGCCAGAGAAGTACGGATCGACGACCAGACCGGTATTGTCGCGGATGTAATCTTCCAGACCGTCGCGTTTAAGCTGTTCGCAAATATCGGCGGTACGACGGCACTGCCAGACAATAGCGTTGTATATCGGTTTGCCGGTTTCACGTTCCCAGACGATCGCGGTTTCACGTTGGTTGGTGATACCGATAGCGGCAATCTGATCGGAACTGATATCGGCCTTAGCCAGCACTTCTACCAGCGTTGAGCTTTGGGACGCCCAAATTTCCATCGGGTCGTGTTCTACCCAGCCTGGCTTAGGATAAATTTGCTCAAATTCACGCTGTGATACGCTGACGATATTCGCGTCATGATCCATAACGACCGCGCGGGAGCTGGTGGTACCCTGGTCGAGCGCAACGATATATTTTTTTTCAGTCATAATTTTGTCCCGTAATCAGATTACAGCGAAGCATTTTGTTGTGTGGTCGCGGTGGAGTCCTTCTCTTCCACGACGCAGGTATCGCACGGCAAATGACGGCCAATAAATTTGCGATAAGCAAACGCGCCCAGAATGGCGCCGACGATGGGGCCAAACAGCGGCACCAGGAAGTAAGGAATGTCTCTACCGCCGGTAAACGCAATTTCACCCCAGCCGGCAAGCCCGGCGAACATTTTGGGGCCAAAGTCACGCGCCGGATTCATCGCAAACCCGGTCAACGGCCCCATAGAGGCACCGATAACGGCGATCAGTAAACCAATGAGCAGTGGCGCAAGCGGACCGCGAGGTACGCCGTTACCGTCGTCGGTCAGCGCCAGAATCAGCCCCATCAGAATAGCGGTAATCACCATTTCAACCGCGAAGGCCTGCACAAAATTGATATGAGGATTCGGGTAAGTTGAGAAAATGCCTGCGAGATCGAGACTTTCAACGCTGCCACGGACGATATGGTGGGTTTGTTCGAAGTCCACAAAAAGATTGTAATAAAGCCCGTAAACTAACGCCGCTGCGCAAAAGGCGCCGGCAACTTGAGAAATAATAAAAGGAACAACTTTACGTTTGTCGAAACAGGCAAATAGCCAGAGTGCGATGGTCACTGCCGGGTTCAGGTGTGCGCCAGAAACACCTGCCGTCAGGTAGATAGCCATCGCTACTCCCAGACCCCAGATGACGCTGATTTCCCACTGTCCAAAAGTAGCTCCGGCAACTTTAAGCGCAGCGACACAACCCACACCGAAAAAAATCAACAACCCGGTACCGAGGAATTCAGCAATGCACTGGCCTTTTAAGGTTGATGTTTGACTCATAATCGGATCCTGAAGAGTATGTAATGATTATTGGTATGCGAGGAGGTCATGGACATCCACGATGCCCTGTAGGCACACTGTTAATTTATCGTTAACGAGCAAAAACGAGAAATATCGAAATCAAAATGTGTGTACTGCGTCAATAAAATGAGCGTTATCGCGCCATGAGGCGCATTTTGAGACAGCAGAAGAGAGTGAATTGAATCATTTCATTAACCAATATGTTAACACTTTTAAGTTATTGAATGAATGTTACCAGGAGATGGATGAAAATTGCTGCAAACCGCGATCTACGCGGTATGTCGCTGGACAGCGAGAGCGGGGCTTCATACAATCGACACTATATATTGTGCGCGTTTACGTGAAGCGTCGCCTTGCAATTCAGGAGAGGTAAGATCATGTCTTTAGAAGTGTTTGAGAAACTGGAAGCAAAAGTACAGCAGGCGATTGACACCATCACCCTGTTACAGATGGAAATTGAAGAGCTGAAAGAAAAGAACAACAGCCTGACGCAGGAAGTGCAGTCTGCACAGCATCAACGTGAAGAACTCGAGCGTGAAAATAATTCTCTGAAGGAACAGCAGAGCGGCTGGCAGGAACGTTTGCAGGCGCTGCTTGGTCGTATGGAAGAAGTCTAATCCTCGTCATATTTCACGTTATGGCGGCGTTGGCTGCGTGCGTTCACCCCAGTCACATAGTGGCCTATGCTCCTGGGGATTCACTTACTTGCCGCCTTGCCCTGACGCGAAATCTATAGAGGATTTAGAATGCGGATACCGGTGGGCCGGATAAGGCGTAAGCCGACATCCGGCAATCAGCGACAACGCATAAAAAAGGCGCCTTACGGCGCCTTTTTTGATCACTCGATATCAAGTGGGTCTTCGGAAAGGATAATCCCGGTGTTGTCGGCATAGAGATGATCGCCGGAGAAGAACGTCACGCCGCCGAAATTGACGCGCACATCGCTTTCCCCAATGCCTTCACCTGCGGCGCCAACCGGAATGGCGGCGATCGCCTGAATGCCGATATCCAGCTCTTCCAGATCGTCCACCTGACGCACCGCGCCATAGATAACCAGCCCTTCCCATTCATTTTGCGTGGCCAGACGCGCCAGCTCCGCATCGACTAATGCACGGCGGACAGAACCGCCGCCATCGACCAGCAGAACCCGACCACGGCCATTTTGTTCGAGCAGATCGTACAGCAACCCGTTGTCCTCGAAACATTTTACCGTGATGATTTGTCCGCCAAACGACGACCGCCCTCCAAAATTAGAGAACAGCGGTTCCACGACGTTGACATCTTCCTGATAGATGTCACAAAGCTCGGAAGTATCGTATTTCATAGGCTTAACGTTCAGTTGCTGCGAGAATTTTTAGTATATCGCGCTAAGTATACTGTTGGCAAAATCATCAATTGTTAATTGATATTTGTCAGTTAAACGGCCCACTGACTTAAGAGTATCCCAATCACAAATAACAGGTTGGTTAACAACGCGCCTTTAACGGTACGTTCAAGCATCGGGCGCATTGCCGCAGGCTCCCTTTCGCGCATTACGTAGCGCGCTTGTTTAATGAGCAAGGGCGCGGCCAGAATAAACAACCATCCCCACGGACTGTGTAGCGAGAGCAGATTAAACAGCGCCAGACAGAGCAGCGCGCCTAGCAACAGGCAGGCGTGATAACGACGCGCGTTGACATCGCCGAGTCGTACCACAAGGGTGTTTTTGCCGTTCTCTCTGTCGCTATTAATATCGCGCAGGTTATTAATATTCAGCACCGCCGTCGCCAGTAAACCGCAGGCGGTGGCCGGGAGAATTAGCGCCGGAATCAACGTATGCGCCTGGAGATACCAGCTCCCCATGACACTTAGCCAGCCAAAGAATACCAGGACAGAGATATCACCCAGCCCGATATAGCCGTAGGGCCGATTACCCACGGTGTAGGTGATGGCGGCGATAATCGACAGTCCGCCCAAAATCAGGAAGCCGACAAAATCGGTTAACGTATGGCACGCGACCGCCACCAGCGCCAGTCCGGAGATACAGATCAGCACGACGGTAATGATTAACGCCCGCTTCATCTCCTGCCGGGTGATGACGCCTTTTTGCATCCCCCGCAGCGGCCCGATGCGATCCGGTTTATCACTGCCTTTGACAGCGTCGCCGTAATCGTTGGCGAGGTTGGATAAAATTTGCAGCAGCCCGGCGGTGATAAGGGCCAGCAGTGCGACCAGAGGATCGAAATAGCCTTGCCACCATGCCAGGGCCGTACCGACGATAATCGCCGCGAAGGCGAGGGGCAAGGTTTTGGGTCGTAAGCTTTCCAGCCAGGCCTGGGTGCGGCTAATTTGTTGTTGTTCAGTCATATTTAGCGCCAATAAAAATGGGGCTTTTCAGCCCCATCAACAGTGATGAAAATGCATTGGACGCGATTATAAGATAAAACGGCTTAGATCTTCATCTGCGACCAGCGCATCCAGATGTTTGCTCACATATTCCGCATCAATTGTGATGTTTTGGCCGTGCAGATCGCTGGCGTTATAGGAAATCTCTTCCATCAGACGCTCCAGTACGGTATGCAGACGGCGCGCGCCGATGTTTTCGGTGGTTTCGTTAACCTGCCAGGCGGCTTCGGCAATACGTTTAATACCGGAATCGGTGAACTCGATATTGACGCCTTCAGTTGCCATCAGCGCTTTATACTGCACGGTGACGGAGGCGTTTGGCTCGGTCAAAATGCGTTCGAAATCGCTGGTGGTCAGCGCCTGAAGTTCAACGCGAATCGGCAGGCGGCCCTGCAGTTCCGGGATCAGATCAGACGGCTTCGCCACCTGGAACGCGCCAGAGGCGATAAACAGAATATGATCCGTTTTGACCATCCCGTGTTTGGTCGAAACCGTGCAGCCTTCTACCAGCGGCAGTAAGTCGCGCTGTACGCCTTCGCGTGAAACATCCGGGCCGGAGGTTTCGCCACGCTTACAAATTTTGTCAATTTCATCGATAAACACGATGCCGTGCTGTTCAACCGCGTCGATAGCGTCCTGTTTCAGCTCTTCCGGGTTGACCAGCTTAGCAGCTTCTTCTTCAACCAACAGTTTCATCGCGTCTTTAATTTTCAGCTTACGCGGTTTCTGTTTCTGGCCGCCCAGGTTCTGGAACATAGACTGCAACTGGCTAGTCATCTCTTCCATGCCCGGAGGCGCCATAATCTCTACGCCCATCGGCGCGGCGGCGAGGTTAATCTCGATCTCTTTATCGTCGAGCTGGCCTTCGCGCAGTTTTTTGCGGAACGTTTGACGGGCGGCAGAAGGCTCCTGCTGCTGTTCGGCCTGGCCCCAGTTATTTTTTGCGGGTGGGATCAGTACGTCGAGAATACGCTCTTCCGCCAATTCCTCCGCACGATAGCGGTTTTTCTCGATAGCCTGTACGCGAACCATTTTCACAGCGGCATCGGTCAGATCGCGGATGATAGAGTCCACTTCTTTCCCGACGTAGCCCACTTCGGTGAATTTGGTGGCTTCGACTTTAATGAACGGCGCGTTGGCGAGTTTCGCCAGACGACGGGCGATTTCGGTTTTACCGACGCCGGTTGGGCCAATCATCAGAATATTTTTCGGCGTTACTTCGTGGCGCAGCTCTTCATCAAGCTGCATACGACGCCAGCGGTTACGCAATGCAATCGCCACGGAACGCTTTGCGTTATCCTGGCCGATAATGTGTTTGTTCAGTTCGCTGACAATTTCGCGTGGGGTCATTTCAGACATGAGAGGTCCTTACGCTTTGGCGGTCAATTCTTCAATGGTGTGGAAATGGTTGGTGTAAATGCAGATATCGCCTGCAATATCCAACGCCTTTTCAGCAATTTCGCGCGCGCCGAGCTCGGTATTTTCCAACAGAGCGCGAGCGGCAGCCTGGGCATAAGGACCGCCGGAGCCGATAGCAATTAAATCGTTTTCAGGTTGCACGACATCGCCGTTACCCGTGATGATGAGCGAGGCGGTTTCATCCGCGACGGCCAGCAACGCTTCCAGTTTGCGTAGCATACGGTCGGTACGCCAGTCTTTCGCCAGTTCAACGGCGGCTTTGACCAGGTGCCCCTGATGCATTTCCAGTTTACGTTCAAACAGCTCGAACAGCGTGAATGCATCCGCAGTACCGCCCGCAAAGCCCGCAATGACCTTGTCGTTGTAGAGGCGGCGGACTTTCTTCACGTTGCCTTTCATTACTGTGTTACCCAGTGTGGCCTGACCATCACCGGCGATTACCACGTGGCCGTTACGGCGTACGCTTACTATTGTTGTCACGAGCAGACCCCTTGGTTACTAATGCTGAATTGCGGCCCCGTACGGCGTACGGGGCATAATGCAAGTATAGATGGGGGAGATTTTGAGGGTTTCAACCCCCGGTGGCGAGTCGAATGCAGTTTGTATGGCCCGCCATCTTCAGACGGTTAATGGTGCTGTCGGCATTTTCTTTACCTTTCACCGGCCCGATAACCACGCGATTCCAGCCGTTATTGGTGGTAATTTTGGAGTCAAAGCCTTCAAACGCCAGCTGAGCGCGGACGCTTTCTGCCTGCTCGGCGCCTTTGAATGAACCACATTGCACCATCCAGCGACGTTCATCTTTTTTCTCTGCTGTCGCCTTCGGCGCTTCAGGCGCGCGCGTAATTGGCGCGGCTTTCGGCGCTGCCGCGCTGGTATGCGCCGGCGTTTGCAGCAAATCCTGATAAGGTTGCTGCGAGGCCGTCTGCTTCGGCGGCTGACTTTGGCGCGCGGGTTGCGCCGGGGCGGACTGTACCGTGCGCGTTTGCGGCTGCTCGTTTACCCGCGGCTGCGTACGTGGTTGCTGAACAGGCTGCGTTTGAGCCCACTGCTGCTGCTGCTGCTGCGCCTGACGCTGGCGCTGTAGCGTTTGCTGGCGTTGTTCTGGCGTCTGCTCGTTCCACGGCACTTCGTTAAGTTGCGTCGGCTGCTGACGCATATCCGCCTGCATCTGTTCCAGGAGTTGACGCTGCTCGCTGGTGAGCTGATTCGGATTCATGACTTCGCCGCCGGCGGACGGTTCCGTTGGCGTACGCACGCCCGGCTGGCGACTTTCCAGCTCTTTGATGTAACGCCAGCGCTCTTCCGGTTTTGGCGGAAGCCCATTGCCGGTGACTTTCTGGTTTTGTAGCGTTTCGGACTCTTCTTTCTTATGGTGAGTAATGAAGTACAGACCGCCGATAAAGGTCACAAGGACGGCTGCCGCAATCGCGACCATTGCCGGCGAGACGGCAGGCATGTTGCTTTGCTTCTTCCGTGAGTTCCGTGAGGTGCTCTTTTTGCGCCGCGAAGGAGCCGGTTGGCCGCGACGTACATAATCTCGTTGTGCCACTATCGTTTCGCTGTATTTATTCGTTCGTCAGCCCGTCATGTTACTGAAGCGGCGGGCCTTTGACCAGACAGGTGAGTCTTAAAGCTATTTACTTTAGGGTAAAGCGCGCGTAGAACCGCGAATAATCAGCTCGCAATCCATTAAACGCGAGCCGCTGCTCACATTTTGCCCCTGCATCTGATCGAGCAACAGCAGCATCGCCTCGCGACCAATGTCAAAACGCGGCTGCGCCACGGTTGTCAACGGAGGGTCGCAAAACTCGGCCAGCGCGATATTGTCAAAGCCGATAATCGACAGATCGTCAGGCACTTTCAGACCCTGGCGCTTGGCCCAGGAGAGGGCGCCCAGCGCCATTACGTCGCTATGACAAAAGACGGCGGTAGGCGGCAACGGTTGCTCAAGCAACTGCTTTAATGCGTTTGCCCCGGCTTCAAAGGTAAAGTCGCCACGGGCGATGTAATGCGGATCGACCACAATGCCACTGCGTCTTAATGCCTGTACGTAACCTTGTAAGCGATAGTGACAGAGCGGCATATCTTCCGGCCCCGCAATACAACCAATCCGCTTGTGGCCCAAATCCAACAGGTAGTTCATGGCATTGAACGCGGCGGTGAGGTTATCGATATGTACCGTCGGCAGTTCAAGCTCCGGCGCAAACTCATTCGACATCACCATCGGAGGCAAATTGCGCTGCTCCTCAACGCTGGCGTCAAAGGGCAGTCGGGAACTGAGAAGTACCATGCCGTCGATCTGTTTGGTGATGATGAGATTAAGAAAGGTTTTTTCTTTCTGGTTTTGATGGGCGCAATCGCCAATCAGCACCAGATACCCCTGTTCTGCCGCGGTCACTTCGATACCGCGGATAATTTCACTGAAGAAGGGATCGCAAATATCCGGGACAATCACCAGAATCGTACGGGATTCATTGCGTTTTACATTTCGCCCCATCGACTGCGGGAAATAACCCACTTCAAGCGCGGCCTGTTCAACCCGGCTACGGGTCGACTGGGAGACTTTATCGGGGTTCATTAACGCGCGGGATACGGTTGCCGTAGAGACTTTCGCCTTCAACGCAACATCCTTCATCGTAGCGGCAGTAACCTGCTTGTTCGATTTCACTCTTTCTCCTCGCCTGGGAACTGCTGGCGCAGATCTATCCCTGGTAACACTCATCGAAAACATTTTTATCAGATAGTGCGTGGAAGCGGTTACAGAATTTTCATAAAAAGTGTGATGGATCTTTAATTTTACGATCCGCCTCGCATCGTGAGGACTATCCTTCAATCGGATCGACGTCCAGAACCCATTTAACTTTCCGCGCTTCAGGGAGCGTATTGATCAACGCCAGCGTGCCGCTGATGATGTGTTGCAGGCGAATCCGTGAAGGATGCTGAAGTAAAATTTGCCAGCGATAGCGGCCGCCGCGTTTTGGCGCGAGGGCCGGAACCGGACCTAAGATCCACAGCTTATCGTCTGATAGCGGGCTGGCCTGAATCAGATTACGCAACTGCTGGAGAAAGACGGGCGCCTGCTGATTGTTGTGATCCTCTGCGCGAATAATGACGTGGCTGGTCCACGGCGGAAGCTGGAGCGTTTGCCGTTCCGCCAGCGCCTGCTCCGCAAACGCATCATAGCCTTTATACAGTAACGTTTGCAGCAGGGGATGCTCAGGATGGTGCGTTTGGAGCACCACTTCGCCCTGTTTGCCCGCGCGCCCGGCGCGGCCGGAAACCTGAGTGTAGAGCTGGGCAAAGCGTTCCGCCGAACGAAAATCTGCGGAAAAAAGCGCGCCATCGACGTCCAGCAACGCCACCAGCGTGACGTCCGGAAAGTGATGGCCTTTCGCCAGCATTTGTGTGCCTATCAGAATGCGCACTCCGCCGCGGTGAACTTCCGCCAGATGCTGCTCCAGCGCGCCTTTACGACTGGTGGTATCACGGTCGATTCGTGAGATCGGCACCCCGGGGAAGAAGGGCGCCAGCACCTGCTCCAGCTGTTCGGTCCCTAACCCAACCGGTAGCATATGTGTGGAGCCGCAGGAGGGGCACTGACGCGGTACCGGACGTTGGCTGTCGCAGTGATGACAGCGTAAATGATGCTGCGCCTGGTGCAGCGTGTAGTAGTGATCGCAACGCGGGCACTCCGCAATCCAGCCGCAGTCGTGGCAAAGCAGCGCGGGCGCGAATCCCCGGCGGTTAAGAAATAAAATTACCTGATTGTCGGCCTGGAGATGTTGGCGCATACGGGCGATAAGGGCGGGCGCCAGTCCCGCCTGAAGACGCTGGCCTTTTAAATCCAGCACATGCTGCAGGGCTGGGCGGGCGTTGCCTGCGCGCCGCGTCAGACGCAGCATCCGGTATTTTTTCTGCCGCACGTTGCATAGCGTTTCCAGGGCTGGGGTGGCGGAGCCGAGAATAATCGGGATCTGCTCGCTATGGGCGCGATACACTGCCAAATCGCGGGCATGGTAGCGCCACCCTTCCTGCTGTTTATAAGAGCTGTCGTGCTCTTCGTCGATGACAATCACGCCAAGATTTTTAAACGGCGTAAACAGCGAGGAGCGCGTGCCGATGACAATCGCCGCTTCGCCGTTTTTCGCTTTCAGCCATGCCGAAAGACGCTCGCTGTCGTTTAGCCCGGAATGCAGCACTTCCACCGGCGCGTTAAAACGTTCGCGAAAACGGGCGATCGTTTGCGGCGTCAGGCCGATTTCCGGCACCATCACCAGCGCCTGTTTGCCCTGGGCGAGGACGTTTTCCAGCACGCTCAGATACACTTCGGTCTTGCCGGAACCGGTTACGCCTGCCAGCAACCAGGCGGAGAAACCGTCCGACGCGCTGTGAATCGCGCCGACTGCTGTCGCCTGTTCGGTATTCAGCCGCAGGCGCTCTCCTGCGACGGCATAATGCTCCCGCCAGTCGGTAAACGCGGGCGTTTCACTGGCAAGCTCACAAAGCCCCTTACGCCGCAGCGTTTGCAGCGTGGCGTCAGTAAAATCAAGCTCGGCTACCTGATAGCGCCAGATCTTTCCTTGCCGCAGCGCCGCCAGCGCCTGTTGTTGTTTGGCGGAACGTTTCAGGCTGTTGATGTCGACGGCTTGCCCCTCTTCGGTGGCGAACCAATACCATAGAGGCGCGTTGCTGGCTGGTTTTCCCTGACGCAGTAAAACTGGCAGAGCGTGAAACAGAACGTCGCCGAGGGGATGGTGGTAGTAATCCGCCGCCCAGAGGAGTAAGCGCCAGATGGAGGGAGAAAAGATTGGCTCGTTATCCAGGATTTCAATGACCGATTTTAATTCATCGAGCGGCAATTCGCTGTGGTCGCTAACCGAGACGACAATGCCCACGCGCTCTTGCTGCTTGCCGAACGGCACGCGCACGCGGCACCCGGCTTTGGCGACCCCGCCTTCCGGCAGCAGGTAATCAAAGGTTCGGGGAAGCGGAACGGGCAAGGCAACGTGCGCGACGGACATAGCATCTTCCTGACTTGAAATTTCGTCGGGTAGTATACACATTACGATAAGGGAGCGCGGATCAGTTTGCATACGGTGGTCAAATTCTGTATGATTCGCCGCCTTTGGTGCGTGTTGTGAGCATCAAACCCTTTACTATTAACTTCGCGTGGTGTCTGGCGTTAGGGCTGGAAGAGCGACGCGGCCTTACACTGAGGTTCCCCATGAAAAAAGGTATTCACCCGAATTACGTAGAAATTACTGCAACCTGTTCTTGCGGTAATGTTATCAAAACCCACTCTACCGTGGGTCACGACCTGAACCTGGACGTGTGCGGCAAATGCCACCCGTTCTTCACTGGTAAGCAGCGTGTTGTTGATACCGGTGGTCGTGTTGAGCGCTTCAACAAGCGCTTCAGCATCCCTGGCAGCAAATAAGTTACCGTCAGAAAAAAGCGCCGCAGGGCGCTTTTTTTGTTTTCTAGGGATAACAGTATTTGTTCAGACACATTCTGTGATCCGTAATCGCTTTCATTACGCTTCCTGCCGTGAGTTTTAACGAAGGATTTATAGTCAGTCCCGCGCTTTCCAGCCCCTTCGCTGTCCATTTATTGCAGGTATTGAGTATGCCGTAGCGGCCATTCGCGGCGTAAAACTGGCTATCGCCGTAAATTCCTTGTTTTAACGGAATCAGATTACCCTCTGCGTCACGCGCAAAGCTGCGGCCCAGATAACGCATCAGACTGTTACGCTGGTTTGTGTGCAGGAGCAGTGATTTTATCTCGCTACCGGCGAAATAGCGTTCTGGTTGACCGGAAAAGGCGACGATGTGCATAACCGCGCCGGATGACCAGAACATGGCCTGGAGCGTAAGCGCGGTGGTTATTTCTTGTGACTGATAAAAGCCCTTATCGCCCCAGCCGATTTCATACCACTGCGTCTCCTGAGCGAACCGTTTTTTAAGCTGTGGCAGAACGGTATTAACATCATGGGCCGGCGCAATAATTCCCGTGTGCCAGCCATGACTGACGATATAGATTTCCGTCGGGGAGGGCTGTCCGCCTGTCGTAGGTTTTACGGCTTGTGGAAAGGTTGTGCAGCCATATAGCAATAAACTTATCCAGGCGATAAAGAGCTTTTTCATGACATATCACCAGCAAAGGCGCGGTATATTGTGGCGTTTGTCTAATGACGCTGCGCTTATCGGGTCGGTGCTGGATTGGTAATTCATTGATATTTTTGCATTCCTCTTCGAGGGCAATAAGGCGAATGTCATAACTACAATACGTTTTAACTATTCAGGCGGAAGTTAGCTTCCGCCTGTTTTACTTTTACTATCTCGCTTTATTTTTTAAACATCTGCTCTGGATCGATAATCAGCGCCCGATAACCCAGCATACCGGCACGGTTACTGTGTACTTTTAGCTCCAGCATCACATCCTGAGTACCGTCTTTGACTTCATCCAGAACGGAAACGATCGGTTTTGTACCGCTCATTCCCGCTGTAGCCGAGTACATGAACATCGTTTTGGTTTCCGGGCGATATTCCGTGACGGAAGTAATGGCGCTGTACCAGTCAAAACCGCGCTCTTTACCATATTCCCACATTTGGGAAACCGTCATATTTTTTTCGTCAATTTGATATTCCACGCCGCGGGAATATTTCATTGATGGCATGGCCGGTTGTTCCATGCCGCGCGCATCGCCGTTATCAAAGGCGGTCACGACGGTTTTACCTCCGGTGCTTTTGGATGGCACTAACCAACCGGTATGTTGTGTCCATGTCCAGTCAAATCCACCGTCGCAGTGGTGCGCTTCGCAGGTTAGTGGTTTACCGTTGCTGTCTACGGGTTTCAGCACTTTTTTCGCCAGTTCGCCTTTCCAGCCGGATGGATCGGAAAGTATCCATTTCACTTTTTTATCGCGACCAATTTTGATGATGGCAGACTGGTGGCGCGAGCTAATGATAATGCTGTCGTCGCGAGGATCGTAGCTGACGGAGTTAACATGCGCCCAGTTGCGGCCCGGGCCGGAACCCGCGATATCGCCGAAGGGTTGTTTTGCAAGCTGCTCTTTGGTCATGACCTGACCGGAGTGTTCGGCATCGACGCTCAAACATACCGCTCCCTGATCCATCGCCAGAATAACGTCGTCACGATAGGGGTCGAGGATTTTTGGCAGATCCCAGTAATCGACGGTATCGCCGTTCTGGTCAACTTCAAGAATATGATCACGCACCGTATTGATGGTGTATTTACCATTTAATGGATAATTTTCTTTTGCGACACGCAGCAGGTAGGTGCCTTTCGGCGTTTCGGTAATGGCGTGCGAAAAATCAATAAATCCTTTTGGCAGTCGTTTATCGGAAATAACGCGGCCTAAGAAATCATATTTAAAGTAACGTTGACCCTGGCCAAAAATAAGATTGCCATCGTTAACCTGATGGAAGCTCATCATGGAACCAAAGCGCGTTATATCATCCTGGTTACGGAATTTATCAATATTCATATAGCCGCGAACATCGCCATTCGTATCGCTAATCCAGTTGATACCGGTATAATCCCAGTTCGCCGCGCCGCCTGCGACATGCATAATGTGGCCGGCTCTTGGCATCCCCGTTATATGGTTAAAAAGATATAAGCGATTTTTAAGCGAGCTATCGACTTTAACCGGTTCTACCGTAGGAAGAACGGCAGTTTGCCCGGTAGTAGAGGGTAATGATACCGGTGCGGCGTAAATGGACCACGTATAAGTTTGTTTTTTACCTTCTTCAGTCCAGTCAACTTTAACCTTATTGACATAATCTGGATACAAGCCAAATACAGGTATGCCGTCATGGGTATTTATAGCCTGCGGGCCGACATCATAACTGATCGGGATGCCTTTTTCCCCTTTCCCTAAAACGGTAACCTTCACGTCCTGTACATTATGATTGGCTTTATTAATGATTGCTGTTAATGGGAAAACGCCGCCGTAGGGGGCGACATCGACCATACCTAATGGCCCTTCATGGACTGGAATGACATCTGCTGATGCGACCATTGGCCTGTTTGGGTCTAAAACGCCTGAGGCCAAAACGCTGCCGCTCAAACACAGGCAGCATAATACAGGTAAGACTTTCCTTGTAAATAACATATTTATTTCCCCATTCGATATTATCGATAAAATGAATGTATATTAACCTTCTTATTTATTGGAGATGAAAAAACATTTAAAAAAGTAAAACAATCCGCGGAGGGGAATAATGATGTTGGTCACAAATATGAGGTGTCCATGGTCTTTTTAACAATACTCATCGTTATACTATTTGTTCAGTAAATATATGGCGGTGTATTATTATTAATGTACGCTTTGCTACGTGAAACATTAAATAAATATTGGAAGTTTAAATATAATAAAATTATATCGGTTATGGCATGTCGGGAATTTTTTTCAGGAAAGTAACGAAGAGAAACTTATCATGTCTGACAAATTTATCTATCGAGGGCTATTCGGGAAGATGAACGTTTAGAAAAATGTCGGAGATAGCCGCGTACAGGGGGAATCGTTAAAAAAGCGCGGCCAGAGGCGTTCTGACCGCATGCTTTGCTATCAGTATTCCCACGTTTCCGGGTCAATCCCCATCTCACGCATGATCTCTTTTGCCGCTTCCGGGATTTCATCGCTGCGCTCTTTTCGCAGATCGGCATCATCCGGCAAGGGTTGCCCGGTAAAGGCGTGCAGAAATGCTTCACACAACAGCTCGCTGTTGGTGGCGTGGCGCAGGTTGTTCACCTGACGACGCGTACGTTCATCGGTGAGGATTTTTAACACCTTCAGAGGAATGGAAACCGTAATTTTTTTGACTTGCTCACTCTTCTTACCGTGCTCAGCGTATGGGCTGATATATTCGCCGCTCCATTCAGCCATGAGATACTTAATCCTCTTCGTCATTAATATTGAGGTCTGAACCTGAGCCCGGACCATAATCGCGCGTAGTTTACCGTAGTGGCGCGGCCCTGACACGAAGTTAGCGGTCGCAGATGTGCGCTAATGCATATAATTTTAACGGCTATTTGCGGTTTGCTCAATCTATACGCAAAGAAGTTTAGATGTCCAGATGTATTGACGTCTATCTTGGTAGTGGTTAATCTGTGGCCTGACTTTCACCGACTCAGCCAGGAATATCTTCATATGACGCGTAAACAGGCCACTATCGCAGTGCGTAGCGGATTAAACGACGACGAGCAATACGGCTGCGTTGTGCCGCCAATCCACCTCTCCAGTACCTATAACTTTACCGGTTTCAATGAGCCGCGCGCGCATGATTATTCCCGCCGCGGTAATCCCACGCGTGATGTGGTTCAGCGCGCATTAGCGGAACTGGAAGGCGGCGCGGGCGCGGTATTGACGAATACCGGCATGTCGGCGATTCATCTGGTCACCACCGTTTTCCTCAAGCCGGGCGATCTGCTGGTCGCGCCGCATGATTGTTACGGCGGCAGTTATCGTCTGTTTGACAGTCTGGCGACACGCGGCTGTTATCGTGTGCGGTTTGTCGATCAGGGCGATGAACGCGCCTTACAGGCGGCGCTGGAAGAAAAACCGAAGCTGGTACTGGTAGAAAGTCCAAGTAATCCATTGTTACGCGTGGTGGATATTGCGAAAATCTGTCGGCTGGCGCGCGAGGCGGGCGCAGTGAGCGTCGTTGATAACACGTTTTTAAGCCCGGCGCTGCAAAATCCGCTGGCGTTGGGTGCCGATCTGGTGTTGCATTCATGCACGAAATATCTCAACGGTCATTCGGATGTCGTGGCCGGCGTGGTGATTGCCAAAGATCCGGAAATGGTCACTGAACTGGCGTGGTGGGCGAATAATATTGGCGTCACTGGCGGGGCGTTTGATAGCTATCTGCTGCTGCGCGGTTTGCGAACTCTGGTGCCGCGTATGGAGCTGGCGCAGCGCAACGCGCAGGCGATTGTGAAATATCTGCAAACCCAGCCGTTGGTGAAAAAACTGTATCACCCGTCGCTGCCGGAAAATCAGGGGCATGAAATTGCCGCGCGTCAGCAAAAAGGCTTTGGCGCAATGTTGAGTTTTGAACTGGATGGGGATGAGGAGACGCTGCGTCGTTTTCTGGGCGGGCTGTCGCTGTTTACGCTGGCGGAATCTTTAGGGGGAGTGGAAAGTTTGATCTCTCACGCCGCCACCATGACGCATGCCGGTATGTCGCCGCAGGCGCGTGCCGCCGCCGGGATCTCCGAAACGCTACTGCGTATCTCCACCGGTATTGAAGATGGCGAAGATTTAATTGCCGACCTGGAAAATGGCTTCCGGGCTGCAAACAAGGGGTAAACATGAGTGTGATTGCGCAGGCAGGGGCGAAAGGTCGTCAACTGCATAAATTTGGCGGCAGTAGTCTGGCGGATGTGAAGTGTTACCTGCGTGTCGCAGGCATTATGGCGGAGTATTCGCAGCCTGACGATATGATGGTAGTGTCCGCCGCAGGCAGTACCACCAACCAGTTGATTAGCTGGCTCAAGTTAAGCCAGACCGATCGCCTTTCTGCGCATCAGGTATTACAGACGTTACGCCGCTACCAGTGCGATCTGATTAGCGGGCTGCTTCCCGCCGACGCGGCAGATGATTTAACCAGTGCTTTTATCAGCGATCTGGAACGCCTTGCCGCCTTGCTCGACGGCGGCGTAACGGATGCCGTCTATGCCGAGATTGTCGGACACGGCGAAATTTGGTCGGCGAGATTGATGTCCGCCGTCCTGAATCAGCAGGGGCTGGATGCCGCCTGGCTGGACGCGCGCGCATTTTTACGCGCCGAACGCGCCGCACAGCCGCAGGTTGATGAAGGGCTATCTTATCCTTTATTGCAACAGCTACTGGCGCAGCATCCTGGCAAACGTCTGGTCGTGACCGGCTTTATCAGCCGCAATCACGACGGCGAAACGGTCCTGTTAGGCCGGAACGGTTCCGACTATTCCGCCACGCAAATCGGCGCGCTGGCGGGCGTTTCCCGCGTGACCATCTGGAGCGATGTCGCGGGCGTTTATAGCGCCGACCCGCGCAAAGTGAAAGATGCCTGCCTGCTGCCGTTGCTGCGTCTGGACGAAGCCAGCGAGCTGGCGCGTCTGGCGGCGCCTGTTCTGCACGCCCGCACGCTACAGCCAGTGTCCGGCAGCGATATCGATTTGCAGTTGCGCTGTAGCTACACGCCGGATCAAGGGTCAACCCGAATTGAACGAGTGCTGGCTTCCGGGACGGGCGCGCGTATCGTGACCAGTCACGATGATATCTGTCTGATTGAGTTTCAGGTGCCCGCCAGCCAGGATTTCAGGCTGGCGCACAAAGAGCTCGACCAAATTTTAAAACGGGCGCAGGCGCGTCCGCTGGCGGTGGGCGTGCATCGCGATCGCCAGCTATTACAGTTCTGCTATACCGCCGAGGTAGCGGATAGCGTACTGAAACTCCTCGACGATGTCGGGCTGCCGGGCGAATTGCGCCTGCGGCAGGGGCTGGCGCTGGTGGCGATGGTCGGTGCGGGCGTCACTCGCAATCCGCTACACTGCCATCGCTTCTGGCAGCAGTTGAAAGGTCAGCCAGTGGAGTTTACCTGGCAGTCGGAGGAGGGCATCAGTCTGGTGGCGGTGCTGCGTACCGGCCCGACTGAGAGCCTGATTCAGGGGCTGCACCAGTCTGTTTTCCGCGCCGAAAAACGCATTGGCCTGATGCTGTTCGGTAAGGGGAACATCGGCTCCCGTTGGCTGGAACTATTTGCCCGTGAACAAAGCACGCTTTCCGCGCGTACTGGTTTTGAATTTGTGCTGGCGGGCGTGGTGGATAGCCGCCGTAGCCTGCTGAATTATGAAGGGCTGGATGCCAGCCGCGCGCTGGCATTCTTTGATGATGAAGCCGTTGAGCAGGACGAAGAGTCGCTATTCCTGTGGATGCGTGCGCATCCGTATGATGATTTAGTGGTGCTGGATGTGACAGCAAGCGAGCAACTGGCCGATCAGTATCTGGATTTCGCCAGCCACGGTTTTCATGTGATTAGCGCCAATAAACTGGCGGGCGCAAGCGCCAGCGATAAGTATCGCCAGATTCATGACGCGTTTGAAAAAACCGGGCGTTACTGGCTGTATAACGCCACCGTGGGCGCGGGGTTGCCGATCAACCACACGGTGCGGGATTTGATTGACAGCGGCGATACGATTCTCTCGATCAGCGGGATCTTCTCCGGGACGCTATCCTGGCTGTTCCTGCAATTTGACGGCACGGTGCCGTTTACCGATCTGGTGGATCAGGCCTGGCAGCAGGGGCTGACGGAACCCGATCCGCGCGTCGATCTTTCCGGAAAAGATGTCATGCGTAAGCTGGTGATTCTGGCGCGCGAGGCGGGATACGACATCGAGCCGGATCAGGTGCGTGTAGAATCGTTGGTGCCGGCGCATTGTGAAGAAGGGTCTATCGATCACTTTTTCGAAAACGGCGACGCGCTGAATGAACAGATGGTGCAGCGTCTGGAGGCAGCCCGCGAACTGGGGCTGGTGTTGCGTTACGTGGCGCGTTTCGACGCCAATGGCAAAGCGCGCGTCGGCGTTGAAGCGGTGCGTCCGGAGCATCCGCTGGCGGCGCTGCTGCCGTGCGATAATGTCTTTGCTATTGAAAGCCGCTGGTATCGCGATAACCCGCTGGTGATCCGTGGGCCGGGCGCGGGTCGCGATGTGACCGCCGGGGCGATTCAGTCGGATATCAACCGCCTGGCGCAGTTGCTGTAATAAAGGCAATTTCGTGAGCGAAGCGCCGGGTTGCGCTTCGCTCCCTCATCAATACGTTTCAATACGTTATGCAGTCATTCTGTAGATACTGATATACGAAGCGCCATCCGATTGCTGACGAAACATTATGGCGTGATGCTTTTTACATTCTCAACCCGGACATCCATCCGGGGGTAAGGAATATTGATGCCGTTTTCATCCATCGCTTCCTTGATATTTTCCAGAAGATCGTAGTAAGTACTCCAGTACTGAGCGTTGGGCACCCATACGCGAACATAGAAATTCAGGCTAGAGGGCGCAAGTTCGCCCAGGCGGACCGTAATATCGCGGGTTTTATCAATGCGATGATCTTGTTCAATAATACGATGTATCACGCTTTTTACGTCAGCAATACGGCTTTGGTAATCCACGCCAATAATCAGATCAATACGTCGATAGGGGTGTCGTGAATAGTTGATAATATTATCAGCAATAATTTTACCATTCGGGATGACAACTTCTTTGCTATCCGCAGTGAGCAGAGTGGTGGAGAAAATATGGACCTTTTCTACTGTGCCGATAACCAGGCCAATTTGTACAATTTCCCCGGCGCGGAAAGGGCGCAGGGAGACAAGCAGTACGCCTGCGGCAAAGTTGGAAAGTGACCCTTGCAGCGCCAGGCCAATGGCTAAACCCGCCGCGCCGATAACGGCAATAATTGAGGAGGTTTCTATACCGACACGGCCAAGAGCGGCTACTGCCGTGAAAGCTATCGTGATGTAGCGAACCAGCGCGGAGAAAAAGTGGACAATAGTGGCATCCACTTGCCGCCTGAGAAGTAATTTTTCCAGCCCCCTCGATAGTAAGCGAGCTATTAACTTACCGATGAAAAGTAGAATGATGGCGGCAACAACATTCCAGCCAAAATGAATTACCGAGTCACTGTGCTCGGCCATCCATTTGATCGCGCCTTTAATTTTTGGAAATAGCTCAAAACCTTCCATGTTTATCCTCTGTCAGCAGTATCCGCGGTATTAGCGGTAATAAAACGGTTCATTTTTGCCTGGATAATCGCCGCGCCGACGGGTGGCAGCAGTAACGCCCAGAATAGTGTCCAGCCGGTTCGTATTCCGCCATCTTCGTTTTTATTCGCCAGCAGAGCGCGGATTTCATCGCTAAGCGTCAGACACAATATGGCTGTGCCAAACGGCATAATTGCTGACAGCCATCCCGCGCCACATGCGGTCATGAGTCGGGGCGAAGGCGCCACAAATTGCATTTCCCGGTGAATTCTGAAGAACCAATAAATAATATAAAATGGAATGAAAAAGGCCAATAATGCGACGACAACGGGTTCTGCGCACTCAGGTCGCTGGGTTGATGAGAACCTTTTGGGCGGTGCAATATAGAAAAGTTCTTTTTTGAGCGGTAATAGTAGCAAAAGCGCGATAACCGCTAAAGTAATTACGATTATTCCTATATAAGGAATTGAGTATATAAATATAGACAGATAGCCAGCGATGATAAATTTGAACAGTAAGCAGAGGCTAAATAAAATAACAAATGTCTGAGCACTGCCGATAGCGCTGAAAAGCAGCATGGGGACTAACAGCGTTATGATCCCCATACCCAGATTAATTAAAAACTGCGCTATGATAAGCCTGACTACGTCAGACGGGCCATTTATGCAGAAGGAACAGACCACGCCAATGATTAACAGAAGCGCAACAAAGTAGAAGGGGTAACAATTTTTTATACGGCAGACAAACCAGCTGGCAACCATACCCAGGAGGTATCCCAGTTGGCCGCAAACGAGAATAACACCAATACGATCGGCTGGAATAGACAGTGATTTACTCCAAAAATAAACACCATACGACGATCCCAGCGAACTGATAAAAGAGAGCACCAAAAAGAAAAAAGTGATCCCCCAGAATCGATAGCTACTCAGGAGATCGGCGCAGGTCCATTTTTTATCTGACATTGACGGTAAAGTAATTTCCATATTTATCCCTTGTTTTCCATAGAAAATAAGAATGTATAGAACTATTTAAATTGATAATAAATATTGATTATGTGAATAACGTTTATAGCCGATTTTAACTTAAAACGAAGGGCCATTTTATCAAATAGTTCTATTCTTTTTCAGCGTATAAAAGCAGGATGTGAGGTGATTAAATCTATAGCGCCTTCTGAATGATAATCTGTGATTTTTTATGCGTGGCATTACATCATTGGGTTAAATGTGATTCCATTGTGAGTTATATTTTTCCGTCAGCAAATATAGAATTTGTGTGACGCGTTTGGCGGAATAGTGGGCGCTTTGCTGGAATTCAGGTTGTTGCCATAGCCAGGTAACAAAGCGGCGACTGGCCGCCAGATTAACGGCGACACCTTGTTCTAAGTGGGAACCGGTTAACGAACAGACCATTTTGCGGTTGTGACCTTGCCCCCAGAGTTGCCACTGATTTTGCCACCATCCCTGCCATGTTTTGCCTAACAGTTGCCACTCTGCGCGGCAATCGTCATCGTTTATCTCTTCCTCAACGAACCACAGCGAGGAGAGACGCTGGCGAAACCGCTCCGCCCATGCCGTAATGACCGCGCCGCGCAAAAAACACTCATGGGCAATGATGTGTGTCGTGACATCAGGAAAGCGGTTTTTCAGCACCCGAAAATGACCATGCGCCGTAATGACCGGGCGAAGTATTGTTCCTTGCGCGTTACGTTTAAGCGCCGCCGGGCCATACTGAATCTCATCGAACTGACTACGCTGTAAAAATTGCCGTTCTTTAATGGCGATACGGTGAATAATATCGCCATCCTCACCCTCGGGCGGCGCAATTCCTTTCCAGTGGTAATGCAAACTCTTTCCGGCAGAAAGTAACGTGAAATTGCTGGAAAGGTGAAGAACATTGCCGCGAACAGCGTCAAAACTGAATAAAAAGTACAATTGTTGGAAGGCATTCGCTCCCTGAAACGGTACGAGCAGCGGAATACTGCAAATCTGTTCCGGCGTTTCGGCGACATTCAGCGCGTGCTTTTTTGGCGTCCAGACCTTCTTACAGTACTGGCACTGAAGTCGCTGCGTTCCGCCGGGATTACGTCCATAGCGAATCCATGTTTTTTGATAGCAGTCGGGACAAAAGTGACCATGCTCTTTGGCATACTGCGCGATATAAGCAGACGCCCAGCGGCGAAATTCCACCTCGTTGAAGAGCGGCGGATAACTGCCGCAGGCTCGACAATGCAATGCCGGATAACCCAGGCGATAGTCCGGCCACACATAATCCGGCGAGTCAGGCAGCCCAAGATTGCGACAACCAGCGCTTTTGCAGGCATTAATGGTGAACAGAGGCGGCATACATTTTACCAACGATTTTGGCAGGTCGTTGATTCTGCCTTCATAAAACGGTACGCGGGTGTGAGGACTCTCACATAAAAAAACCTTTCAGAACGTAACGTAGCGAATCTTTATATGACTGAAAGGGACTTATTTATGAAAGTAAAACTGCTTGCTGCCGGTATTTTGTTCACGCTGCCGTTCTGGGCCTGCGCCAAAGATGTCACCATTATTTACACCAACGATCTACACGCCCATGTGGAGCCTTATAAAGTACCGTGGATTGCTGACGGTAAACGCGATATTGGCGGTTGGGCCAATATCACTACGCTGGTGAAGCAGGAAAAAGCCAAAAATAAGGCGACGTGGTTTTTTGATGCCGGAGATTACTTTACCGGACCGTATATCAGCAGCCTGACGAAGGGTAAAGCGATTATCGATATTTTGAATACCATGCAGTATGACGCTGCCACTATCGGTAATCATGAGTTCGATCATGGCTGGGACAATACATTGTTGCAACTGAGCCGGGCGAAATTCCCTATCGTGCAGGGCAATATTTTTTATGAGGACAGCAGTAAATCCTTCTGGGATAAGCCGTACACCATTGTTGAAAAAGATGGCGTCAAGATTGGCGTAATCGGCTTACACGGTGTCTTTGCTTTTAATGATACGGTTTCTGCCGCGACGCGCGTGGGCATTGAGGCACGCGATGAAATTAAGTGGCTGCAACGTTACATTGATGAACTTAAAGGTAAAGTCGATCTGACCGTCGCGCTGATCCACGAAGGCACCCCGGCCCGCCAGTCCAGCATGGGGAATACCGATGTGCGACGCGCGCTGGATAAAGATATTCAGACCGCAAGTCAGGTAAAAGGGCTGGATATTTTGATTACCGGCCACGCGCATGTCGGTACGCCGGAACCGATTAAAGTCGGTTATACGCTGATCCTCTCAACGGACAGCGGCGGTATTGATGTGGGTAAACTGGTGCTGGATTACAAAGAGAAACCACACCACTTTACGGTGAAGAACTTCGAGCTGAAGACCATTTTTGCTGATGAGTGGAAGCCCGATCCGCAAACGAAACAGGTGATCGACGGCTGGAACAAAAAGCTCGATAAAGTCGTGCAGCAAACGGTGGCCCAGTCGCCGGTCGAGTTAACGCGCGCGTATGGCGAATCGTCGTCGCTGGGGAATCTGGCGGCGGATGCGCTGCTTTTTACGGCGGGGAAAGACACCCAGTTAGCGCTTACTAACTCTGGCGGTATCCGCAACGAAATCCCGGCTGGCGCGGTGACGATGGGTGCGGTAATCAGTACCTTCCCGTTCCCTAATGAACTGGTCACGATGGATTTAACCGGTAAACAATTGCGCAGCCTGATGGAGCATGGCGCTGGATTAAGCAATGGCGTATTGCAGGTGTCTAAAGGGCTGGAGATGAAGTATGACAGCAGCAAACCTGTCGGCCAGCGGGTTACCGTGCTGACGCTCAATGGCAAGCCGATTGACGATGCTACGGTTTATCACATCGCTACCAACAGCTTCCTTGCCGACGGCGGCGATGGTTTTGCGGCGTTCACGGAAGGCCAGGCGCGGAACACCTCCGGCGGCTACTATGTGTCGAATGCGATAGTTGATTACTTTAAGGCGGGCAACACCATCACGGATGAGCAGCTCAAAGGAATGCGTGTTGCGGATGTGAAGAAGTAAGGGGTTACTTGCCTGTGCACAATGGCCTTTAGCGCATTCAGGCCGGACGGCGGTATGTCTGACCTGGATCATTCGTGGACCACGGATATCAACCGTCTGGCGTAGCGCCTGTAATTTTGCCGGGTTACGCGCTGTGTTCCCGGCATGTTCCTGCCGAAATTTACCCCTCTATCCGGTGGTCTGCGTCCTGCGTAAAAAGTGGCGGGGTGCGGGGGAAACTTTCCCTGCGAAAATCATCGCATGATGAATTTTCGGGGGAACCGCATGATAAACAACGATCCGCTTTTTGATCTGCTTAACAAAGAGCAACAGCGCCAGCAGCACTCGCTGGAACTGATTGCCTCGGAGAATTTCGCCAGCCCTGCCGTTCTTGCGGCACAAGGGTCGGTGTTAACCAATAAATACGCCGAAGGTTATTACCAGCACCGCTACTACGGCGGCTGTAAGTTCATTGATGAGGTTGAGATGCTGGCGATAACCCGCGCGCAGCAACTTTTCGGCGCGCGTTACGTTAACGTGCAGCCTCACTCCGGCAGCCAGGCGAATCAGGCGGTATATCTGGCGCTGCTGAAACCCGGCGACAAAATTCTGGGCATGAGCCTGCAATGCGGCGGCCATCTCACTCACGGTTCGCCGGTCAATCAATCCGGCAAATGGTTTAACGCCTTTCACTATGGCGTCGATGCGCATAGCGGTCTTATTGATATGGATGAGGTTGAGACGATCGCGAAGCGTGAGCGCCCGCGGCTGATTATCGCCGGGGGATCGGCCTACCCACGACACTATGATTTTGCCCGCTTTCGCCGCATTGCCGATGCCGTCGGCGCGATACTGCTGGTAGATATGGCGCATTTTGCCGGGCTGGTGGCGGGCGGCTATTTCCCCTCGCCGCTGGCGTATGCTGATGTAATTACCACCACCACGCATAAAACGTTGCGCGGGCCGCGTGGCGGCATGATTCTGACCAACGACGCCCGGCTGGCGAAAAAAATCGACAGCGCCATCTTTCCCGGCTTGCAGGGCGGGCCGTTGATGCACGTTATCGCGGCTAAAGCGGTGGCGCTTGGCGAAGCGCTACAGCCTGAATTTAAACGTTACGCCGGGCAGGTAATCGAAAATGCGCAAGCGATGTGTCAGCAACTGGCGCAGCGCGGCCTGACGCTGTTAACGGGCGGTACCGACTGCCATCTGGGCATTATCGACCTGCGCCCGCAGGGGTTAACCGGCGCTCAGGTGGAATACTTTCTCGAACTGGCGGGGATCACGGTCAATAAAAACACGCTGCCAGGCGATCCGCAGCCGCCGTCGATTACCTCCGGGATTCGCATTGGCAGCGCAGCCTGCGCCACCCGCGGGATGAAAGCCGGTGATTTTGCGCTGATCGCGGACTGGATCAGTGAAATTATTTTTGCCATCAAGACGCCGAATATTACAGATATTTGCGCCGATATTCGGCAAAAAGTGACTAAATTAACCACTAACTATCCGTTGCCTTACCAATGATGAAACTTGCTGAAATTCAGGCGGCGTGCGGCGTTCTTTGTGTCGATCTCGCCGCTGTCGTTGACAATTATCAAACGCTGGCGCGCCATGTCGTCCCCGCGCAATGCGGCGCAGTACTGAAAGCCAACGGCTATGGCCTGGGGGCGGAGGCGATTGCGCCAGCCCTGTATGCGGCCAATTGCCGGATCTTTTTTGTCGCGCAACTTTCAGAAGGGGTGGCGCTACGTAAAATCCTGTCGGCTGACGCGATGGTGGTGTTGCTTAATGGCGTCATGCCGCAGGCGATGCCGTTTTGTTGCGCGCAACAGATCACGCCGTTGCTGAATTCTGTTGACCAGGTGATGGCGTGGCTGGCGCTACAGGAGGCGCGGTCGCAGCGGCGTCCGGTTTTGATCCAGCTTGATTCCGGCATGTCGCGGCTGGGGGTGACGCCGGAGCAACTGGCGCGGCTGGCCGCGATTTTTCGCCAGCGTGGCTGGGCTGCGCCAGACTATATCATCAGCCATCTGGCGAACGCCGACAGGCCGGATCATGCGTTAAATGTCTATCAGCATACGCTACTCCAGCAGGCAAAAAAGGCATTCCCAACCAGCCGTTATTCGCTGGCAAATTCCTGCGGTATGTTTCTGCATCCGGCCTGGCGGGAAGATCTCTGCCGTCCGGGCGTTGCGCTGTTCGGCGTCGCTCAGCCGTGGTTTTCAACGCCGTTAAAACCGGCATTTACGCTGACGCTGAGCATTCTGCGTGTGCAAGACGTGCCAGTTGGGACGCCGATTGGCTACGGCAGTACGGTTACTACTACTCGCCCGCTGCGTATCGCCACGGTATCCGCCGGATACGCTGATGGGATTCCACGTAATTTGCGTCCTCCGGCGGGCGTGTGCTGGCGCGGGGTTCGGTTACCGGTATTGGGGCGGGTTTGCATGGACAGCTTTATGGTGGACGCCAGCGCCATCATGCCAACGCCTGGCGATGTTGTGGAGTTTATTGGCGTGAGCCAGACGCTGGAAGAGGTTGCCGCCGCCTGCGATACCATCCCTTATGAGATTATGACCCGGCTTGGCGGGCGTTTTCGGCGCATAATGCAGCCCGCAGAAGCTTGACTCCATTTTCAATCTCGTAGGGGGTAAACGCGGCGAATCCCAGCAGCCAGCCCGTGGGCGCGGGGTGCGTCAGCCAGAACTGGCGCATCCCGGCGATGTTTAACCCGGCCCGCCGCGCGGCGTTAAGGGTCTGTTGTTCGTCAATACCTTCATGCAGCCAGCAGGGCATTTGTAATCCTCCGGGCGTCACGACCGGCGTCACCCAGTCACTAAGATGCTGATTGATGGCCTGCGCCAGGCACGCCTGCCGCACCGCGTACATACTGCGCATGGTGCGGATATGGGCGGCAAAATGGCCGGATGCGATAAATCGCGCCAGCGTCAATTGGGTCAACGCGGGCGTTGCGCCATCAAGCAAATTGCGCGCAGCGGCAAAATGCGCGGCCAGCGACGCAGGCACCACCAGATAACCAATGCGCAGACCGGGGTAGAGCGTTTTGCTGAAGGTGCCGACATACAGGGTGCGCTGCTCGCGATCTAACCCCTGCATACAGGCGACGGGCGCGCCGTTGTAGTGAAATTCACTGTCGTAGTCATCTTCGATAATCCAGGCATTATGCGTCCGCGCCCAGTCAATCAGGGCATGACGCCGCGCCAGAGAGAGCAAATGACCGGAGGGAAACTGGTGCGACGGCGTAACGTAAACCAGCGGCGCAGGCGGCAGTTTATCTACCTGAATACCGTCTCTATCGACTTCAATGGGAAGAAGGTTGAGCTGTGCGGCAGAGAATGCCTGACGTGCGCCGGGATAGCCTGGATTTTCCATTACCACCGACTGCCCGGCCTCTGCCAGCAGTTGCCCGCATAGCCAGAATGCCTGACGCGCGCCACTGACAATCACAATCTGCTGCGCGTCGACCTTCGCGCCGCGTTCAAAATTGAGATAATGAGCAATTTGCTGGCGCAGTTCCGGCTCTCCCTGCGGATCGCCATGCAGCATTAGCGTATGCGCCCGCTCTCGCTGGATCTGGCGGGCAAAATTCTGCCAAATGGTTTGCGGGAAGTTTCGCGTTTCCGCAAGGCCGAGCGTAAACGTCTGTACCCGGCGGGCATCGAAAGATACGGCGCGATCGGCAATCGTCTGCCAGCGGGCGCTAAGTGTGGGCGTCTGACGAGGCGATGGCGGCAGGTTGTGCTGCCCCTGAATATGCGGAATCCCCTAGCGGCTGGCGAAACTCCCGGCCCCTTGCTTGCGGGTCATAAAGCCGTCGCGCTGAAGCTGGGAATAGGCATTTTCAACCGTATCTCTGGACAGGCGAAGCCGCTGCGCCAGCGCGCGAGCGGACGGCAGTTTTGCGCCATCGACCAGCGCGCCGGAAATGACCAACTGACGAAAAGCGTGGTACAGGCGCAGATGCAGCGGCAGGTTACGCCACACTTGCGCGTCGATCATGATATGTATCGACTCGAAATTCGCTGTGTTCATCTTCTGGTTCCCCCGTCCCTGCGTCGCCAAAGCCGTTGAATCATATCATTTACGCCTTATTTTTTATGTGTTGAAGAACACCCGGAACCGTATGAAGAAGGTATTGCTCAAGATGATGGAGAATGAAGTTTTTTCAACTTTGCTGAATATTCCTCATTCTTTGGCGTGATTTTTCAGTTGACGTCCTTCCGCTTTTCCGTCATTTTTACATCTGGACGTCTAAACGGATAGATGTTTACAGCACAACAAATAATAACATGCGATTGATGAGGTAAGGTATGAGCTTTTTTCACGCCAACCAGCGGGAAGCCCTGAATCAGAGCCTGGCGGAAGTACAGGGTCAGATTAACGTTTCGTTTGAATTTTTCCCGCCGCGCACCAGTGAAATGGAGCAAACCCTGTGGAACTCCATCGATCGCCTGAGCAGTCTGAAACCGAAGTTTGTTTCGGTAACGTATGGCGCCAACTCCGGGGAACGCGACCGCACCCATAGCGTTATTAAAGGCATTAAAGAGCGTACTGGGCTTGAGGCCGCGCCGCACCTTACCTGTATTGACGCCACGCGCGATGAACTGCGCACCATCGCCCGCGACTACTGGAATAACGGTATCCGCCACATTGTCGCTTTGCGCGGCGATTTGCCGCCGGGCAGCGGTAAGCCGGAGATGTACGCCGCCGATCTGGTTGGTTTGCTCAAAGAGGTGGCCGATTTCGATATTTCAGTAGCGGCCTATCCGGAGGTACATCCGGAAGCGAAAAGCGCGCAGGCCGATCTGCTTAATCTGAAGCGTAAAGTGGATGCTGGCGCTAACCGCGCGATAACCCAATTTTTCTTCGATGTGGAAAGCTACCTGCGTTTTCGTGACCGCTGTGTTTCCGCCGGTATCGACGTAGAAATTATTCCCGGCATTTTACCGGTGTCTAACTTTAAACAGGCGAAAAAATTTGCCGATATGACCAATGTCCGCATTCCGTCCTGGATGTCGCTGATGTTTGAGGGGCTGGATGATGACGCAGAAACCCGCAAGCTGGTGGGCGCTAACATTGCGATGGACATGGTGAAAATTTTAAGCCGTGAAGGAGTGAAGGATTTCCACTTCTACACGTTGAATCGTGCGGAAATGAGTTATGCCATTTGCCACACGCTGGGCGTAAGACCGGGTTTATAACCTCCAGCTCCCTGCCGGGAGCTTTATTACACCTCATATTGATCTACATCTCTGTAACTAAAAATATAAAAGGTATTAGCTATCGAATCTGTGGATTAATTCAACTATATCTATTTGCTCCTGGTGTATATCGTAACGGTAACACTTTAAAAGGGAGCTGAGATATGAGCACGACCGACGATACCCATAACACGTTATCCACTGGAAAATGTCCTTTCCATCAGGGGGGGCATGACCGAAGCGCAGGCGCAGGGACAGCCAGCCGCGACTGGTGGCCGAACCAGCTTCGTGTGGATCTTTTGAATCAACATTCCAACCGTTCTAACCCGCTGGGTGAAGACTTTGACTACCGCAAAGAGTTTAGCAAGTTAGACTACTCCGCCCTGAAAGGGGATCTCAAGGCGCTGCTGACCGATTCACAACCGTGGTGGCCCGCCGACTGGGGCAGCTATGTCGGTTTGTTTATTCGTATGGCCTGGCATGGCGCTGGCACCTACCGTTCTATTGATGGTCGTGGCGGCGCGGGTCGTGGTCAACAGCGTTTTGCGCCGCTTAACTCCTGGCCGGATAACGTCAGCCTGGATAAGGCGCGTCGTTTGTTGTGGCCGATTAAGCAGAAATATGGCCAGAAAATTTCCTGGGCCGACCTGTTTATTCTGGCGGGTAACGTGGCGCTGGAAAACTCCGGCTTCCGTACCTTCGGTTTCGGCGCCGGGCGTGAAGATGTCTGGGAACCGGATCTGGATGTGAACTGGGGCGATGAAAAAGCCTGGTTGACTCACCGACACCCTGAAGCGCTGGCAAAAGCGCCGCTGGGCGCGACCGAGATGGGCCTTATCTACGTTAACCCGGAAGGGCCGGATCACAGCGGCGAACCACTTTCTGCCGCCGCCGCTATTCGCGCTACCTTTGGCAATATGGGGATGAACGACGAAGAAACCGTGGCGTTGATCGCTGGCGGGCATACCCTCGGTAAAACCCACGGCGCGGCAGCGGCATCCCATGTAGGGGCCGATCCGGAAGCCGCGCCGATTGAAGCGCAGGGCTTAGGTTGGGCCAGCAGCTATGGTAGCGGCGTTGGCGCGGATGCTATCACCTCCGGGCTGGAAGTGGTCTGGACGCAGACGCCGACCCAGTGGAGCAACTATTTCTTCGAGAACCTGTTCAAATATGAGTGGGTACAAACCCGTAGTCCGGCTGGCGCTATCCAGTTTGAAGCGGTAGACGCGCCGGATATCATCCCGGACCCGTTCGATCCGTCGAAAAAACGTAAGCCAACCATGCTGGTCACCGACCTGACGCTGCGTTTTGATCCGGAGTTCGAGAAGATTTCCCGTCGTTTCCTTAACGATCCGCAGGCCTTTAATGAAGCCTTTGCTCGTGCCTGGTTCAAACTGACGCACAGAGATATGGGACCAAAAGCGCGTTACATCGGACCGGAAGTGCCGAAAGAAGATCTGATCTGGCAGGACCCGTTGCCGCAACCGCTCTATCAGCCAACGCAGGAAGACATTATCAACCTGAAAGCGGCGATCGCTGCATCCGGGCTTTCTATTAGCGAGATGGTTTCGGTTGCCTGGGCATCCGCGTCTACTTTCCGCGGCGGCGATAAGCGTGGCGGCGCTAACGGCGCGCGTCTGGCATTGGCGCCTCAGCGCGACTGGGATGTCAACGCCGTTGCGGCTCGCGTTCTGCCGGTATTAGAAGAGATCCAGAAAACGACGAATAAAGCCTCGCTGGCCGATATTATTGTGCTGGCGGGCGTGGTCGGTATCGAGCAGGCGGCCGCTGCTGCGGGTGTCAGCATCAGCGTACCTTTTGCGCCGGGCCGGGTGGATGCGCGTCAGGATCAGACCGACATCGAGATGTTCTCGCTGCTTGAACCGATTGCCGATGGATTCCGTAACTATCGTGCGCGTCTGGATGTGTCGACGACCGAATCGCTGTTGATTGATAAAGCGCAGCAGTTAACGTTGACCGCACCGGAAATGACGGTACTGGTTGGCGGGATGCGTGTGCTGGGAACCAACTTTGACGGCAGCCAGAACGGTGTCTTTACTGACAGACCGGGCGTGCTCAGCACTGACTTCTTCGCTAATCTGCTGGATATGCGTTACGAGTGGAAACCGACCGACGAATCTAATGAGCTGTTCGAAGGCCGGGATCGTCTGACTGGCGAGGTGAAATACACGGCGACCCGCGCCGATCTGGTGTTTGGTTCCAACTCCGTACTGCGCGCGCTGGCGGAAGTTTACGCGTGTAGCGATGCGCACGAGAAGTTTGTGAAGGACTTCGTCGCGGCATGGGTGAAAGTGATGAACCTGGACCGTTTCGATCTGCAATAATCTGATGGGTTAATTCGTCAGCGGCTGCTATTCGGTAGTCGCTGACGTTTTCCGCGTTTAATGCGAAAAATAACGAAAATGCCCCGTGACTTTCCAGTTAAATAATACATCTTCCTCCTGTGCTCCCGCGCCTATGTTATGCACAACCAGCGGCACCCCTTCAGGCGTGACGTTCAGGGATACCACGCCAATATGCGCAAGGCCGTTATCCAGTCGCCAGGAGACAATATCTCCCGGTTGATAATCGCTATATTTATCTGTCACCGGTAACGCTTTGTTGTGACGCTGGAACCAGGTTTCCAGATTCGGAACGCGGCGATGGTCGATATTGCTGTCCGGGCGTTTCAGCTTCCAGTTATTCGGGTAGGCAGAGAAATGCGCCTGCATGTCTTCATGTACCCGTTTCTGTAAATCAACCTGCTGACTGCGCAGCGCGCGGATGACGACATCTGCACATACGCCACGCTCCAGCGGAAGATCGCCATTCGGATAATCCAGACGAACATAGGCAGCATCATAAAATAGCGTCTTACCTATTTGCGTCCCGGCACTTTGGGCGATTGCAGCATTAGTTTGCGCCTGAACGGTTATTGGTCTGGTATCAGAGCGTGGCGAATGATGAGAGATATGGCTAATAAAAAAAGCAGCAAGAATACCGATAAGCGCCTGTGCGAATTTCATCTTCTTCGTCCGTGAAGTGTGTCAGTACGTCATTTGACTTTCCGCGGAGAGAATGGTGCGTGACAAAAAAGTCTATTTCAGGACAAAATGGACTGATTCCAGGCTATGGAATACCTGATGATGGAGCTTCGCTTACCCGGCCTGGATGATTGGATAACAAGGCCAGATAAGGCGCCTGTGTCGATATTCAGCAAATGAATTCTGTTGTGTCAGCAAGCTGAAATACTCCTGACTATCGTCAGGAGTATTGCTCAGACCTTATTCCCATTCCTGCAAGAAGCGTTGACCGTACTGGTCGGCGACCAGCAGCGCGGCGTACACTTCATCCGGCGTTGCGCCGCCAGGCATGTTATGAATAGTTTCACCTTCTGCGCAGGAGGCTTCCGCGACGGTGCGCATTTTGGCCGGGATATCCTGTTTAATATCCAGTTGCGCCAGCGTAATCGGCAGGCCAACGGAATGGCACAGCGCCGCAACGGTTTCGATTTCTTCGACCGGCGCGTTTTCCAGCACCAGTTGCGTCAGCGTACCGAAAGCGACCTTCTCACCGTGATAATAGTGGTGCGCATCCGGAATCGCCGTTAAACCGTTATGAATCGCGTGCGCTGCGGCCAGACCGCCGCTTTCAAAACCGACCCCGCTCAGGTAGGTGTTGGCTTCGATGACGCGCTCCAGCGCTGGCGTGACGACGTGCTGTTCGGCGGCCAACATGGCTTTTTCGCCTTCTTCGATCAGCGTGTTATAGCATAGCTCCGCCAGCGCCAGCGCGGCCTGTGTACACTTGCCGCCCGCCATTGTGGTGGCGCCGCTGCGTGAGCAGGCGCGCGCTTCAAACCAGGTCGCCAGCGCATCGCCGATACCGGCTGCCAGCAGACGCGCCGGCGCGCCCGCCACTATCTGCGTATCGACAATGACCATATTCGGGTTATGCGGCAGCAGCAGATAACGGTCAAACTCACCGGCATCGGTATAAATAACCGAGAGCGCGCTGCACGGTGCGTCGGTAGAGGCGATGGTCGGCGCGATAGCGACCGGGACGTTCATAAAATGCGCCAGCGCTTTGGCGGTATCCAGCGTTTTACCGCCGCCGATACCCAGTACGGCGCCACACTGACTTTTTTCGGCGACGGCGCGCAGCCTGTCGATCTCATTTTGCGAACATTCGCCGCCAAACGGGGCGATTTCTACTGACAAACCGGCATCCGTCAGGCTTTTGCGCAGAGTCTCTTCGGCAAATCCCAGCACGAATTTATCGCCCACAACCAGCCAGTTGTTCGCCATTGGTTTTAAATAATCGCCAAGACGCGCGATGACGTTTGCACCCTGAATATACTTACCTGGTGACTGAATAATGCGATCCATACATTTCTCTCCTACAGGTTCAGATTACCAAAAGCGTTTTTCCAGTCTTGCTCAAACTTCTCTATTGCTGACTCTACCGCAGGCGTATTGAGCATTTGTTGCGCTACATCTAAAGGAAGGGTAATCGCCTGGCAACCTGCCAGTAAGCAATCCAGCGCCTGCCGCGGCGTTTTAAAGCTGGCCGCCAGCACCATGCTGTCGGGCGCGTGATGTTCCAGTAGCGTTTGCAGCTCCTGAACCATACGAATGCCATCGCCGCCCTGCGCATCAACGCGGTTGACGTAGGGAGCGACATATTTTGCGCCCGCCAGCGCCGCCAGCAGGCCCTGCGACGCGCTGTAGACGGCGGTGCCCAGCGTCACGATGCCTTCTTTTTTCAGCAATTTAATCGCTGCAAGACCTTCGGCGGTCACCGGAATTTTCACCACAATGCCGGGGATGGCGTTATTCAGTCGTTTGGCTTCTTCCACCATCCCTTTCGCGTCGCGGCTCATGGTCTGCGCAAATAAAGTGCCTTCTTCGCCGATGGCGTTTTGCAGCCTGGGCAGCACATCCCAGATAGATTCTTTGCTGGCTGCCACAATGCTTGGATTGGTGGTGACGCCGGCAATCGGGAAAATGCGCGCCAGACGTTCAACTTCCGCCACGTTAGCGGTATCCAGATAGAGTTCCATAGTCTTTCTCTTCGTGAGTTTTCGTTATGGACAGGATAAAGGAGCGTGCCCCGGATGCGCTATGTGACAAATCTGCCAAAAACTGGACAAATGTGATGCTCTTGGTAAAGTGTGATTTACTTCACAAGTTGGTGATGATTAACGTATAACGTGCTGTTGTATGCCATGTGGGGGAGTGAGGTTTTTGCATTGATATTACAATAATCCAGTAAATGCGCGTTTTATCTACTGTATTCTCTTTACTGGCGTGTGGATTATTTCTCCGTTAGCTGGCTGTGATACTGGCGGCGATACTCCGACGGCGAACGTTCCGTATTTTTGCGAAACAGGCGGCAGAAATAGTTACTGTCGACAAAGCCGCAGCGGTGCGCCACCTCTTTCACTTTCAGGTCATAGCCCTTCAGCAACGTTTTGGCGTGTTCCAGTCGCGTATGGTTCAGGTATTCGTTAAAGCCGATGGCCCCCGTTTTCTGGAACAGGTGCGAGAGGTAATTTGGCGAGATATAAAACGCCTGTGCTACCGATTCACGCGTCAACGGCGCGGCGTAGCGTTCATCAATATACTCCCGAATGGCTTCAAAAAGCGCGCGGCTGCGGGAGGCGGTCTGGATTTGGCTGCCGAGCAGATCGCGGCAATGGCTTAGTAGGCTGGCGACAATCAATCTGGCCGTTTGCTGCTCTTGCGGCTGCATCTGCATCTCATTAAGCGTTTGTAACAGGAAAGAGCCGATACGCGGGCCACGGCGCGCAACGTGCTGTTTCGTGAGGTTTTGATGCTGCTGACCGTCCCAGTGGACCACGCTGAAACCTAACTGCTGTTTGCCAAACAGAATGCTCAGGGTGGTGACGGGCGTTTGCCATTGCGGGATGTTCCAGCCGCCAGCCGGAACGTAGAGAACATCGCAAGGAATGAGCGGGGCGGTAATGCTCATGTCAGTAAGCTCGCCCTCCAGCACAATCTCCAGCCGCGGAAAATCCACCTGGTACGCCAGTTCCGGCGCTGGGCCGCTGGCGCTGGCAAAATAAATCTGGCGCAGCGGCAGCGGGCCGTTGATGAGACGGGAGAGAAGGTGGCTGACGTCGTGATACATGATAATCCCCTGCCGATCGCAAACAGAGGAAACAGTAACGTCGAAAACCGATGTCCTCAAGCGATTATTGCCGGATGGCGGCGCTTTGCGCCTTATCCGGACTACGGGAGAGAAGCACGCCAGGCCCGATAAGCGTTAGCGTTATCGGGCAGCATACAGGCTATTGATTGCCGACCTGATCGCCATACGGCAACGTATCATAATCAATCAGCGCGTTTTTCTTATACGGGTTGCCAATCCAGCGCGTGGTCTCTTTGAACTGCGGGTTGGTGATGGAACGCGTCGGGTCGTAGCCATCATAGGTCAGGCCCGCTAAGTCCGACCAGGTATGGATAAGCTCGGAACTGCTGTACTTACGATCGACATCCTGTGAGAAGTCGCGCGGATGCGCTGCCTGCCATTTCTCTGAGGTCCACAGCAGGAACGGCACCGTATACATATGACGGGTTGGCGAATCTTCGTTTCGTCCCTGCGTCTTATGCGGCGGCGTGTCATACACTTCTTCACCGTGATCGGAGAAGTAGAGCAGGAAACCGTTCGGATCGGTCGCTTTATAGTCCTTAATCAGGCTGGCGACAACATAGTCGTTATACAGGTTCGCGTTGTCGTAATCGTTATACGATTCCAGTTTGTCGCTGCTTAATCCCGGTGGAACATGGTCGGTTTTACCATCAAACTTGCCCTGGTTTTCTGGATAGCGGAACTTGTATTTAATGTGCGTTCCCAGCAGATGCACAATAATGAATTTTTTCGGCGCCGGGTCGGCTAACACCGCTTTAAACGGCGCCAGCACGTTGCTGTCATATTCGCGTGCGCTTTGAGTGCGCTGCTGGTTCATATAGAACTGCTTATCAGTCTGCTTAGAGAACACGGTCAGCATGGTATTACGCGCCGTCATCGTCTGCTGGTTAGTGATCCAGAAGGTTTTATACCCGGCCTGTTTCATCATATTCATCAGCGATGGCTTCGTCAGATACCAGTCCGGGTTCTTTTCGTCCGCGAACGTTAGCGCCTGTTGCAGAATCTCAATGGTGTACGGTCGCGAAGTTACCACGTTATTAAACACGGTCAGCCCGGGGTCGGTTTTATGCAGCGCGTCCAGTTCCGGCGTGGTTTCGCGCGGATAACCGTACAGACTCATACGGCCACGCTGGGTCGATTCGCCAATCACCAGTACCAGCGTGCGCGGCGCATCGCCGGAGTGGTCTTTGAAGTTAGCCAGCGGCGGCAGGGCATCGTTTTCATTCAGCAGTTTATTCAGCGAGGCGAGCTGTAAACGGTACTGATAGTAGCCAGTAATAAATTGCCACGGCGCGGCGGGTTCCATTCGTGACGCCAGGCTATCCAGCGTTTTCTCCATCGACTTATGCTTGATAAAGGTATTCATCGCGATGGGATGGAGGATCAGCCCGTACAGCAGGGCAAACGACACCAGATAGCGCCAGGGGGATGGAATATAAACCGGGCGCAGACGTGTCCACAGCAGAATCGCCGCTACCGTATAAGCCAGGGCGACAAGAACAATTTTCAGACTGAAATATTGGCTTAAATATTCGCTGGCTTCATTGGCGTTGGTTTCAAACATCACAAACAGCACGCTTTGCGAGAACTCCTGCCCGTAGATTACGTAATAGCTCAGCGCCGCCAGCGAGGCGGCCCAGAGTACGACGCCAATAACGGCAGCAATAACCCGGATGCGGCCTGGAAACAGAAAGACCGGGATCAGCCACAGTGAGCTGTACAGTAGCGAATCCCGCAGACCGTTTGTCCCACTGTATCCGGTGAGATAAATAATGGCCTGCAGGAGGGTGGAAAAGAACCAAAAGTAGAGCAGTGCCCAGCCCAGGGCTTTCCAGCTAAACGCGGGTTTAGTCTGGAGTAATGTGGATTGCATAATGAGAGCCTGTCTTTAATCGTAGCGCCAAACGTAACGCCTGAACCTTAAAAGAATCTGAAGCAAACCTGCTTTATGCCGCACGTTTTGCTAAGAAAGATTTACAAATGCATAAAATGCAGACAGGAATATATTGAAAAAATGACGAGGATGACAGCAGTATTTCATGCCGCCCCCACATAACTGCGTGAGGGCGGCTTTCTTTTGGCGTTAGCCGGTGTTGCGCATACCGGCGGCGACGCCCGCAATCGTGACCATCAACGCCTGTTCGACGCGAGGATCGGGCGATTTGCCCTGCTCTTCAGTCAGACGGGAACGATACAGCAACTCGGCCTGCAACACGTTTAATGGATCGGTATAAACGTTTCTTAACTGAATGGACTCCGCAATCCACGGTAAGTCGGCCATCAGGTGCGAATCGTTGGCAATCGCCAGCACCACTTTAATGTCTTCTTCCAGCAGGTCTCGTAGCTCTTTGCCCAGCGGCCATAGCGTTTTCGCCACCAGACGCTGATCGTAATAGTCGGCCAGCCACAGGTCGGCTTTTGAGAACACCATTTCCAGCATCCCAAGACGCGTGGAGAAGAACGGCCAGTCGCGGCACATGGCTTCCAGTTCGCTTTGTTTACCGTCTTCCACCACTTTTTGCAGCGCAGTACCCGCGCCCAGCCAGGCTGGCAGCATCAGGCGGTTTTGCGTCCAGGCGAAGATCCACGGAATCGCGCGCAGCGATTCGACGCCGCCAGTTGGACGACGTTTCGCCGGACGTGAGCCGAGCGGCAATTTGCCCAGCTCTTGCTCCGGCGTCGCGGAGCGGAAGTACGGTACAAAGTCTTTATTTTCGCGCACGTAGCCGCGGTAGGTTTCACAGGAGATGACGGAAAGCTCATCCATAATATGACGCCAGCTGTCTTTCGGTTCCGGCGGCGGCAGCAGATTTGCTTCCAGAATTGCGCTGGTGTAGAGCGAGAGGCTGCTGACGGTGACTTCCGGCAGGCCGTATTTGAAGCGGATCATCTCGCCCTGCTCGGTCACGCGCAGACCGCCTTTCAGACTGCCTGGCGGTTGCGAAAGCAGCGCTGCGTGGGCTGGCGCGCCGCCACGGCCAATAGAGCCGCCGCGGCCGTGGAAGAGGGTGAGCTCGATGCCGGCTTTTTCACAGGTTTTGATCAGGGCGTCCTGCGCCTGATACTGCGCCCATGACGCGGCCATAACGCCGGCGTCTTTTGCCGAGTCGGAGTAGCCGATCATGACCATCTGCTTACCCTGAATCAGCCCGCGATACCAGTCGATATTCAACAACTGGGTCATCACGTCGTCGGCATTGTTCAGGTCGTCGAGGGTTTCAAACAGCGGCGCGACCGGCATGGCAAAGCCGATACCAGCCTCTTTCAGCAGCAGATGCACAGCCAGCACATCAGACGGCGTTTTCGCCATTGAAATCACGTAGGCGGCGATCGACCCCTTTGGCGCTTCGGCAATAACCTTGCAGGTTTCAAGCACTTCGAGGGTATCGTTGCTCGGCTCCCAATTACGCGGCAGTAGCGGACGTTTGGAGTTCAGTTCGCGGATCAGGAAGGCCTGCTTGTCGGCTTCCGACCAGCTTTCGTAGTCGCCAATACCGAGGTAGCGGGTAATTTCGCCCAGCGCTTCGGTATGGCGGGTGCTCTCCTGACGGATATCAATACGCACCAGCGGTACGCCGAAACACTTCACGCGGCGGAGCGTGTCGAGTAACTCGCCGTTGGCGATAATGCCCATGCCGCAGGCCTGTAACGACTGGTAGCAGGCGTACAGAGGTTCCCAGAGCTGCTCGTTTTGCGTCAGCAGGCCAGCCGGTTTGGGCAGCTTCTCGCCTTTCAGACGCGCTTCCAGCCAGGACTGGGTCGCCATCAGACGGGCGCGCAATTTTTTCATCAGGTAGCGATACGGCTCAGACGCGCCTTCTTCGCCCACTAACGCCAGCAGCTCCGGCGTGGCGTCGACCATCGACAGTTCTGATACCAGAACATGAATGTCTTTCAGGAACAGATCGGTGGCTTTCCAGCGGCTTAACAAGAGCACGTGGCGGGTAATATCCGCCGTCACGTTCGGGTTGCCGTCACGGTCGCCGCCCATCCAGGAGGTAAAACGTACCGGCACAAAATCCACCGGCAATTTGTAGCCGAGATTTTCTTCCAGCTGTTCGTTCAGTTCACGCAGATAGTTAGGTACGCCCTGCCACAGGCTGTTCTCAACCACGGCGAAGCCCCATTTGGCTTCATCCACCGGGCTTGGACGCTGCTTGCGGATCTCATCCGTATGCCAGGATTGGGCAATCAACTGGCGTAGGCGACGCATTACCTGGTGGCGTTCGTAGTCGGCGATATCGGTATTATCAAGCTGTTTCAGACAGTTGTTGATTTCACCCATTTTGTGAATAAGCGTACGGCGGGTAATTTCTGTCGGATGGGCGGTTAGCACCAACTCCAGAGACAGCGACTCTACCGCTTTTTTGATGGTTGCGTCGTTGAGGTCCGGTTGGTTTTTCAGTTTGCGCAGAGTGCGGGCAATCACTTCCGGGTTGCTGGCGGCTTCGCCTTTTGGCGAAATGCTGTGGTATTGCTCGGCAGTATTGGCCAGGTTCAGGAACTGACTAAACGCGCGCGCAACTGGCAGCAGCTCGTCATTAGACAAATTTTGTAGCGTGGTGAGCAGCTCCTGGCGATTAGCTTCATTGCCGGCGCGTGAAGATTTGGATAGCTTACGGATTGTTTCTACGCGATCAAGAATGTGTTCTCCCAGCGCATCCTTGATGGTTTCTCCCAGCACCTTGCCGAGCATACTGACATTACTACGCAACGCGGAATATTGTTCGTTCATATGATCCCAGACACCCCATCTCTGTTGTAATTGTCCTGCATCTTTCACGCTGCGGCGGCGTTGGCTGCGCTCTCCCACCCAGGTCACTTACTTATGTAAGCTCCCTGGGATGTGCTCGTTTGCCGTCTTGCCGCAACGCGAAATCTTTCGGACCAAGCTTTTTCACATCACTTCTCACCTTTATAAAGCCACGTAAAACCCGTGGCGTCAATTACTGCGAAATCGGTTCAGCAAGCGAAAAAATGGCGGTAATTTATTAAAGTTAATTCGCATCGTGCCAAATAAGAAATGCTTATGAACATGTGGTGTAGAGATGCCGGATGGCGCTGCGCTTATCCGGCCTACAAGACGGGGGAGGCCCGGTAAACATCACGTCACCGGGCAATATGCATTAATGCCAGCAAAAATGGTGTACTACCTGGGTAATCAATTCCCGGGTTGGCTTAATAAAACGCGTTTCGAGATATTCATCCGGCTGATGCGCCTGATTAATTGAGCCCGGACCAAGCACCAGCGTTGGGCATAATGTCTGCATAAACGGCGCTTCAGTACAGTAGTTCACCACGTCGGTTTTCGTTCCCAACAGTTTTTCTACTACTTCAACCAGTTGGTGGTCCGGTGGACACTCATAACCTGGAATCGGCGGATGTAATTCCGCCACCGTCAGGCGGCCCGGCCAGCGTTCGCTTACCGGGGCCAGCGCGTCGTTAAGCAGTCCATTAAGGTCGTTTAACGTCATGCCCGGCAGTGGACGAATATCCATATGCAATTCGCAGCAGGCGCAGATACGGTTTGAGGCATCGCCGCCGTGAATATGGCCCAGATTCAGCGTTGGATACGGAACGGTAAACGCCTCGTAGTGATACCGCGCTTTCAGCGAGTCACGCAGTTGCATGATATGGCCAATCGCATCGTGCATCAGTTCAATGGCGTTAACCCCACGCGCCGGGTCGCTGGAATGACCGGACTGCCCCAGGACGCGAACGACATTAGAGATATGCCCTTTGTGCGCGCGTATCGGTTGCAACGACGTCGGTTCGCCAATGATCGCGCAGTCCGGACGTAATGCCGTGGTTTCGGAAAAATAACGCGCCCCCGCCATGCTGGTCTCTTCATCGGCGGTCGCCAGAATGTAGAGCGGCTTTTTCAACTTTGTGACGTCAACGTCACGTAGCGCGTCCAGAATAAAAGCGAAGAAGCCTTTCATATCCGCAGTGCCCAGACCATAGAGCTTATTGTCGTGCTCGGTCAGCGTGAACGGGTCGCGCGTCCAGCGTCCGTCATCAAAGGGAACCGTGTCGGTATGGCCGGTCAGCAGCAAACCGCCCGCGCCATGTCCGGTGCTGGCGAGCATATTAAATTTGTTTCGCGTTCCTGGAACCGGTTGAACCTCTACGTTGAAACCAAGATCGCTGAACCAGCCTGCAAGCAAAGTGATTAAAGACGCATTACTTTGATCCAGGGATTCTTCGGTTGCGCTTATCGACGGTGTGGCAATCAGAGCGCGGTAAATCTCGATAAATGGCGGTAAAACGTTTTTCATTGTTGACACACCTCAGGTCATGATAGTATCAATATTCATGCATTAATTATGAATAAAAATACATTAACGTTGAGCATAAAGGAACCCGATGTTGAATACGCTGATTGTAGGCGCTAGCGGTTATGCGGGCGCAGAGCTTGTAAGCTACGTAAATCGCCACCCACATATGACCATAACCGCTTTGACCGTCTCAGCGCAAAGCAATGATGCAGGAAAGTTAATTTCTGATTTACATCCGCAGTTAAAAGGGATTGTCGACCTGCCATTGCAACCGATGTCGGATGTACGTGATTTTAGTGCAGATGTTGATGTGGTGTTCCTGGCGACAGCGCATGAAGTGAGCCACGATCTGGCACCGCAATTTTTACAGGCCGGATGCGTCGTATTCGATCTTTCCGGCGCGTTTCGGGTAAACGATCGCGCCTTCTATGAAAAGTACTACGGATTTACTCATCAGTATCCTGAGCTGCTGGAGCAGGCGGTGTACGGTCTGGCGGAGTGGAATGCCGATAAACTGAACACGGCGAATCTGATTGCGGTTCCTGGTTGCTATCCAACCGCAGCGCAGTTGTCGCTAAAACCGCTGATTGACGGCGGGCTTCTGGATCTGACGCAGTGGCCGGTAATTAATGCCACCAGCGGGGTGAGCGGCGCGGGGCGCAAGGCAGCAATATCGAACAGTTTCTGTGAAGTGAGTTTGCAACCGTATGGCGTGTTTACGCATCGTCATCAGCCGGAAATCGCCGCCCATCTGGGCGCGGAGGTCATCTTCACCCCGCATCTGGGGAATTTTCCGCGCGGGATTCTGGAAACCATTACCTGCCGCCTGAAAGCGGGAGTAACCCATGCGCAGGTCGCCGACGTGTTGCAAAAAGCCTATGGCGACAAACCGCTGGTGCGCCTGTATGACAAAGGCGTTCCGGCGTTAAAGAACGTCGTCGGGCTGCCGTTCTGCGATATTGGTTTTGCCGTCCAGGGCGAACATCTGATTGTGGTGGCAACCGAAGACAACTTGTTGAAAGGCGCAGCGGCGCAGGCGGTGCAGTGCGCTAATATTCGTTTTGGCTTCGCTGAAACGCAGTCTCTTATTTAAGGGTGAAATGATGAATCCATTAATTATCAAGCTGGGTGGCGTATTACTGGATAGCGAAGAGGCTCTGGAACGTCTTTTTACCGCGCTGGTCAACTATCGTGAGTCCCATCAGCGTCCGCTGGTGATTGTTCACGGCGGCGGTTGCGTGGTGGATGAGCTGATGAAAGGGCTGAATTTGCCAGTGAAAAAGAAAGACGGCCTGCGCGTGACGCCTGCCGATCAGATTGGCATCATTACCGGCGCGCTGGCGGGAACCGCTAACAAGACTCTGCTGGCCTGGGCGAAGAAACACCATATCGCCTCTGTTGGTCTGTTTCTGGGCGATGGCGACAGCGTAAACGTGACCCAACTCGATGAAGCGTTAGGCCACGTCGGGCTGGCGCAGCCGGGGTCGCCGAAGCTGATTAACATGCTGCTGGAAAACGGCTTTCTGCCGGTGGTCAGTTCCATTGGCGTAACAGACGACGGCCAACTGATGAACGTCAACGCCGATCAGGCGGCAACCGCGCTGGCGGCGACGCTGGGGGCCGATCTGATCCTGCTTTCCGACGTGAGCGGTATTCTGGACGGCAAAGGCCAGCGTATCGCCGAAATGACGGCGTCCAAAGCCGAGCAGCTTATCGACCAGGGCATTATTACCGACGGGATGATTGTGAAAGTGAATGCGGCTCTCGATGCTGCGCGGGCGCTGGGTCGCCCGGTGGATATCGCTTCCTGGCGTCATGCGGAACAATTGCCTGCACTGTTTAACGGCACGCCGATTGGCACGCGTATTCTGGCTTAACTATTTGTTCGCCCGATGGCGGCTGCGCCTTATCGGGCCTACGTGAACAGAAATTGTAAGCCGGATAAGCGTAGCGCTATCCGGCAGTGAAATTCGAAGAATTTAAGGAAGTCTATTATGGCACTTTGGGGTGGGCGTTTTACACAGGCGGCAGACCAGCGGTTTAAACAATTCAATGATTCGTTGCGCTTCGATTACCGTCTGGCGGAGCAGGATATTGTCGGTTCTGTGGCCTGGTCCAAAGCATTGGTCACGGTAGGCGTACTGACTGCCGATGAGCAACGACAGTTGGAAGAAGCGCTGAACGTGCTGCTGGAAGAGGTTCGCGCGAATCCGCAGCAAATCCTGCAAAGCGATGCGGAAGATATCCATAGCTGGGTGGAAGGTAAGCTCATCGACAAAGTGGGTCAGTTGGGTAAAAAGCTGCACACCGGGCGCAGCCGTAACGATCAGGTGGCGACGGACCTGAAACTGTGGTGCAAAGAGACGGTGAGGGAACTGCTTACCGCTAACCGCCAGCTACAGAGCGCGCTGGTGGAAACCGCGCAGGCGAACCAGGACGCGGTAATGCCGGGATATACCCATCTGCAACGCGCGCAGCCGGTGACTTTCGCCCACTGGTGTCTCGCGTATGTTGAAATGCTGGCGCGCGATGAAAGCCGCCTGCAGGACACGTTTAAACGTCTGGACGTGAGTCCGCTAGGTTGCGGCGCGTTGGCGGGAACGGCCTATGAAATTGACCGTGAACAATTGGCAGGCTGGCTGGGCTTTGCGTCTGCGACCCGCAACAGCCTGGACAGCGTGTCCGATCGTGACCACGTACTGGAACTGCTTTCTGATGCGGCTATCGGCATGGTGCATCTGTCACGCTTCGCGGAAGATCTGATTTTCTTTAATTCTGGTGAAGCGGGTTTTGTAGAGCTTTCTGACCGCGTGACTTCCGGTTCATCGTTAATGCCGCAGAAGAAAAACCCGGACGCGCTGGAGCTGATTCGCGGTAAGTGCGGTCGCGTACAAGGGGCGCTAACCGGCATGATGATGACCTTAAAAGGTCTGCCGCTGGCGTATAACAAAGATATGCAGGAAGACAAAGAAGGGCTGTTCGATGCGCTCGATACCTGGCTTGACTGCCTGCATATGGCGGCGTTGGTGCTGGACGGTATTCAGGTGAAACGCCCACGTTGTCAGGACGCGGCGCAACAGGGGTATGCCAACGCCACGGAGCTGGCGGATTACCTGGTCGCGAAAGGCGTGCCGTTCCGCGAAGCGCACCATATTGTCGGCGAAGCGGTGGTAGAAGCTATTCGCCAGGGTAAGCCGCTGGAAGCGTTGCCGCTGGCCGATTTACAGAAATTCAGCCGCGTGATTGGCGACGATGTGTATCCGATATTGTCTTTGCAGTCGTGTCTGGATAAACGGGCGGCAAAAGGCGGCGTTTCTCCACAGCAGGTGGCGCAGGCCATCGACGATGCGAAGGCGCGCCTCGCGTTGTAGGCCTTATAAGCGTAGCGCCATCAGGTAATACTGCCCGGCCGAGCATCAGCGACGCTGGGCTTTTTTACGCAAAAAAAAAGCGGACCAGAGGTCCGCAAAAGTTCACGTTGGCTTTAGTTATTTCGGGTTCGAGAGATACCCTCTAAACGGGCGGTGTCTTCAAGGGTTAAACGAGAAACCGCTCCGTTCTGTGATGTATTATTAATCAGAAAGGTTGATAGGGATAATCGTTCGTTGCTATGCTACCTATCGCCATGAACTATCGTGGCGACGGAGGATGAATAATGAATATTCGTGATCTTGAATATCTGGTGGCGTTAGCCGAACATCGCCATTTCCGGCGAGCGGCGGACTCCTGTCACGTCAGCCAGCCAACGCTTAGTGGGCAAATACGTAAGCTGGAAGATGAGCTGGGCGTTATGCTGCTGGAGCGTACGAGCCGTAAGGTGCTGTTTACCCAGGCGGGCTTACTGCTGGTGGATCAGGCGCGTACCGTACTGCGTGAGGTCAAGGTGCTCAAGGAGATGGCAAGCCAACAAGGCGAGACGATGTCCGGCCCGCTGCATATTGGTTTAATCCCAACGATTGGTCCCTATTTGCTGCCGCTTATCATTCCAATGTTGCACCAGACTTTCCCGAAGCTGGAAATGTATCTGCATGAGGCGCAAACGCACCAGCTGTTAGCGCAACTCGATAGCGGCAAGCTTGACTGCGCTATTCTGGCGCTGGTGAAAGAGAGCGAGGCGTTTATCGAAGTGCCGCTGTTTGATGAGCCCATGATGCTGGCTATTTATGAGGATCATCCGTGGGCGAATCGCGATCGCGTGCCGATGTCCGATCTGGCGGGCGAGAAATTGCTGATGCTGGAAGATGGCCACTGTTTGCGCGATCAGGCGATGGGGTTCTGTTTTGAAGCGGGAGCGGATGAAGATACCCATTTCCGGGCGACCAGTCTGGAAACGCTGCGCAACATGGTGGCGGCGGGCAGTGGTATTACACTACTCCCCGCGCTGGCCGTACCGCAGGAGCGTAAGCGCGACGGCGTGGTTTATCTGCCATGCATTAAGCCGGAGCCGCGTCGTACCGTGGGGCTGGTTTATCGCCCGGGATCGCCGCTGCGTAGCCGTTATGAGCAACTGGCAGAGGCCATCCGTGGCGCAATGGATGGCCATTTCGACAAGGCGTTAAAACAGGCGGTTTAAGCCGTTCAACGCCGCAACCCGATAAGCTTCCGCCATGGTTGGGTAGTTAAAGGTGGTGTTAACGAAGTATTCGATAGTGTTACCGCCACCTTTCTGCTCCATGATCGCCTGGCCGATATGAATAATTTCGGCGGCGCGTTCGCCAAAGCAGTGAATCCCCAGAATTTCTTTGGTTTCGCGGTGGAAGAGAATTTTTAGCGTGCCGACGTTCATGCCGACGATTTGCGCTCGCGCCAGATGCTTAAACTGCGCGCGGCCCACTTCGTAAGGCACTTTCATTGCCGTTAACTGCTGCTCGGTTTTGCCGACAGAACTGATTTCCGGAATGGTATAAATCCCGGTGGGGATATCTTCGATAAGATGCGCGGTCGCTTCGCCTTTCACCAGCGCCTGCGCTGCAATACGCCCCTGATCGTAGGCGGCGGAGGCCAGACTGGGATAGCCAATCACGTCGCCCACCGCATAGACGTGCGGCAGGGCGGTCTGGTACATACTGTTGACTTTGAGCTGTCCACGGCTGTCTGTTTCCAGACCAATATTCTCCAGCGCCAGCGAATCGGTGTTACCGGTACGGCCATTAGCATAAAGCAGGCAGTCAGCCTTCAGTTTTTTGCCGGATTTCAGGTGCATGATGACGCCATCATCGCAGCCTTCGATTTTCTCATACTCTTCATTGTGGCGAATAACCACGCCGCTATTCCAGAAATGGTAAGAGAGAGAGTCGGACATCTCCTGATCGAGAAAGGCCAGCAGGCGATCGCGGGTGTTGATCAGATCCACTTTCACATCCATACCGCGGAAGATGGACGCATATTCGCAGCCGATAACGCCGGCGCCGTAAATAATAACGTGGCGCGGTTCATGGTGGAGACTCAGGATTGAGTCGCTGTCATAAATGCGCGGATGCGAGAAATCCACATCACTGGGATGGTAAGGACGCGAACCACAGGCAATAACAAATTTTTCTGCCGTCAGGGTTTCAACCGTGCCGTCATGGCATTCCAGCGCCAGGGTATGTTCGTCAATAAAATGGGCGTTGCCCTGCAAGATTTCACAGTGGTTACGCTCATAAAACCCCTGACGCATACGCGTTTGTTGATTAATCACGTTATCGGCATGATTAAGGATATCGGCGAAAGAAGAACGAAGAAGACGGGAGTGGTCGCTATAGAGCGGGTTTTGATTAAATTCAATAATGCGGCTGACGGCGTGGCGAAGGGCTTTGGATGGGATGGTGCCCCAGTGGGTACATCCGCCGCCAACGTTATGATAACGCTCAATCACCGCGACGCGTGCTCCTTGCTTAACCAGACCCATTGCAGCGCCTTCACCGCCGGGGCCTGACCCTATGACGACTGCATCATAATCCCAGGAATGTGGCATGGTATTACTCACCTGTTTTTATACATAAAATAAACACGATGATAACATTTGCCCAGCTTTAACCCAATTATCGTTGTGCTTTTTTGCGAAGCCGGAGCACAAACTGTCTGTAAACAATCATTCACAATCCAGTGTGAACCCGTTACTTTTATTCTCTGGTATAGTGCCGAATAAGGCATATGGAAGGATTCAGACATTGTGATGGGTGTTAGAGCGCAACAAAAAGAAAAAACCCGGCGTTCGCTGGTGGAAGCCGCATTCAGCCAACTGAGCGCTGAGCGGAGTTTCGCCAGCCTGAGTTTGCGTGAGGTGGCGCGTGAAGCGGGCATCGCGCCAACGTCGTTTTACCGTCATTTTCGCGATGTCGATGAACTCGGTCTGACGATGGTGGATGAAAGCGGTCTGATGCTGCGTCAGTTGATGCGTCAGGCGCGACAGCGCATCGCGAAAGGCGGCAGCGTCATTCGCACGTCGGTCTCCACATTTATGGAGTTTATCGGCAACAACCCCAACGCCTTCCGTCTGTTGTTGCGCGAGCGTTCCGGCACTTCCGCGGCGTTTCGTGCCGCCGTCGCGCGGGAGATTCAGCATTTTATTGCGGAACTTGCCGACTATCTGGAACTCGAAAACCATATGCCGCGCGCGTTTACTGAAGCCCAGGCCGAAGCGATGGTGACTATTGTCTTTAGCGCGGGCGCAGAGGCGTTGGACATCGGCGCTGAACAGCGTCGGCAATTAGAAGAGCGGCTGGTATTGCAACTGCGCATGATTGCGAAAGGGGCGTATTACTGGTATCGCCGTGAGCAAGAGAAAATAGCACATCATTCCGAATAACGTGAAGGACGAGTAATGAAACAGTCAGGTCAAGATAAAGGTACGCTGTTGCTGGCGCTCATCGCTGGCTTATCGATTAACGGCACATTCGCGGCGCTGTTTAGCGCTATTGTGCCGTTCTCCGTATTCCCGGTTATCTCGCTGGTGCTGACGGTATATTGTCTGCATCAGCGCTACCAAAATCGTACTATGCCGGTAGGTTTGCCGGGGTTGGCCGCCGCCTGTTTCATTCTTGGCGTTTTACTGTATAGCACCGTCGTGCGTGCAGAATATCCGGATATTGGCTCTAATTTCTTCCCGGCGGTGCTGTCGGTGATTCTGGTATTCTGGATTGGCTTTAAACTACGTAACCGCAAGCAGGATACCGCGGAATAGTGTGTGAATGCCGGATGGCGGTATAACCGGCCATCCGACGTACATTTTACCTTGCGGTGAGTAATACTCCGCATTCCATATGATGCGTATACGGGAACTGATCGAATAGCGCCAGGCGAGACACCGTGTGCGTCTGGCTTAACGTTTCCAGGTTTTTGCACAACGTTTCCGGATTGCAGGAAATGTACAGAATACGTGGATAAGCCTGCACCATTTTTTCCGTTTCGCTGTCCAGACCGCTGCGCGGCGGATCGACAAAAATGGTTTCGCACTGATAGCGCTTCAGGTCGATCCCCTGCAGGCGGTTAAACTCACGAACGCCATTCATCGCCTGGGTAAACTCTTCCGCCGCCATGCGAATAATTTGCACATTATCAATATGATTAGCGGCAATATTGTACTGTGCGGCAGCGACGGACGGTTTGGCGATTTCGGTTGCCAGCACGCGGTTAAAATTGCGCGCCAGCGCTAAAGAAAAATTGCCGTTGCCGCAATACAACTCAAGCAGATCGCCTTTTGAGTCTTTCGTCACCTCCAGCGCCCACTCTAACATCTGAATATTCATGGCGGCGTTTGGCTGCGTAAAGCTGTTTTCGACCTGGCGGTAGATCATCTCTTTACCTGCCACAGGCAGACGCTCATCAATATAATCCTGATCCAATTCGATTTTAGTTTTAGTGGCCCGGCCAATCAGGTGTACGTTCAGTCCTTGCGCGCGTAAAGCATCGCGTAACGCAGTGGCGGCTTCACGCCACTCTTCGTCCAGCTTCTTATGGTACAGCAACGACACTACCGCCTGGTTGCTCAAGGTCGTGAGATAATCGATCTGGAACAGCTTATGCCGCAGTGCATGATTATCGCGCACGCCGGCAATCATCGCCTTCATTAAGGTATTAATCAGTTGGCTGGCCGCCGGGAAGGTGTCAACGCGAATGCGGCTTTTGGTCTGCTGATCAAACATAATGTGGTACAGGTCATCGCCGTCATGCCACAGGCGAAATTCCGCACGCATACGATAGTGACTGACCGGCGAGCGAAATACTTCCGGAACCAGGCCAGAAAACGGCGCCATCATACTCTGCAAGCGCGCCACTTTTTCGGCCAGCTGCGCCTCATACTGTTCTGTCGGAAGATGTTCGGGGGTCATATCGCATCCTGAATAATAAAAGTACGCGGGGATTGTAGGGATTGCTCAGTGGATGTCCAGCTATTGATGATTTCTGATTTGTGATGCGCGGTCTGGACAGGGTGTTGTGACAGACGGTAGCATCCGTGGGCCGGTCCTGTGAGTTAATAGGGAATCCAGTGAAAATCTGGAGCTGACGCGCAGCGGTAAGGAAAGGTGAGATGAGAGCGTAAGCAGACACTGCCTCCGGCGGGAAGTCATCATTTCTGCTATCCAGCCAACGGATAACCCTCCAAGCCCGAAGACCTGCCGGCTAACGTCGCATCTGGTTTTTCATCATCGCGTACTATCGATGAAGCCTGCGGCATCCTTCTTATATTGTGGATGCTTTACAATGATTAAAAAAGCTATGCTGCTGACGGCGTTCTCCGTCACGGCCTTTTCCGCTTGGGCGCAGGACACTAGCCCGGATACCCTGGTTGTCACCGCCAACCGTTTTCAGCAGCCGCGCAGCGCGGTTCTGGCGCCCGTTACCATCGTGACGCGTCAGGATATTGAACGCTGGCAATCGACCTCCGTAAATGATGTTCTGCGCCGTTTGCCTGGCGTCGATATTGCGCAGAGCGGCGGCGCCGGACAAAACTCCTCCATTTTCATTCGCGGCACCAACTCCAGCCATGTGCTGGTATTGATTGACGGCGTGCGTCTGAATTTAGCAGGCGTGAGCGGGTCCGCCGATCTCAGCCAGTTCCCGGTGTCGCTGGTACAGCGCATTGAATATATTCGCGGTCCGCGCTCCGCTATTTATGGTTCCGATGCTATCGGCGGCGTAGTGAATATCATTACGACGCGCGATAACCCAGGCACAGAATTAACCGCTGGATGGGGAAGCAATAGCTACCAGAATTACGACATCTCGACGCAACAGCAACTTGGCGAAAACACGCGGGCGACGTTGATCGGCGATTACGAATACACCAAAGGGTTTGACGTGGTAGCGAAAGGCGGTACCGGGATGCAGGCGCAGCCTGACCGGGACGGCTTTTTGAGTAAAACGCTTTATGGCGCGTTAGAGCATACCTTTTCTGATCGCTGGAGCGGATTCGTGCGTGGTTATGGCTACGATAACCGTACCGATTACGACGCCTATTACTCGCCGGGCTCGCCGCTGATTGATACACGCAAACTTTATAGCCAAAGCTGGGATGCCGGGCTGCGCTTTAATGGCGAACGTATTCAGTCTCAGCTGGTTTCAAGCTATAGCCACAGTAAAGATTACAACTATGATCCGCACTATGGCCGGTATGATACCTCCGCCACGCTGGATGAGATGAAACAGTACAATGTTCAATGGACCAACAGTGTGGTCGTGGGGCACGGTAATGTTGGGGCGGGCGTAGACTGGCAGAAGCAGACTACCACGCCAGGTACCGGCTATGTGCCCGAGGGATATGACCAGCGTAATACCGGGGTTTACCTGACAGGATTACAACAGTTGGGTGACTTCACTCTGGAAGCGGCGGCGCGCAGTGATGACAACTCCCAGTTTGGCCGTCATGGTACATGGCAAACCAGCGCAGGATGGGAGTTTATAGAAGGTTATCGCTTTATTGCCTCCTACGGAACCTCCTACAAAGCGCCTAATTTGGGCCAACTGTATGGTTATTACGGTAATCCGAACCTGAATCCTGAAAAGAGTAAACAGTGGGAAGGCGCATTTGAAGGGCTAACCGCTGGCGTCAGCTGGCGTATTTCAGGTTATCGTAACGATATTAATGACATGATCGATTATGACGATCATCTGCAAAAATATTACAACGAAGGTAAGGCGCGCATTAAAGGTATTGAGGCGACGGCGAATTTCGATACCGGACCGTTAACGCATACGGTCAGTTATGATTACGTTGATGCGCGTAATGCGATTACCGATACGCCATTACCGCGGCGTTCCAAACAGATGGCAAAATATCAACTTGACTGGGACGTTTACGATTTTGACTGGGGGGTGACATATCAATACCTTGGTTCCCGCTATGATTCGGATTACTCCGCTTACCCATACCGGACAGTAAAAATGGGCGGCGTCAGTTTATGGGATCTTACGGTTGCATATCCGGTCACCTCACATCTGACAGTTCGTGGTAAAATAGCCAACCTGTTCGACAAAGATTACGAGACAGTTTATGGCTACCAAACTGCAGGACGAGAATACACCTTGTCTGGCAGCTACACCTTCTGAACCACGTCCCACCGTGCTGGTATTTGATTCCGGCGTCGGTGGATTGTCGGTCTATGATGAGATTCGGCGGCTCCTGCCGGATCTCCACTATATATATGCTTTCGATAACGTGGCTTTCCCCTACGGGGAAAAGAGTGAAACGTTTATCGTCGAGCGCGTTGTCGAGATTGTGACTGCGGTACAGCAGCGCTATCCCCTTTCACTGGCGGTGATTGCCTGCAATACCGCCAGTACGGTCTCACTTCCCGCATTACGTGAAAAGTTTGCCTTCCCGGTGGTGGGCGTTGTGCCTGCGATTAAACCAGCGGCGCGGCTGACCGCCAATGGCGTCGTCGGGCTACTGGCGACGAGAGCGACGGTCAAACGTCCTTATACTCACGAGCTGATTGCGCGCTTCGCTAATGAATGTCAGATAGCCATGTTGGGGTCGGCAGAACTGGTGGAACTGGCGGAAGCGAAATTACATGGCGACTCGGTCTCGCTGGAAGAGCTGCGCCGCATATTACGCCCATGGCTACGAATGCCGGAGCCGCCTGACACGGTCGTTCTGGGGTGTACGCATTTCCCTCTATTACGGGACGAGCTTTTGCAAGTCCTGCCCGAAGGGACGCGGTTAGTGGATTCCGGCGCGGCGATAGCGCGTCGTACAGCCTGGCTGTTGGAACATGAAGCGCCGGATGCGAAATCAACCGATGCCAATATTGCTTATTGCATGGCAATGACGCCAGGAGCTGAACAATTATTACCCGTTTTACAGCGTTATGGCTTTGAAACGCTCGAAAAACTGCCGGTTTAATGGCGTTTTGGGTAAATACCAGGCACTTGAGAAATTATTTTAAATTTCCTCTTGTCAGGCAGAAATAACTCCCTATAATGCGCCACCACTGACACGGAACAACGGCACACAGGCCGCCGGGTCAGCGGGGTTCAGACCAGAACCTCACGGAGAAAAGCGAAAATAAACGCTTGACTCTGAAGCGGGAAAGCGTAATATGCACACCCCGCGCCGCTGAGAAAAAGCGAAGCGGCACTGCTCTTTAACAATTTATCAGACAATCTGTGTGGGCACTCGAAGATACGGATTCTTAACGTCCTCGGACGAAAAAT
>NZ_JAMMIN010000011.1:0-90880 GCF_051702785.1 Salmonella sp. NW722
GTGCCGTTGTTCCGTGTCAGTGGTGGCGCATTATAGGGAGTTATTTCTGCCTGACAAGAGGAAATTTAAAATAATTTTCTGAGTGCGCACTTTTTATTCTTTGCGTTTATTTTGCCGACGATTTGTTGGTTAAATGGGCTATTTCACGGGCAAAGTGCGCAACCTGCTCCCAGTCGGTGTACACCACTTCTTTACTGGTATCCGTTTCGCCGCCCGACATCTTCATAATAAGCTTGATCATCAGACGGTCATACCAGCGATAGCGGGGATAGCGAAGCGCGCCTGCAATGACGGCACAGTAGTCAGGTCGCCACGGAGAGCTCATTAAAAACTTACGCGCGTAGCTGTTAGTCTGCGGCGTCCGTTTTTCAGCTTTACGCGCCACCAGGTTAACGGAATAAAAGGCACTCGGCATTCCGTTCAACCGCGTGGCGTATTTCTTAACGAACTCCTGAAAGGCGCTGTGGTAATGACCATAACGAATAGACGCGCCAATCACTACGCGATCATAGCTATCCCAGTCCGGCTCTTCTGCGCGATGCAGATTAACGACATCGGCCCAGATCCCCATCTCTTTGAGTTCAGAAGCCAGATAAGAGGCAATTTCGCGCGTTTGTCCGTCCCGGGTAGAGAAAAGAATCAATGTTTTCACGTGTTACTCCATTATTCACGCCAGAAAGTCGGGGTAAAAAGTACCAGCAAAGTGAATACTTCCAGACGACCAAATAGCATGTTGGCGATGAGTATCCATTTCGCAACCGGATTCATACTGGCGAAGTTATCAGCAACCACCCCCAGCCCCGGTCCCAGGTTATTAAGCGTAGCCACTACCGAGGCGAAAGCCGAGAAATCATCTACGCCTGTAGCGATAATAGCCAGCATACTGACGATAAATACCAGCGCGTAGGCAGAAAAGAATCCCCAGACGGCTTCCAGAATACGTTCTGGCAGCGCCCGGTTCCCCAGCTTAATACTGTAAACGGCATTCGGATGCACCAGACGTTTGAGTTCGCGGTTCCCCTGTTTAAACAACAACAGAATACGGATGACCTTTAACCCCCCGCCCGTTGACCCGGCGCAACCGCCAATAAACGCGGAACATAGCAGCAAGACGGGCAAAAACAGCGGCCAGCGCGCAATGCTGTCCGTGGTAAACCCTGCCGTTGTCGCCATAGACACGACCTGGAAGAATGCCTGATTTAGCGTTGTCAGCGCCGAGTCGTAGATATTATGGAACCACAGTACCAGCGTGCAGATCACCACCAGCGTCAACTGTACGCCGATGAACATGCGGAATTCCGGATCGCGCCAGTATACTTTCAGGCTACGCCCGCTTAATAAAGAGAAATGCAGGCCATAGTTACAACCGGAGATCAGCAGGAAAATAGCGATGATGGTATTAATAGTGGGACTATCAAAATAGCCTACGCTGGCGTCATGCGTTGAGAAGCCGCCGATAGCAATAGTGGAGAAGCTGTGTCCGATAGCGTCAAACGCGGGCATCCCTGCAAACCATAGCGCCAGCGCGCAGGCTACCGTTAGCAAGACATAGATAAGCCACAGCGTTTTCGCCGTCTCGGCAATACGCGGGCGCATTTTGTTATCTTTCAACGGCCCCGGCATTTCTGCCCGATAGAGCTGCATCCCCCCGACGCCGAGGATAGGGAGAATCGCCACCGCCAGCACAATGATCCCCATACCGCCAAACCATTGCAGCATCTGACGATAAAAGAGAATGGCGTGCGGTAATGAATCCAGCCCCACCAGCGTAGTGGCGCCCGTGGTGGTTAACCCGGAGAACGATTCAAAAAAAGCATCGGTAATGGTGAGGTTTGGGCTTTCCGAGAAAATAAACGGCAGCGCACCCACGCTGCCCAGCACGGTCCAGAACAGCACCACGATAAGAAATCCTTCGCGGGATTTCAGCTCGCCCTTTTCCCTACGGTTCGGCCACCACAGTATGGAACCGATCGCCAGCGCGACAAAAAAGGTCTGCGTGAACGCTCTTCCTGCGCCATCACGATATATTAGCGCTACCAGTCCCGGGAGAATCATTGTCCCCGAAAATAAGATAACCAGTAGTCCAACGATTCGGGTAATGGCGCGAAAATGCATCTCTGCCGCTTCCTTTATTCTTAAAAATGAGGTGGGGATTATTCTTCAATCGCTAACAATTGCAATGAACCACGGCTAAAATCCGCCAGTTTTGTGGAAAATGCATTCACATGAGCAAAAGGAAGCGCCACCCTGAGCCGAACAGACGCCTGATAATCGCTGGAAACGATCTTCCCGGCAAACTGTCCTAATAATGCTTCGATTCCGGCCAACTGACCGTACTCACACTGCAAAGTATATTCGGTTAATGGCGTCTTGCGTTGTGTGGCAAGCTGACGTAATGCCTGATTCACACCGCCGCCATAGGCTTTTACCAGCCCGCCCGTACCCAGCAGAATACCACCATAGTAGCGCACGACGACGGCAGTAATTTCTCCGACGCCGCTGCCCATCAATTGCGCAAGCATCGGCTTGCCTGCCGTTCCCGCCGGCTCGCCGTCGTCTGAAAAGCCCAGTTGTTGTGAGTCGTCCGGCGCACCCGCCACCCACGCCACACAATGGTGGCGCGCATCAGGGTGCTCAGCTCTGACTGACTCAACAAACGCTTTCGCCGCGTCTACGCCATCGGTATGCGCCAATAGCGTAATAAAGCGGCTTTTTTTGATCTCTTCAACAACGGTGACCGGCGCTGCAGGGATTAACCAACTGTCCATTACGCCAGTTTTAAATCCCGCGTCATGTTTTCCACGCCGTTTTCGTGGATGACCACGTTATCTTCAATGCGAATACCGCCGAAAGGCTTGAGCGCTTCAATTTTCTGCCAGTTGAAGTGCTTGCTGAACGGCCCTTCGCGCCACGGCGCTAGCAGCGATTCGATGAAGTAAATCCCCGGTTCGATGGTCAACACCATTCGCGGCTGTAACACACGCGTGCAGCGCAGATACGGGTATTTGGACGGCGCGGCGAGATGCGTACCGGAATCATCCTGCATAAACCCGGCCACATCGTGTACCTGCAGACCCAACGGATGACCAATACCGTGCGGCATAAACGGCCCGGTGAGATCATTTTCCACCATCGCCTCTTCACTCATGTCGGTAATGATTTGATGTTTACGCAGCAGCTTCGCGATGCGCTGATGGAACTGAATATGATAATCCACATAGCTGACGCCCGCCTTCATGGTAGCGATCAGCGCCAACTGTTCATCGTTAACATCTTTCACCAGATGGGCGTAGTCGTTATCGCTTTTCGCCGACCAGGTCCGCGTCAGATCCGCCGCGTAGCCGTTGTATTCCGCGCCCGCATCCAGCAGGAAACTGCGCATTTCAGATGGTGCCTGATGATCCAGTTTCGTGTAATGCAGCACGGCGGCATGTTCGTTCAGCGCCACAATGTTGCTGTATGGAACATCGGTATCGCGATGTCCCGTAGCGGTCAGGTACGCCAGGTTGATGTCAAACTCGCTCATGCCGGAACGGAAGGCCTCTTCCGCCGCCCGATGACCGCTCACCGCCATTTTCTGCGCTTCGCGCATACAGGCCAGTTCATAATCCGTTTTATAGGCGCGGTAGTAATGCAGATAGTCGATAACACCTTTCGGGTTGATGTTGCTGGCGGCGATATCCAATTGTAGCGCGCGCTCAGGAACCGGGCCGATATAGCCGATATTGCCACGCGCGGCAGGCAGCTGGCTGCCGATGCCATCCGCTTTCGGTAAGGCGACGACCTCGACTTCTTCTGTCCAGAAGGACGTTGGCAGCGGTTCAACGTTATGCCAGTAATCGACCGGCAGATAAAACCACAATTTGGGTTTGTTGACGCCATCGACCAACAGCCAGCAATTTGGAACCTGAGTTACCGGCACCCACGCTTTAAACTGCGGATTGACCTTAAACGGATAAGGGTGATCGTCGAGAAAGACATTGAAAAGCTCGCCGGAGTGAATAAGTAACGCATCCAGCTTAAAGCGCGCCAGAACATCGCGCGTCCGTTCTTGTAAGGTAACGATATGATTTTTATAGAGCGCGGCCAGTGATTCCATTTTTTACCCTTCTGCTTTTTTGACCTCAAGTTTCCGCATCTTAGCACATCGCCCCACGAGAGCGTGATCTCTGCCGAGCGTGATCACATCGGCATTTCTTTAATCATTTATTTGCATTTTATTAACACAAAATACACACTTCGCTTCATCTGGTACGACCAGATCACCTTGTGGATTCAGGAGACTGACATGCTTTATAAAGGCGACACCCTGTACCTCGACTGGCTGGAAGATGGCATCGCCGAACTGGTGTTCGATGCTTCAGGCTCGGTCAATAAACTCGACACCGCAACCGTCGCCAGCCTCGGCCAGGCGCTTGAGGTGCTGGAAAAGCAACACGATTTAAAAGGGCTGCTGCTGCGCTCGAATAAAGCGGCCTTTATTGTCGGCGCGGACATCACCGAATTTCTTTCACTGTTCCTCGTCCCCGAAGAGCAGTTAAGCCAATGGCTGCATTTCGCTAATAGCGTCTTTAATCGTCTGGAAGATTTACCCGTACCGACCCTTGCCGCCGTAAACGGCTATGCGCTGGGCGGCGGGTGCGAATGCGTGCTGGCCACCGATTACCGTCTGGCGACGCCAGACCTCCGTATCGGTCTGCCGGAAACTAAACTGGGCATCATGCCGGGTTTCGGCGGCTCCGTTCGTCTGCCGCGTATGCTGGGCGCAGACAGCGCGCTGGAGATCATCGCGGCAGGTAAAGATGTCGGTGCTGAGCACGCGCTGAAAATCGGCCTTGTGGACGGCGTGGTCAAACAAGAGAAGCTAATTGAAGGCGCGATAGCGGTGTTACGCCAGGCCATTACCGGCGATCTCGACTGGAGAGCTAAACGCCAGCCGAAACTGGAACCGTTGAAACTCAGCAAAATTGAAGCAGCGATGAGCTTTACCATCGCTAAAGGCATGGTCGCACAAACGGCGGGTAAACATTATCCGGCGCCGATGACCGCAGTGAAAACCATTGAAGCCGCCGCGCGTTTTGGTCGTGAAGAAGCGCTGAATCTGGAAAATAAAAGCTTTGTTCCGCTGGCGCATACCAATGAGGCTCGTGCGCTGGTCGGTATCTTCCTCAACGATCAATATGTAAAAGGTAAAGCCAAAAAGCTGACCAAAGATATTGAGACGCCGAAACAGGCAGCCGTACTGGGCGCGGGCATTATGGGCGGCGGTATCGCTTACCAGTCGGCCTGGAAAGGCGTACCGGTCATCATGAAAGATATCAACGATAAATCGTTGAACCTCGGCATGACCGAAGCGGCCAAGCTGCTGAACAAACAGCTGGAGCGCGGCAAGATCGACGGTCTGAAGCTGGCGGGCGTCATTTCGACCATCCACCCGACTCTCGATTATGCCGGTTTCGATCGCGTAGATGTTGTTGTCGAAGCGGTAGTCGAAAATCCGAAAGTCAAAAAAGCGGTACTGGCGGAAACCGAGCAGAAAGTGCGCCCGGAAACCGTGCTGGCCTCAAATACCTCCACCATCCCAATTGGCGAACTGGCAAGCGCCCTGGAACGTCCGGAAAACTTTTGCGGAATGCACTTCTTCAACCCGGTACACCGGATGCCGCTGGTTGAAATCATTCGCGGCGAGAAGAGTTCAGACGAAACCATTGCCAAAGTCGTCGCCTGGGCCAGCAAAATGGGCAAGACACCGATTGTAGTCAACGACTGCCCCGGCTTCTTTGTTAACCGCGTGCTGTTCCCCTATTTCGCCGGTTTCAGTCAACTGCTGCGCGACGGCGCGGATTTCCGCAAAGTCGATAAAGTGATGGAAAAACAGTTCGGCTGGCCGATGGGCCCGGCCTATCTGCTCGACGTGGTGGGTATTGATACCGCCCACCACGCGCAGGCGGTAATGGCGGCAGGCTTCCCGCAACGGATGCAGAAAGAGTATCGCGACGCGATCGACGCATTGTTTGACGCCAGCCGTTTTGGGCAAAAAAACGGTCTGGGCTTCTGGCGCTATAAAGAAGACAGCAAGGGTAAGCCGAAGAAAGAAGAAGATGCTGCGGTGGATGACCTGCTGGCAAGCGTCAGCCAGCCGAAACGCGACTTCAGCGACGACGAGATAATCGCCCGTATGATGATCCCGATGATTAACGAAGTGGTTCGCTGTCTGGAAGAAGGCATTATCGCAAGCCCGGCGGAAGCCGATATGGCGCTGGTCTACGGCCTGGGCTTCCCTCCGTTCCACGGCGGCGCATTCCGCTGGCTGGATACACAGGGCAGCGCGAAATATCTTGATATGGCGCAGCAGTATCAACACCTCGGCCCGCTGTATGAAGTGCCGGAAGGGCTGCGTAATAAAGCGCGCCATAACGAACCGTATTATCCCCCGGTTGAACCAGCCCGTCCGGTTGGTTCTCTGAAAACGGCTTAAGGAGTCACAATGGAACAGGTTGTCATTGTCGATGCTATTCGCACCCCGATGGGCCGTTCGAAGGGCGGCGCGTTTCGCAACGTGCGGGCAGAAGATCTCTCCGCCCACTTAATGCGTAGCCTGCTGGCGCGTAATCCGTCGCTTACAGCGGCGACCCTCGATGATATTTACTGGGGCTGCGTACAACAAACGCTGGAGCAAGGCTTCAACATTGCCCGTAACGCCGCGCTGCTGGCAGAAATTCCCCATTCGGTACCGGCGGTCACCGTCAACCGTCTGTGTGGTTCCTCGATGCAGGCGTTACACGATGCAGCGCGAATGATCATGACCGGCGATGCGCAGGTTTGTCTGGTTGGCGGCGTGGAGCATATGGGGCACGTGCCGATGAGCCACGGCGTGGATTTTCACCCGGGTCTGAGTCGCAACGTCGCCAAAGCGGCAGGGATGATGGGGCTAACGGCGGAAATGCTCTCCCGCCTGCACGGCATTAGCCGGGAAATGCAGGACCAGTTCGCCGCGCGTTCTCACGCTCGCGCCTGGGCCGCCACGCAGTCTGGCGCATTCAAAACGGAGATTATCCCGACTGGCGGTCATGATGCAGACGGCGTGTTGAAGCAGTTTAGCTACGATGAAGTGATCCGCCCGGAAACCACGGTCGAAGCGCTATCAACGCTGCGTCCGGCATTTGATCCGGTTAGTGGCACGGTCACGGCGGGCACCTCATCCGCGCTTTCCGATGGCGCAGCCGCCATGCTGGTAATGAGCGAAAGTCGTGCCCGTGAGTTGGGCCTGAAACCTCGCGCCCGTATTCGCTCAATGGCAGTGGTGGGTTGTGATCCGTCAATTATGGGTTACGGGCCGGTTCCGGCGTCAAAACTGGCGTTGAAAAAAGCGGGACTGTCAGCCAGCGATATCGATGTGTTTGAGATGAACGAAGCGTTTGCCGCACAGATCCTGCCATGCATTAAGGATCTGGGATTGATGGAGCAGATAGACGAGAAGATCAACCTCAACGGCGGCGCGATCGCGCTTGGTCATCCGCTCGGCTGCTCCGGAGCACGTATCAGCACCACGCTTATCAACCTGATGGAGCGCAAAGACGCGCAGTTTGGTCTGGCGACGATGTGTATTGGTCTGGGTCAGGGCATCGCCACGGTGTTTGAGCGGGTTTAATCAAAGATAATATCCCCTAAATAACTCGCATTGCAGCGCAGCGGCAACTGAGCGAATCCCCGGGCACATAGATAACTATGTGCCCGGGGTGAGCAAAGGCAGCCAACAAAGAGGCTGCGCGAATTATGACGGGAAACAGTTTAGTTGCCGTTTTTCCCGCCCGTCAGGGGCGGGTTTTTTCACCGTATGGCCCGTTCTACTCAGTAAGCGCTTTGGTCAGGCTAAATGGCATAGCCTGATATCCACGCGCACCATGTATTTGCATTTCAACCGCAGGCTCTTTTTCTCCCCATTTGAACTCTTCCAGATACGGATTAGGCAAGCTGGTAAATGCGCCTACCGACAAATCAAACGCACCACCTGCTGTTGCGGAATACACGAACACAGAATTCTTGTCAGTCTGGTACTCGGTGATAGAGGTTACCGGGCTAAACCACTCGTTCCCGCGCTCTTTACCGTATTGCCAGATCTGTTGGACTGTCTTGTTTTTCTGGTCGATTTTGTAAATCACGGAGCGGCTGTATTTCATACTCTGCATAGCAGGCTGTTCTAAGCCGCGGCCATCGCCATTGTCGAAAGCGGAAAGGTATAAGATATCGCCTTTACTCTTACTATCAATTTTAAAGGCCGTATGTTGCGTCCATGTCCAGTCGAAGTCACCCTCGCAGCCACTGTCCTGGCAGGCGATTTTTTGGCCTTTGCTATCCACAGGCGTCAGAATTGCGGCATTAAATGGCGCTTTCCAGCCAGCAGGCGTACCCAGTATCCACTTCACTTTCTTATCGCGGCCGATTTTGATAATCGCACTCTGGTGGCGGGAGCTGATGATGATGGAATCATCTTCACTGTCATAGTCGACGCTGTTGACATGCGCCCAGTTGCGGCCAGCCCCACTACCCACGATATCCCCGAATTTGTCGGAGGAATCCAGCGCCGCCAGATCTTCTTCGCTCAACGTATGGCCGGACTGGCTGGCGTCGATATTCAGGCACACAGCGCCCTGATCGAGGGTTTTCATTATCACATCACGATAAGGATCGAGGATATCAAACAGACGCCATTCATCCACTACCACGCCGTTCTGATCAACTTCGGCAATCACATCACGCACGGTACGAACATTTTTCCCATCAGGACGTTTATAGTTAGAGCTGGCTACACGCAGGAAGTAGTGACCGTTGGCCGCGTTATCCATTGAGTGTGAAAAATCGTTATAATTATCCGGCAGACGGCGGTTAAAGATTTCACGCCCCATGATATCGTATTTCACATAACGCTGACCGTAGCCCCACGATAGTGCGCCATCCTGGTTTTGTTTAAAGCCCATCATAACGCCAGCACGATAAATTGACTTTAAATCATAAATTGAACTTGGATTCATAAACCAACGAATATCACCGGAGGTGTCGATAATAGCGTTAGCTGTAGTGAAGTTCCATTCTAATGCACCCCCAGTAGGGTTGTTCCAGACAGTACGCGTTCCATTCCCAGACTTATCTTTCGTATTATTCAAAAGATACAAGCGATCTTTAAATTCTGGGGAAACCTTTTTAACATCGATAGTAAAGAGTGCTGATTGTTCTTCTTTTGTACCCGATGATTCAATATAGGCAGGCGGTGCATACATTTTATAGCTTTCTTTTATATTTTCGGTTTTACTACCCTGGATTCTTGTATATTCAACTTCAACGGTATTGACATAATCTGGGTAAAGACCAAAGACGGGGATACCGCCATACGTTAAAAGGTATTTATTATTAACTTTATACGCGATCTCCTGGCCATTTTCTTTGGGGACAATCCGTACATGCACGTCACGTAACTGGTAACCGCCATTACGAATAACGGCGGTTAGCGGCGCGATATCATAGGGGTTCATAACAACTTCGCCAATTTTTCCCTGGACCTGATAGTCCACTTTAGCGCCGCTGGCGCCGCCGATGGCGAAAGCAGTAGAAGGTACTGATGACAAAATTGCAACAGATAATGCGAGAGAAGTTAAAGCATATTTAAATTTCATAACACTCTCCATCTTATAAATAAATAACTAACTTTCCATTTTATGTTTCTTTTATAAAAATAAATGAAGCATATATAATTAACTATTTTTATTGATAGCCTCAGGACATAATATTACTTAATTTATTACACGCAATACAAAGCCTGTAGATATTCAATATCATAAGGTTTTATAGTTGACGATTAATTAATATTTAAGAGGACTTTTAGGTAGGCTAACGTAAAAAGGGACGCTACTGCGTCCCATAAAATAGTTAAATAAATGCGAACGCATCGCCAAACAGACGATCTTCCCGCGCGTTACGCTCATGACAGAACAGATCGCGGGCGATTTTCGCCATCTCAAAACGTCCGGCAATATAAATATCGTGCCCCGCCAGCGTACCATAATCCTGCAATACCGCCGTAAGTACCGTTCCTGTACGTCCACGCCAGCCTTCTTCCGGCTGCTCGACAACAGGTTCAATACGCAAATTCGGATGGTTAACAGAGAGTGCTTCCAGCTCAGAGAGATCATAGAGGTGCTTTTCTTCGCGACCACCCCAGTAAATGGTAACATCGCGGTTCGGGTTGCGCGCTAACGCCGTCAACAGGATGGAGCGCACATAAGAAAAGCCCGTACCGCCCGCGATCAGAATCAACGGACGCTCTTCATCGTCACGTAGCCAGGCGTCGCCATGCGGAATATCGACGACGATTTCCCGGTCTTTCAGAATCCGATCCATGACCGCCATCGCATACAGATTGAGCTCGGAAGCGCCAATGTGTAATTCAATAAACCCTTTCTCGTCCGGCGTTGAGGCCATCGAAAACGGGCGTTTGTCACGCTCGTCCATTACGACCATCAAATACTGACCAGCGCGGAATGAAAACGCCGCGTCCGGCACTAAACGAACCCGATATACGGTATCGGTGATAGCTTCTACCGAGGTCACTTTACAGCTTAAGGTTGTCATGCGCTCCCTCTGTCGGGTGTCGGGTCAATACCGACATTTTTCAAGCCGAGTCGCCACAGCCTGAAATGTCGATGTCCGCTTTCAGTTATTTAAAGATAGCCAGCTCATCCCAAATCGCATCAATACGCGCGGTAACTTCAGGATCTTTAACAATAGGACGACCCCACTCGCGTTGGGTTTCGCCCGGCCATTTGTTTGTGGCATCCAGCCCCATTTTTGAACCCAGCCCGGAGACCGGCGAGGCAAAATCCAGGTAATCAATCGGCGTATTTTCAACCAGCACCGTATCCCGCGCAGGGTCCATACGGGTGGTAATCGCCCAGATCACATCATTCCAGTCGCGTGCGTTAACGTCATCATCGCAAACGATAACAAATTTCGTATACATAAACTGGCGCAAAAACGACCAGACGCCCATCATGACGCGTTTCGCATGACCAGCGTACTGCTTTTTCATCGTCACTACCGCCAGGCGGTAAGAACACCCTTCCGGCGGCAGATAAAAGTCGACGATTTCCGGAAACTGTTTTTGCAGAATAGGCACGAAGACTTCATTGAGCGCCACCCCTAATACCGCAGGCTCATCGGGCGGACGCCCGGTATAGGTGGAGTGATAGATGGCATCCTCACGCTGCGTAATATGCGTGACGGTAAAGACCGGAAAGTTATCCACTTCATTATAATAGCCCGTATGATCGCCATACGGTCCTTCCGGCGCCATCTCTCCCGGCTCAATGTAACCTTCAAGGATAATCTCGGCGCTGGCAGGCACTTCCAGATCGTTAGAAAGGCATTTAACCACTTCAGTTTTCGTGCCGCGCAGCAGGCCCGCAAAGGCATACTCCGACAGAGTATCGGGAACAGGAGTCACGGCGCCAAGTATCGTCGCCGGATCGGCGCCCAATGCGACGGAGACCGGGAAACGTTCACCCGGACGCGCGGCTAACCACTCCTGAAAATCCAGCGCGCCGCCGCGGTGAGACAGCCAGCGCATAATCAGCTTATTTTTACCTATCAACTGCTGACGATAAATGCCCAGGTTTTGCCGCTCTTTGTGCGGACCACGCGTTACCGTCAGTCCCCAGGTAATCAGCGGCGCGGCGTCGTCCGGCCAACAGGTCATGACAGGAAGACGCGTTAAATCGACATCATCGCCAGACGCGATTTTCTGCTGGCAAGGCGCGCCGCGTAACCGTTTCGTCGGCATATTAAGCACTTGCTTAAACTGCGGCAGCTTGTCAAACAGATCGCGAAAGCCTTTCGGCGGCTCAGGTTCTTTCAGAAACGCTAATAATTTACCCACTTCCCGTAATGCGGAAACATCATCCTGCCCCATGCCCATCGCCACGCGTTTTGGCGTGCCAAAAAGGTTGCACAGCACCGGCATGGCGTAACCTTTAGGATTTTCAAACAGCAACGCCGGTCCACCGGCACGCAGCGTGCGGTCAGCGATTTCCGTGATTTCCAGATGAGGATCCACAGGTAGCGTGATGCGTTTTAGTTCCCCCTGCTGCTCAAGTAGCGTCAGGAAGTCGCGTAAATCGTGATATTTCATGGCGTCCATTGTAGCCTCTTGGTAAGCGCATCATTATACGGCGTTCATCATCGGGATGCTGTATTTTTGTTAAATTAGCGTGAACTCTGGCAACCAACGCTAATCCAGATACGGCTTAAAGGATGAAGTGTATAATTAACTTCGCGCATGGCTTTTGCTATGCTTGCGCCCCGAACAAGCGGATAAGAGTCATTATGCAATCCTGGTATTTACTGTACTGCAAACGCGGGCAACTTCAGCGTGCTCAGGAACACCTCGAAAGACAAGCGGTAAGTTGCCTGACACCGATGATCACCCTGGAAAAAATGGTACGCGGAAAACGTACCTCCGTCAGCGAACCGCTCTTTCCTAATTATCTGTTCGTTGAATTTGATCCGGAAGTGATACATACCACTACAATCAACGCCACGCGCGGCGTCAGCCATTTTGTGCGCTTTGGCGCGCATCCTGCGATCGTGCCTTCCAGCGTTATTCATCAGCTTTCTATCTACAAGCCCGAAGGCGTTGTCGATCCTGAAACCCCCTATCCCGGCGATAGCGTCATCATCACGGAAGGCGCATTTGAAGGGCTGAAAGCGATTTTTACCGAACCGGATGGCGAAACGCGTTCGATGTTACTGCTTAATTTACTCAATAAAGAAGTGAAGCAGAGCGTAAAAAACACCGGTTTTCGCAAGATTTAGCGATCGTTCAGAATACGACCTCAAATAAGGTTCTGGCGTTGGCATCTGTCATCGCCGCTAACCATTGCGGATCTTCACCACGCCATAGCGCAATGCGTTCCAGGATATGAGGCAGATACGCGGGCTCGTTGCGTCGTGACGTTGGTTTCGGCGTAAGATCGCGAGGCAACAGATACGGCGCGTCGGTTTCTATCAGTAGCTTTTCCGCTGGAATAAACGGTAAGAGTTCACGTAGCTCAAGCCCGCGTCGTTCGTCGCAAACCCACCCGGTAATACCGATATAGAGTCCTCTGTCCACACAGTCCTGCATTTGCTGGCGTGAACCGGTAAAGCAGTGCAGTATCGCGCCAGGAAGACTATCCAGCCAGGGATCAAGCAATGCCAGAAATCGCTCATGCGCGTCCCGGCAGTGCATAAAGATTGGCATCTGTAATTCGGCGGCAATTTGTAGCTGCGCCTGAAAGGCACGCTCCTGCTCCTGCGGCGTGGAAAAATTGCGATTGAAATCCAGCCCACACTCACCGATAGCGACGACTTCCGGCTGGTTCGCCAGCGCAATAATGGCGTCTTCAGACGCGGGTGACCACTGACTGCTGTCATGGGGATGGACGCCAGCCGTCGACCAACAATGGGGGTAGCGCCGCGCCAGTTTTAACGCCTGCTGACTTTCATGGATGTTCGTTCCGGTCAGTAGCATACCTTTTACTCCCGCCGCAAACGCACGGGCGACCACATCATCACGATCTTTTGCAAACTGGCTACTGGTTAAATTAACGCCAATATCAAACATGCTTGCCCCCATATGACAACCGCCCTGGCGGGCGGTTGTGTTTAGTCTTCAGTGTGCTCGGCCTTTTCGGTTTCGGCCTCGTTATCTTCGTCGCGCGTCCGTCGCTTACCGACATAAAAGCGTGAGCAGAAAACGCCAATTTCAAACAGGCAGTACATCGGTATCGCCAGCAACGTTTGCGAGAAAACATCTGGCGGCGTAAGCAGCATTCCCACAATGAATGCCCCGACCAGGATATAAGGCCGTTTTTTACGCAAATCTTCTGGCGTGGTGATGCCCATCCAGCACAGCAACACAATCGCCACCGGCACTTCAAAGGCTACGCCAAAGGCCATAAAAAGCGCCATAACAAAGCTAAGATAGCTGGCGATATCTGTCGAAACCTGTACCCCTTCCGGCGCCGTATGCGTCAGGAAACCAAAGGCCAAAGGGAATACGACAAAATAGGCGAAGGCCATACCAATGTAGAAAAGCAGCGAGCTGGATACCAGCAGCGGTACGACCAGACGACGCTCATGCTTATACAGCGCCGGGGCGATAAAGGCCCAAACCTGGTACAAAATGACAGGCGCGGATAAGATCAAAGACACCATGAAGGTGAGTTTGATAGGCGTAAAAAACGGCGACGCCACATCCGTCGCAATCATTGTCGCCCCTTGCGGCATCTGTTTAATCAGCGGTGCGGCGACTAAATGATAAATATCATTGGCGAAATAAATTAACGCCAGAAAAATCAGAAGCACTGCGACGATGCAGTTTAGCAGGCGCTTACGCAACTCGATCAGATGCGTGATAAGCGGTTGAGTATCTTCTACAGCCATGTTTACGGTTTATCACTCGACGAGGGGGAAGATTCGACAACAGGCGCAGCGGATTTCTTCTCGGCGTCTATCGTGGCTACGGAAGCGGTTTCCGTCGACTCAGGCACGTTAGCTTTAACGGGCTCCGGCTTTTGTTCCGGCGCGCTCGCCTGTGTTTCAGCGGCGGCAGGGGTGACGCCCTCATGCTGCGTTTCGTTCCCTTTTACCACCGGATTATGGATGGTATGCGCTTCATCGCTCGCTTGTTCGGGATCGTTAGCGCTGTAGGTGCGTTTCATCGACTCCGCCGCCTGACGCAGTTCATCCATAGATGCTTTCAGTTCGGGAGTCAGATTTTCCAGGCTCGCCTTTTCGACTTTTTTCAGACTGTCCTGGAACTCCTGAAGTTTCAGTTCCTGAGTCAGTTCATTCTGAACCGTTGTCGCAAGGGATCGCAACGCGCGAATCCAGCCCGCTACCGTTTTTACCGCTACTGGCAATCGTTGCGGCCCCAACACAATGAGGCCGATAACGAACACTAACAGCAGTTCGCTAAAACCGATATCAAACACGGATTATACCTGCTCTTTATCTTGGCTTTTAGCGTCTTCCTTTTTCGCTTCGCCTTGCTTATCCGCGATAGATTTAGCGGTAAAATCAGCGTCCTGACTGGTTTTATCCTGTTTGGCATCATCATCGCTCATGGCCTTTTTAAAGCCTTTGATAGACGCGCCAAGATCGGAACCGATGGAACCGAGTTTTTTGGTGCCGAACAGCAGTACGACGATAACGGCAACAATCAACAACTGCCAAATACTGATACCACCCATACATGTTCCTCTGTGATAGATGATGAATTATTAGGGCCGCATTATACACATTATCCTTCGCGCTGCCTCTTTGTTAGCCGCTTTCGCCCGCCCTATTCACATACTTTTACATACGACCGGGACGACATTGACTTGCGGCCTGAGTACTGCCTCGAGTGATAATATGTACCTGCGTGACACAACCGGCGTTGAGCGATAAAAAATCTCAACGAGTTTTACGCCAGCCAACCAGCCAGACAACTACGCCGCCGACCATGAGCCAGCCGGGCATCAATCCCCATTCAGGGCGGTTGACGAGTAAGAATGACCCGCTCAGTAACAGCGTTGCGCCAATTCCCAATAAATAACGAGACTGACTTTGGCGCACATGGTTTACCTGTAACTCGCGCGCAATCTTATCAACACTGTGCTGTAAATATTTGCCCTGGCGCAAACTGTCGTACACCAGTTCAGGTATTTCTGGCATTTTTTCGACCCAGAACGGCGCTTTCTCTTTAAGAGCCCGCGTGAGAGCCGGAATACCCACCTGATCTTTGATCCAGGACTCAAGAAACGGCTTCGCCGTTTTCCACAAATCAAGCTGAGGATAAAGTTGTCGCCCAACCCCTTCAACATACAATAATGTTTTCTGCAACAACACCAGTTGCGGCTGGACTTCCATGTTAAATCGACGCGCTGTATTGAAAAGGTTTAACAACACATGACCAAACGAGATTTCCGCGAGCGGCTTTTCAAAGATAGGTTCACAGACGGTGCGGATGGCAAACTCAAAATCTTCAACGTTGGTATCTGGCGGAACCCAGCCTGAATCGACATGCAGCTCCGCCACCTTTCGGTAATCGCGATTAAAAAACGCGATAAAGTTTTCTGCCAGATAACGCTTATCTTCTTTGTTTAGCGACCCGACGATACCGCAGTCAATGCCGATATATTGCGGATTTTCAGGGTGTTCATGGCTGACAAAAATATTTCCCGGATGCATGTCCGCATGGAAAAAGCTGTCGCGGAAAACCTGGGTGAAGAAAACTTTAACTCCGCGTTCCGCCAGCAGTTTCATGTTGGTGCCGTTCTTTTCCAGCGCCGCCACATCCGAAACAGGAATGCCGTATATCCGCTCCATCACCATCATGTTCTGGCTACAGTAATCGGAGTACACCTCCGGGATATACAGCATGGGACTATTTTCAAAATTGCGGCGTAACTGAATCGCGTTGGCCGATTCCCGTAGCAGATTCAGCTCATCGATCAGCGTTTTCTCATACTCACGCACCACTTCCGTCGGACGCAGACGACGCCCATCCGGCAACAGGCGTGGTACCCAGCGAGCAAGGCGATAAATCAGTTTCAGGTCTGCCTGAATTACCGGCAAAATATCCGGGCGAATGACCTTAATAACCACTTCTTTACCGTTTGATTTCAATCGCGCGGTATGTACCTGGGCGATTGACGCCGACGCTAAAGGCTGGATATCAAAGTCGTCAAACCAGGCTTCGACAGGTAGCCCCCCCATCGCCTCTTCAATCTGGGCTTTCGCCAGCCGACCATCGAATGGCGCGACTTTATCCTGGAGCAAAGCGAGCTGATCGGCGATTTGCGGCGGGAACAGGTCACGGCGTGTGGAGAGCATCTGACCAAATTTGATCCAGACCGGTCCCAGCTCTTGCAACGCCAGTCTTAATCGTTCACCCAGCAATTTATCTTTATGCCGGTTTGGCATCCAGAACAGCGAATAGCGCCATAATCGGAGTGGCAGTGTAAGACGCATTCGGGGGATGAGCTCATCAAGGCCGTAGCTTAAAAACGTGCGGATGATGAAATATAGGCGCCGTACTTCACCTGGCGTCATTTGGCCTCCAGTTTTTCCAGCCGTGTGGTCAGAGAATCTACGGCGCGCTCAACAGCCGCGGTTTCTTCGGCAAACCATGCGACTTCCAGCGGGCCAGGCGCCATACGCCACTCTTCAGTGATCGCTTCAGCGGCATAACGCTGCTGGCGTTGAAACCCGTGGCGCAGGAATTTAGCCCCGCCACGCACGGCCTTACCGATACTTTCCGCCGCAATATCACCCGTGTATGGCGCCAACAGCTCCGCAGGATCGAATTCGGCGAGATCGGCGAGCGCCACAAAATTTTGCACGACCTGAATATCGCCCTGCACTTCCAGTTCGCCGCTGCGAATAAGCGCGGCCAGCTGCTGACGATCGCGTAGTTTTGGCAAAACGCTAGCTTGAGTGATTACCGTACAGTCCGCTTCGCCTTCCCATGCCCCCAGCACATCAACCTGGCGTTCGCTGAATACCAGGACTAATGGCGTCGAAAATCCCTTTAGTTTCACACACAGTACTTTTCCCTGTAAGCGCGTTCTGGCTGATTTCAGCGCTGGCGAACGATACAGAAACGTATTGAGGAGACCTTCAATTCCTGCGGTCACTAAGGGTTTAAAAGGCATTCCACTCTCCTAGAATTTATAACCACGGTGCAATGCCACAACACCCGCCGTCAGATTGTAATAATCCACGCTCTCAAATCCGGCGTCCTGCATCATGGCTTTTAAGGTATCCTGATCGGGATGCATACGGATGGATTCCGCGAGATACCGATAGCTATCCGCATCGTTTGCGACCATCGAGCCAATACGCGGTAAAATATGGAAAGAATAGGCGTCATACGCTTTACTCAGCGGCTCAATGATAGGCTTGGAAAATTCAAGCACCAGTAAACGTCCGCCGGGTTTCAACACACGGAACATTGACCGCAGCGCTTTTTCTTTTTCCGTTACATTGCGCAAACCAAACGAAATGGTAATGCAATCAAACGTATTATCAGGGAAAGGCAGAGCTTCGGCATTCGCCTGCACATACTCTACGTTGCCGATCACGCCGATATTACGCAGCTTCTCACGCCCCATTTTGAGCATGGAATCATTAATATCCGCCAGGATAACTTTGCCAGTTTCCCCGACCATACGTGAAAATTTCGCGGTAAGATCGCCCGTACCACCCGCTAAATCGAGAACGGTTTGTCCACGACGCACGCCACTGCAATCAATGGTGAAGCGCTTCCACAAACGATGAATGCCAAATGACATTAAGTCATTCATCACATCGTACTTTGACGCCACAGAATGAAAAACGTGGGCCACCATGTCAGCTTTCTGCTCTTTAGCGACGGTCTGAAAGCCAAAGTGCGTCGTTTCTTGTGAATCTTCCACCATCTCAGTGCCTGCTTATCGATAAAAATGTTCAAGAAGTGTAACAGATTGGGCCAATTTGCCCTACTCTGCGCCAGGACTAAACTACTCCGTATGGGTTAACTTAACTGCTGCTTCACCCGTTCATCATTGGGATAATGTTCATCCTGCCGCCCTTCAGGGATCGATCGTAAACGATATTCTTCATCTTGCGTAACGGCCTGTTCCGCTAAATCCGGATTAATCTCGCGTTTGATTTCCACGCCTAGCCCCCGGAAAGCCTCCGCCTGAGCCAAAACGTTGCCACGCCCCGACGCAAGTTTTTTCATCGCCTGGCGGTAGTTATCCTGCGCTTTATCCAGACTCTGACCGATCGCTGACATATCATCAACGAATAACCGCATTTTATCGTAGAGCTTACTGGCTCTGTCTGCGATGTGCTGCGCATTGCGGCTCTGGTGTTCATAGCGCCACAGGTTGGCGATTGTCCGTAATGCCACCAGCAGCGTCGTGGGGCTTACCAGCATAATGTTATTTTTCAGCGCCTCGGTTATCAGTTCGGGCTGTTTATCTAACGCCAGCAGGAAAGCGGGTTCTACGGGGATAAACATCAGAACATAGTCCAGCGAGCGGAGGCCGGGAAGCTGCTGGTAGTCTTTACGCCCCAGTAAGCGAATATGATTGCGCACCGAGGCGATGTGCTCTTGTAAAGCGGCCTCGCGCGTATAGTCATCTTCAGCGTTAAAGTAACGCTCGTAGGCGACCAACGTCATTTTAGCGTCGATGACCACATCTTTGCCCTGTGGCAAGCGGACGATGACATCCGGCTGCATCCGCGAGCGCGCATCGTTCTCAATACTAACCTGGGTTTCGTATTCGTAGCCTTCACGCAGTCCGGATGCCTCCAGCACCCGCGCCAGCACAACTTCGCCCCAGTTTCCTTGCGCCTTATTGTCCCCTTTCAGGGCGCGCGTCAGGTTGATCGCTTCCTGCGCCATTTGCGCGTTAAGCTGCTGCAAATTACGAATTTCGTGCGCCAGCGTATGCCGTTCCTGCGCTTCTTTGCCAAAACTCTCCTGAACCTGGCGGCGAAAACCGTCCAGTTGCTCACGCAGCGGCGTCAGCAGGCTATTCAGGCTTTGTCGGTTTTGTTCGTCTACGCGACGATTACTGTGTTCAAAGATACGGTTCGCCAGATTTTCAAACTGCTCGCTTAAACGCTGTTCGCTGTTGATCATCTGACGGATTTTGTCTTCCGCGTGTTGCTGAGTCGCTTCCAGACGGGTCGTGACTTCACGCAGATCGGCTTCCAGAGAGGTATTGATACTGTGCAGGCTACGCAGTTCGTTATTAAGTAACTCGCATTCACTGCGCCAGTGCGCTTCTTGCGCTAATTGCTGCCGGGCCGCGCTAAGTTCGATATCCAGCTCACGCCGTTCTTCGATAAGATCGGCGCGGATTTGATCGGCGTGCGCTTTCGTCGCCAGCCAGCCAATCACCGCCCCAGCCGCCAGCGCCACGATGGCGCTTATCATAAGAGTAATATCCACAACACCTCTCCTGGAACCACACTGTCCTGCACAAAATAGAATTGTGCTGTATAAACGTCCAGTTTAAAAGGGATTTCCTGCGAGGCGCCACGCAAAAAGAAAAGGCCGAACGCGTCGGCCTTTGCAAAAGAGAGGAGAATTACAGCAGACGACGGGCCGCTTCCACGACGATTTTCACCGCGTGGCTTTCAGTTTGTTTCATCGTTTCCGCATTCGGAATCTCTTGTTGGGTACGGTTGACGATAACGCCCGCCACCATACCTGCGCGTAACCCCTGGCTTGCGCACATGGTTAACAGCGTAGCGGATTCCATTTCGTAGTTCATCACGCCCATCGCCTGCCACTCTTCCATAGAGCCTTTGAAGCGACGAACAACGCGGCCAGAATAGGTGTCGTAACGTTCCTGACCCGGATAGAAAGTGTCGGAAGAGGCGGTTACGCCAACGTGAGTCGTGGCGCCAATCGATTTCGCGGCTTCAACCAGCGCGGTGGTGCAAGCAAAGTCGGCAACCGCCGGGAATTCCATCGGCGCAAAATGCAGGCTCGCCCCATCCAGACGTACGGATGCGGTCGTTACCAGAACGTCGCCGACGTTGATGTGCGGCTGAATAGCCCCCGTGGTGCCGATACGCAAGAAGGTACGAATACCCAGTTGCGCCAGTTCTTCCACGGCAATAGAGGTAGACGGGCCGCCGATACCGGTAGAGCAAACGATAACTGCTTTGCCATCCAGCTCAGCGCGCCAGGAGGTGAATTCGCGGTGAGATGCCAGCTTAACCGGCTTATCCATCAGCGCGGCGATCTTTTCCACACGCTCAGGATCGCCAGGGACGATGGCGAGCTGGGCCCCTTGTAAATCGTTTTTGGTGAGGCCGAGATGAAAAACATCAGACTTGGACATATAAAACTCCTCTGTGAATCGGGTTTGTCAGAAGAAGCAAAGAGACACTTTACCTAAGGCATAAAGATATTTTCGTGACAGCAATCACTATGATGTAAAACAATTGCACTCGTTTACCATTAAAAAGTGATGCGTATCACAATAAATAATCAATATCGCCAGGCATTGCACAAAAGATAGCCGCTTTAAGGCAATGTGGTTTGTTACACACTGTCTATAGTTAAGATTGCGCTATTTTTTAAGGGTACGGAGAATACCATGACAACGACACATCCATCCGGCTTTGCACCTGCAGCTTCCCCACTTGCCCCTACGATGATTCATACGCCTGATGGGGCCATTAGCGCGGGGATAACGTCGATTCCCTCTCAGGGCGACGATATGCCAGCCTATTACGCCAGACCAAAGGCAAGCGACGGCGCGCTGCCTGTGGTCATTGTGGTACAGGAAATTTTTGGCGTACATGAACACATTCGCGATATTTGCCGACGACTGGCGCTGGAAGGCTATCTCGCTATCGCGCCGGAGCTCTATTTCCGCGAAGGCGACCCCAATGATTTCGCCGATATACCCACATTATTGAGCGGGCTGGTGGCTAAAGTACCCGATTCGCAAGTCCTTGCCGACCTGGATCACGTCGCCAGTTGGGCTTCGCGCAACGGCGGGGATGCGCATCGGCTGATGATCACCGGTTTTTGTTGGGGAGGCCGAATTACCTGGCTATACGCCGCGCACAACCCACAGTTAAAAGCGGCGGTAGCGTGGTACGGCAAGCTGGTGGGCGACACGTCACTCAATTCGCCGAAGCATCCCATTGATATCGCCACCGATCTTAACGCGCCGGTACTGGGTTTATACGGCGGACAGGATACCAGTATTCCACAGGAGAGCGTGGAAACCATGCGTCAGGCGCTACGCGCCGCTAATGCGAAGGCGGAAATCGTGGTCTATCCCGATGCAGGGCACGCGTTTAATGCCGATTATCGTCCGGGCTACCACGAAGCCTCAGCGAAAGACGGCTGGCAAAGAATGCTGGAATGGTTCGCTCAGTACGGCGGGAAAAAAGGCTAACCACAGCGCATTACGATGTTTGTTGGGCCTACGAGACCGGAGTCGGTATAGGCTCAACAAAGCGTCATCGCCACGTTAGCTATGCTTTACCACAGCATTTTTTATATTTTTTGCCGCTGCCGCAGGGACAGAGATGGTTACGACTGACGGCTCCTGTGTCTTTACGCGAGTCCTGCGCCAGCCAGCGCATGATCGATGCCATCGGATAGCCTTGCGCCAGCAGCTCCCGCCAGACATTCATATACGGCGTAACGTGCTGGAAAAAATGCTTATAGCCCGCACACAAGTAATTATGCGCAGGATGACCGGACGGCGAGACGGCAAAGCGATGCTTCGGACAGCCGCCATGACACGCAAAGCGGTAGTCACAGCGACGACAATCGGCGGTCAGGGTCTCCCGCTTGGCCTCGCCAAAGGCAATAGCCCGCTCGCTATTATTTAAGGTTTTGATGCTGTGCTGGTGGATATTCCCCAGCAGATGCTCCGGGTAGACAAAGTGGTCGCAGTTGTAGAGATCGCCGTTCGACTCCAACGCGAAGGCATGTCCACAAGTCTCGGAATGTACACACAGTACCGGCTGCTGCGCCGTCCAGGCGGCTAACGCCACGTCAAACATCTGCACATAGACGCGGTCTACGTCGCGACGAACCCAGATATCAAAGATCTGGTTGAGAAATTCGCCATATTGCCACGACGGTACCGTCCATGGCGCCAGCGTCGCCGCGCTTTCGCCGGGCATCACCAGATTAAGTACCGATGAGTTATCGGTGCTCATTCGCTCTACCAGCGGGATAAACTGAATAAAACGCGATCCCGCCGCCAGAAGAAATTCGTAGACGTCTGCTGCATGACCGACGTTATGTTTTCCCACGACGGTTAAGGTATTAAAGTCGACATGGTGCGCTTTAAGCCGCGCCATTGCTGCGACGACCTGTTCATGAGTTCCTTTTCCAGCGCGATTAAGCCGATAGTGGTTGTGTAACGACGCCGGGCCGTCGATAGAGAGACCGATGAGAAAATGCTGTTCAGCGAAAAAGCGCGCCCACTCGTCATTCACCAGGATGCCGTTCGTCTGCAACGCATGAGTGATTTTTCGCCCATCGCCGTACTTTTCACATAATGCGACAACCCGGCGGAAAAACGGTAGCCCCATCATGGTCGGTTCGCCGCCCTGCCAGGCAAAGTCAATGCGGTCGCCACTCTGCGCGGCAATATGCTGGCGTATAAACTGTTCCAGCGTCTCGTCCGACATTCGCCAGTTTTTATTGCGTTCCGGGTACAGCGCCTCTTTTTCAAGATAGAAGCAATATGTGCAATCAATATTGCAGATCGCGCCGCCGGGTTTGGCCATTACGTGACAACCTGCTACCGCCATGTCAGACATCTCCGTTAAAAAATAAGGTTCACCAGCGCCATGAGACAATGCGACGTTTATCGTCGCCAGGGAACATAACAGAATGGAAAACCTCGTTTTGTGCTATGAGAGCGCTGGGCGATCATGACAGGAAAAACGATCTGCGAGGCAATAAAATCCGCCGCGCTGCTTCCAGGGACGCTATCAGCCTGGTTGTCATTCATACGGAGAACCTTTTTATTATCAAGATCGCCAAATAGCCAGATCCTGAAAAAGACAGCGCGGAAAATAAGAAAAAGGGAAATGAGAAGAAAGAGGCGCTGTTAATCAGGGTCAGACACGGGCGCTACCCGTCAAAGGGTAGCGCCGCATTGCTGCCGGATAAACGCAGCGGTCAGGATGGGTTATTTCGCCTGACGCAGATTGTGCGCCGCTTTGACCATGTTCGCTAACGCCGCGCGGGTTTCCGGCCAACCGCGAGTTTTCAGACCGCAGTCCGGATTCACCCACAGGCGTTGTGCCGGAATACGTTGTGCCGCCTTCTTCAGCAGGGCTTCAATCCACTCGACGCTCGGCACGTTCGGCGAGTGAATATCGTACACGCCCGGCCCGATTTCGTTCGGGTAGTCGAACGCTTCGAACGACTCCAGCAACTCCATATCCGAGCGGGAGGTCTCAATGGTGATCACATCCGCGTCCAGCGCGGCGATCGAATCCATAATGTCGTTGAACTCGCAGTAACACATGTGGGTGTGGATCTGAGTTTCATCCTTCGCCACCGCCGCGTTGATGCGGAAGGCTTCCACACCCCATTCCAGATAGGCGTCCCAGTCGCTGCGACGCAATGGTAAACCTTCACGCAGCGCCGGTTCGTCGATCTGAATAATCCCAATCCCCGCCGCCTCCAGATCCGCGACTTCATCACGCAGCGCCAGCGCAATCTGTTTCGCAATCGTTTCGCGGGTCACGTCTTCGCGGGGGAATGACCAGCAAAGAATAGTCACCGGGCCGGTCAACATCCCTTTTACCGGCTTGTCGGTCAGCGACTGGGCATATTTCGCCCACTCCACGGTAATCGGTGCCGGACGGCTGATATCGCCAATCACTACCGGCGGTTTCACACAGCGGGAGCCATAGCTTTGCACCCAACCATTCTGGGTAAAGACGAAGCCGTCCAGATGCTCGCCGAAGTATTCCACCATGTCGTTTCGCTCGGCTTCGCCGTGTACCAGCACATCCAGCCCTAAACGCTCCTGCTCGATGATAGCCTGTTTGATATGTTCGGCGATGCCGGTGCGGTAGTTATTCGCGTCGAGGTTGCCCTTTTTGAAGTCCAGACGCAGGCCGCGAATTTCCGTGGTTTGCGGAAACGAACCGATAGTCGTCGTCGGCCAGGCGGGAAGTTTAAAGCGGGCGCGTTGCGCTTCAGCGCGCACCTCATACGGATTCTCACGCTGGCTGTCCTGCGCGGTGATCGCCGCCAGGCGTTTTTCTACCGCGGCATTATGTACGCGACGGGAGTGACGACGAGCCTGAATCGGTGCGCTCCATTCCTCAAGCGCCGCCGTTTCGCCGCTGTTCAGCGCATCGCGCAGCAACGCCAGTTCACCGCATTTTTGCAGCGCAAAGGCAAACCAGCTTTTAACTTCCGTATCCAGACGCGTTTCGACGCTGAGATCGATCGGGCTGTGCAGCAAAGAGCAGGAGGATGCTACCCACAGCGCGCGTTTGCCCACAAGGGCGTTAATCTGCGCGTATTTTTCGGTCAAATCGGCGCGCCAGACATTACGCCCGTTAATCAAGCCTGCGGAGAGCAGCCAGTCGACCGGCAGACGTTGATGCAGTTCCGCTACATCATCTTTGCCATGAATGAGGTCAACATGTAACCCCTGTACCGGTAGCGCGATAATAGTGTCCAGGTTTGGCGTCACGCCTTCAAAATAGGTCGTCAGCAACAGCTTCACCTGGCCGGCAAGCGCGTCGTAAGCCGGTTTGAAGGCATCCAGCCACGCCTGCGGCAGTTCCAGCACCAGCGCTGGCTCATCAATTTGGACCCACTCAATACCACGTTTTGCCAGTTCAGCCAGTACGTGCTGATACACCGGCAAAATGTCTTTCAGCAACGTCAGGCGGTCAAACGGCTCGCCTTTCACTTTACCCAGCCACAGATACGTGACAGGCCCCAGCAGTACGGGTTTGATCTTATGCCCCAGCGCCAGCGCTTCGTCCACCTCCTCCAGCAACTGTGTCCAGGTGAGTCTGAACTGCTGGCCTTTGCTGAACTCCGGTACTATGTAGTGATAGTTAGTATTAAACCATTTGGTCATTTCCGCTGCCGCCGCCGGTTCGCCGGTTGGCGCGCGACCGCGGCCAATGCGGAACAGAGTGTCGATGTCCACGGAACCGTCGTTGTTATGATGACGAGCCGGCACATTGCCTAACAGCAGGCTGGTGGTCAGAACATGGTCGTACCAGGCAAAGTCGCCTACCGGTAACAGGTCAATACCCGCTTGTTTCTGCTGCTCCCAGTGACGCGCGCGCAGTTCGCGCCCCACCGTCAGTAACGCTTCACGCGTTGTGTTCCCCGCCCAGTAGCTCTCTTGCGCTTTTTTCAACTCGCGACGCAGGCCAACGCGAGGAAAACCGAGGGTATGAGTCAATATTGTCATTTTACTTCCTCTAATTATATGTAAATCCTAAGTATTTTAAATTCAGGGAAGGCGGCAAGTTTGCTCATCCTCGGGAGCTTACATCAGTAAGTGACCGGGGTGAGGAAACGCAGCCAACGCACCATCAATTTAAAAGACGACGGATTTTGGACGTCTGGATGTTTACACATCCATAATGTAAAGGTACTGTATATTCCTCAAGCGCAATTTGTTCATGGCGAAGTGAAGGACTTTCATGATCGAAATTAAACATCTGAAAACACTCCAGGCATTGCGGAATAGTGGATCGTTGGCTGCTGCTGCTGCGGTGCTGCACCAGACCCAATCCGCTCTGTCTCATCAGTTCAGCGATCTGGAACAACGCCTTGGCTTCCGCCTGTTCGTGCGTAAAAGCCAGCCGCTGCGCTTTACGCCGCAGGGGGAAGTTCTGCTGCAACTGGCAAACCAGGTGCTGCCGCAAATCAGCCGTGCGCTGCAGGCGTGCAACGAACCGCAGCAAACTCGTCTGCGCATCGCTATTGAATGTCATAGCTGTATTCAGTGGCTGACCCCGGCGCTGGAAAACTTCCGTGCAAGCTGGCCGCAGGTAGAAATGGATTTCACATCCGGCGTCACTTTTGATCCGCAACCGGCCTTGCAACAAGGCGAGCTGGATTTGGTGATGACGTCGGATATTTTGCCGCGCAGCGGGCTGCATTATTCGCCGATGTTTGATTTTGAAGTCCGACTGGTGCTGGCGCCCGACCATCCGCTGGCCAGCAAAACGCAGATTACGCCGGAAGATTTAGCCAGCGAAACGCTGTTGATTTACCCGGTGCAGCGCAGCCGACTGGATGTCTGGCGACATTTCCTGCAACCGGCGGGTATCAGTCCGCTGCTGAAAAGCGTGGATAATACGCTACTGCTGATTCAGATGGTGGCGGCCAGAATGGGCATTGCTGCCCTGCCGCACTGGGTGGTGGAAAGCGTTGAGCGCCAGGGTCTGGTGGTGACCAAAACCCTGGGCGATGGTCTGTGGAGCCGCCTGTATGCCGCCGTGCGCGACGGCGACCAGCGTCAGGCGGTGACCGAGGCGTTTATTCGCTCGACGCGGGATCACGCCTGCGATCATCTGCCGTTTGTGCGGAGCGCGGAGCGACCCATTTTCGATGCACCCACAGCGAAGCCAGGATCACAGCCGCGCCTGTAATAAAGCTTGGCCAGTGGGGCTGCTGATGCCAGATGGCAAGATTAACCAGCAGTCCTGCGGGAACATGCATATTATTCATGATACCCAGCGTCCCGGCGTCTACCTGGGTAGCGCCATAGTTCCACATAAAGTAGCCAATGCCGGACGCCACCACGCCGAGAAACACCAGAATGCTCCATTGCAGCGTGGTTTCCGGCAGCTTTTGCGCGTTCCCCAACAGCGACCACGCCACCGCCGCCACCAAAAACGCCCCCAGATAGAACCACGCAAAGGCGTTGTGCTGCGGCATGGGACGGGTCTCCATCAGACGTTTATACCCCACCATTCCGATAGCGAAACTGATATTAGAAAGCTGCACCAGGAGCAAACCGACCCAAAAATGGTCGGTCACGCGATCGTAGCGAATAATCCCGGCGCCAATCACCGCCAGCAACGCGCTAAATGCATAGCCCCAGCGCAAACGACGCTGACTCATCACATCGTAAATCAGCGTGATATAGAGCGGCGTCAGAACGGTAAACAGCAGCAGTTCGGATACGGTCAGGTAGAGGTAAGCATGGAAGCTCAACATATACATGATGCCAAGCTGCATCGCCCCCACCAGCATATACAGGCTGATGGTTTTTAGGTTGTGCCCGCGAGAACGCAAAAACGGCAGAAAAACGAGCGCCGCCAGCCCAACGCGTATCAGCACCGCGAAATAGCTATCGACATGCCCGGCAAGATACTCGCCAAATAGACTAAAGGAGAAAGCCCACAGGATAGTGGTAATGATGAGTAGCGCCACAATGGATGTCTCTTAAAACAGGAAACACCCATTGTAGCGGAGAGTGAAGTTGACAACTGGTCAACTAACAAACAATCACATCAGCGTAAGAAAAGATCGCGCAGGTAATGCGGCACGGCGTTATCCGCGTTGATGCCGATCACCTCAAGTTCGGGATACAGGTCTTTCAGACGCTGGTGCGCATTGCCCATGATGCAGCCTTTGCCCGCCATCGTGAGCATTTCAGCGTCGTTCATTCCGTCGCCAAAGGCGATACACTCTTTCAGACTGTACCCCATCGCCTGAGCGACCGCTTCCAGCGCATGACCTTTCGACACTCCGCCCGCCATCACTTCCAGACAGGTTAGCGTAGAGAAGCTCACGTTTACCCGATCGCCCCAGCGCGCGTTAATCGCCTGCTCCAGCGGCAACAACTTTTCATGAGTGTCGCTGGTGAAAAACACTTTGCTGACGCCCTCCGGCTCCAGCAGCGCAGGTTCAAACAACGAGTAGTTAAATACCGCCTCTTTGAAAAAACGCATTTCATCGGGGCGATGACGATTCATAAACCATTCGTCGTCGCGATAAACGTTAGTCACGATGTCCGGGTTCGCATTCACCACCCCGAACAGGTCGCTGGCAATGTCGCTGTCCAGATTATGCGTAAAAACCAAATTCCCGTCGGTATCGTGCACTCGCGCGCCGTTGGAGGTGATCATGTAAGACTTGATTTCAAGATTATCGCGGATTTGCCCTACATCGACATGATGACGACCAGTGGCAAAGACAAAATGGATGCCGCGTGCGGTCAACAGCTTCAGAGTCTCTTTGGCATAAGGGGACAACGTATGGTCGGGGGAGAGCAGCGTGCCATCTAAATCAGACGCAACAACCTGATACATAATAAAATTTAACCTCTAAGCAAAGCGATTTCCGCTGGATAAATTAGGCTTGTTGAAAAATTCAACAATGGCGTTAAGCGCGACTGAGCGCATGGCGTCCTTTTCAAAAAGGATCTCATGGTACGCGCCTTTGATAACCAGCGGTTTTCCCCCTTCACAAGGGTATCCCGCCGCGGCGCGAATTTCACAAAAACGATCGTGGGTGCGATTATCCACTACCCGCTCTTCTTCCGCCTGAATCAGTAGCGTAGGCGTCGTGTCATCGCTCGCCCCAGCCAGAACCTGCTCACCCGCCAGAATGCCTTCGCGTACCCAATGCCAGGTGGGGCCGCCAACGCGCAGCTGCGGCTCGTCGGCATAAAATCGTAAGTTGCGCTGATAACGCTGGCGGCTGTGGGTCAGCGCATTCATCCCAAACGGCAACGCCCGCCACTGACCAGTACCAATAGCGTAATCTTCACGGATACGCTGGTGCCCTTCGGCCCAGTCGAGAATATGGCGCACCATAAAGGAAGGCAAGCGTATCACAATACCAAACATCGGCGCGGTGAGCGCAATAGCGTCGCACCGCACACGATGGCGTTGCAGGAACAGAGTGGCTATCGCGCCCCCCATTGAGTGCGCCAGGATATAACGCTTACGCCACGGCCCCGGCTCAATTTCCTGCTGCCAGAACGCCGCTAAGTCCTCAACATAATCGTTAAAATGATCAACGTGGCCCCGATGCGGGTCCGATAACATCCGCCCGGAGCGCCCTTGACCACGGTGGTCGATGATGAAGATATCAAAACCGAGATGAAAAAGGTCATACGCCAGTTCAGCGTATTTTACATAACTCTCAATGCGGCCAGGACAAATGACGATCGTCCGATCGTTGGAATCATTTCGAAAACGGACAAAGCGCACCGGAATGTTACCCACGCCGATAAACTCTGCCTCTTCCCGCTGACGCCAGAAATCGGTCAGCGGCCCCATAGCAAAAGCGGCAAACGCATTTTCTCTTGTTTCCCAGTCATTTTGCTGCTGAAACATCGGGTTTTCGGCCTCGTTTACCAGGTAAAATCGTTTTTTGCGTCGTGCCTGACACAACACAGCGGCAGTAGCGTATTGTGGCACAAAAACAGACAACCAGGGAGTTTCGCATGACCTTTGAATGGTGGTTCGCCTATCTACTGACCTCAACTCTGCTGAGTCTTTCTCCGGGTTCAGGCGCCATCAATACCATGACGACGTCTATCAACCATGGATATCGTGGCGCAGCGGCTTCTATCGCTGGACTCCAGACCGGACTGGGGATACATATCGTACTGGTGGGCGTCGGACTGGGTACGCTCTTTTCGCGCTCGCTCCTCGCTTTTGAAATTCTGAAATGGGCTGGCGCGGCTTATCTTATCTGGCTGGGTATCCAGCAATGGCGCGCCGCAGGCGCTATCGATCTGCATACTCTCGCCCAGACGCAATCGCGGGGTCGGCTGTTCAAACGGGCGATATTTGTCAATCTAACCAATCCCAAAAGTATTGTCTTTCTTGCCGCCCTGTTTCCGCAATTCATCATGCCGCAGCAACCGCAACTGGCGCAGTACCTCATTCTCGGCGTCACTACGATTGTGGTGGATATGATTGTGATGACCGGTTACGCCACGCTGGCGCAGCGCATTGCCGCCTGGATTAAAGGACCAAAGCAGATGAAGGCGCTGAATAAAGCGTTTGGTTCGTTGTTTATGCTGGTAGGCGCGCTCCTGGCGTCGGCAAGACACGCGTGATAGTCGTGCCGGATGATGTTTATCCGGCCCGGAGGTAAATTAGCGCGAAATAATCAGGTGAATACCAAAGCCCGCAAACAGAGCGCCGGCAAAACCATCAATCCATTTCGCCAGACGCTGATAGCCGCGGCGCATTTTCGGCAGCGCGAACAGGCTGGCGACTACGGTAAACCAGGCCAGCGTTTCCAGGGTGATTAACGCGAAAATACCCCAGCGCGCCGCAGCGCCGACGTTATCGCCGACAAACAGTGAAAAAACGGAACCAAAATAGATAATCGCTTTAGGATTCGACAGATTGGTCAACAGCCCTTTGAGAAAACTGCGCCCGCTCTGCGCCAGTTCAATGTGCGGAGAAGACGCCGCCGCATCCTGTTTTTTCAGCGCGCCGCGCAGCATCTGATAGCCCATCCAGCACAGGTACAGGCCGCCGCCTACCATAATGATCGTATGCAGCCAGGCCATTTTTTCGATGATGAGATGCAGGCCAAGCAGCGCCACGCCCGCCCATACCATCACGCCGCAGGTAATGCCCAGTACGCCCATCATCGCTTCTTTACGCGAACGGCTGACAGCAGTTTGAGACACGAAGAAAAAGTCGGGGCCGGGGCTCATTAGCGCAACGATGTGCACCATTGCCACGGTGAAAAATAGCATCAACATAAAAATGGCTCGCGGGGAAATAGTTCAGTGAGTCACCATCCTGGCACTTTTTTGCCGGGCTGACTACTCTTCGTCATCACCATCGACATGCGCGCGGATGAGCGCCATAAATTCTTTCCCGAAGCGCTCCAGTTTGCGCATCCCAACCCCGTTAACGCTTAACATCTCGCTGGCGGAAACCGGCATCTGTTCCGCCATTTCTATCAACGTGGCGTCGTTAAAGACCACATACGGCGGGATATTCTCTTCATCAGCGATAGCTTTACGCAGCTTGCGCAACTTAGCGAACAATTTGCGATCGTAATTACCGCCGAACGATTTCTGCATCACGCGGGGTTTGAGGGCGACGATGCGCGGCACCGCAAGCTTTAGCGGAACGTCTCCACGGAGTACCGGACGCGCGGCATCCGTCAACTGTAATGCGGAGTGCTGCGCAATATTTTGCATTACCAGCCCCAGATGAATGAGCTGGCGAATCACGCTCACCCAGTGCTCATGGCTCTTTTCGCGTCCCATGCCATAAACCTTGAGTTTGTCATGACCGAAATCGCGGATGCGTTGGTTATTCGCGCCGCGGATCACCTCGACAACGTAGCCCATGCCAAAACGCTGGTTAACCCGACCAATGGTAGAAAGCGCAATCTGGGCATCGTTTAAGCCATCATATTGTTTGGGCGGATCGAGACAGATATCGCAGTTGCCGCACGGTTCTTGTCGGCCTTCGCCAAAGTAATTAAGTAATACCAGGCGGCGGCAGGTTTGCGCTTCGGCAAAAGCGCCCATCGCATTCAGTTTATGCCGTTCAATATCCTGAAGCTGTCCGGCTGGTTTCTCTTCCAGACAACGACGTAGCCAGGCCATGTCAGCCGGATCGTAAAATAGCATGGCTTCCGCAGGCAGTCCGTCGCGCCCGGCGCGGCCCGTTTCCTGATAGTAGGATTCAATATTGCGCGGGATATCGAAATGCACGACGAAACGTACGTTAGGTTTGTTTATGCCCATTCCAAAAGCGACGGTCGCCACCACGATTTGCAGATCGTCGCGCTGAAATTTTTCCTGCACATCGGCGCGAATAGCGTTTTCCAGCCCCGCATGATAGGCCGCCGCGCTAATGCCGCGACTTTGCAAGCGCGCGGCGGTATCTTCCACTTTCGCCCGACTGTTGCAGTAGATAATACCCGATTTGCCGCGTTGCTCCTGAACATAGCGCATTAGCTGGTCGAGCGGCTTAAACTTCTCCATCAGCATGTAGCGGATATTCGGTCGGTCAAAGCTACTGATCTGGATTAACGGATCGTTAAGCCCAAGCAGACGAATAATATCCAGGCGCGTGGTGTCGTCGGCGGTGGCGGTCAATGCCATAAACGGCAAAGCGGGAAAACGCTGGCGAAGCTGACCGAGAGCCGCATATTCCGGACGGAAATCATGTCCCCATTGCGAGATACAGTGCGCTTCATCCACCGCCAGCAATACCGGATTCCAGTGCGCCAGATGATCAAGAAAGTTGTCCAGCATCAGGCGTTCCGGCGCAATATACAGCAGACGAATCTGTCCGGTACGGCACCCCGCCATCACCTCAAGCTGCTGCTCGCGGCTTTGAGTGGAGTTCAGACAGGCCGCCGCCACCCCGTTCGCCAGTAGCTGATCGACCTGGTCTTTCATCAACGAGATCAAGGGCGAAACGACGACGGTCAATCCATCCAGCAACAACGCGGGGATTTGATAGCACAGAGATTTGCCGCCGCCGGTGGGCATGACGACCAGACAGTCGCGACCGGAGAGCGCAGTATCAATAATCGCTTCCTGGCCCGGGCGAAACTGTTGGTAGCCAAAGGTTTCCTGCAAAACCTGTTTGGCCCCTGATTCCAGATTCAACACTTCCGCCTGCGCCACATTAACCCCGTTCACCATAAATCAAAACAGGCGCTATTTTCAGCGCCTGCGAGAGAAACTGCAATGTTTAAAACACAATCCAATCAGAAGATATCGTTAAGCATCACGCCGACGCCGACACGTGTCTGATTAAAATTATAGTCGATCAGCGATTCGCCATAGCCGCTGTACACCTGGGTATAAAGCCGGACATGTTTAGTGACCGGATAGCTTAATCCAACTTCCGCGCCGCCGTAGCCTGTATTCCAGTTGTACTGGCCTTTGGCGCTTAATACCGCCTCGCCCAGGTGATAACCGATTTTAAGCTGGTAATAACCCATATATTTGGTGATGTCCGGATTATCGTCGGTACTGCCAATCACGTACCACGGTTTGACCTCTACCAGCCAGTTACCGTTTTCGGCCATCAGACGGGTATACAGACGGTTCCAGCTACGCGAGGTGGGGTCCGAACGTCCGTTAGAGTCATGGTTGTAGCCCATCTCTACGTCGCGCAGCGTCCAGCCGGCAAAGCGATAATCGGTAGCAAAACCAAGAAAAAGCTGCGGTTCGTAGTTGGTTTCGCGAAACGGCGAAGACTCTTTACTGTTGGAAAGCTGCCACCAGGATTTCTGCGTATAGGAAGCGCCCAGTACCGAGTTCGGCCCCAGTATTCCGCGCCACAGCGGAAACGCCAGGCTCAACTGAAATTTCACTTCATCTTTACGTGCGTTTTCAGACCAGTTGTAGGTACTTATGGCCTCTTTGTTCAGATCGCTGGTGTTCGTGTAGATCAAGTAGTTCGTGTCATAAGGGTAAAGCGTAAAAGGGTTATCATGCTCCTGTAGCATGTTAGCGATGATACTTCCCCGTACTGCAGGCGCATCATGAACCTCTTTTATCGTAGCTTCTTGTGCATATGCCGCTAATGGCAGTAGCGTGGCTGGCAACAACCCTCTCAAAATCGCCCGCATTCTTGACGTTCTCCTGACGAAGTATTTTCAGCTTGAATCATTCTCTGCCAACCATTTTTACATATTTACACACATAGCCGTTAGTTATCCCTTCTTAAAGTAGAAAACAACAATTAAGAAGCATAATATCAACATTTCATTAACCAATGGAGTGTCAGGAATCTATGTCCGCTGTACTTACCGCTGAACAAGCTCTGAAATTAGTGGGTGAAATGTTTGTCTACCACATGCCGTTTAATCGGGCGTTAGGGCTGGAGCTGGAACGCTATGAAAAAGCGTTCGCCCAACTGGCCTTCAACAACCAGCCGATGATGGTCGGCAACTGGGCGCAAAGCATTTTACATGGCGGCGTGATCGCCTCTGCGCTGGATGTCGCCGCCGGACTGGTATGCGTCGGCAGCACGCTAACTCGCCACGAAACCATCAGCGAAGATGAACTACGCCAGCGCCTGTCGCGGATGGGAACGATTGACCTGCGCGTCGATTACCTGCGTCCGGGCAGAGGCAACCGCTTTACGGCCACCAGTAGCCTGCTGCGCGCAGGGAATAAAGTGGCCGTCGCCCGCGTGGAATTACACAATGAAGATCAGCTGTACATCGCCAGCGCCACCGCTACTTATATGGTGGGATAAAAGCAGGTAAACTGTTGTTACACTTCAGATACGAGTTTTCCGGATGGACGCAAAACAAACACGGCAGGGCGTATTACTCGCTCTTGCCGCCTATTTTATTTGGGGGATCGCCCCCGCGTATTTCAAGCTGATCTATTACGTTCCCGCAGATGAGATCCTGACGCACCGCGTGATTTGGTCATTTTTCTTTATGGTGGCGCTGCTTAGCGTCAGCCGGCAGTGGCGACAGGTTAAGCGCTTACTGAAAACGCCAAAGAAGATTTTCCTGCTGGCCCTGTCCGCCGTACTGGTCGGCGGTAACTGGCTATTGTTCATTTGGGCGGTAAATAATCACCATATGCTGGAGGCCAGCCTGGGTTATTTCATTAATCCGCTGGTTAACATCTTGCTGGGGATGATTTTTCTTGGCGAACGCTTCCGTCGAATGCAGTGGCTGGCGGTAATTCTGGCGGTGTGCGGCGTGCTGGTGCAACTCTGGACCTTTGGCTCGCTGCCGATTATCGCGCTGGGGCTGGCGTTTAGTTTTGCGTTTTACGGCCTGGTGCGTAAGAAGATCGCCGTTGAAGCGCAGACGGGTATGCTGGTCGAAACGCTATGGCTGTTGCCGGTCGCGGCAATTTATCTGTTTGGCATTGCGGATAGCGCCACCAGCCATATGGGGCAAAACGCACTATCGTTGAACTTGCTGTTAATGGCGGCGGGTGTGGTCACTACGATTCCGCTGCTGTGCTTTACCGGAGCGGCTACGCGTCTGCGTCTTTCTACACTGGGCTTTTTCCAGTATATCGGCCCAACGCTGATGTTTTTACTGGCGGTGACGTTTTATGGCGAAGTGCCGGGCGCGGATAAGATGGTGACATTTGCGTTTATCTGGGTCGCGCTGGCGATTTTCGTGATGGATGCGATTTATACGCAGCGGCGTAAGCATTAAATAATAAAATGGCAGCTATTATCTGGCTGCCATTTTATGTTATTTCTTTTTAGTAAATAGCAATACAATAAATAATATAATATTTGTTACTGGAAACACGCCCAACACACCAATAAACTTATTCCAACCAACAAACGTTAAATAACGGGCATGGATCTGGCAAAAGCCGAATCCCAACGCTATTCCAATCCCCCTCAAATTTAATGAAGTACAAATCGACAGTACAACGAGCAGGACAATAGCAATCACCCACCATCCAATCCAGGCTTTAATGAATTCGGCTTTAGAAAAAGGGTCTTTACCAAAATAAACTTGCCAGAAATTTTTCTCTTGCATTTTATGAAATCCATTCATTGAAATTGTTAATTACCAGATAATATATTTAATTATTATCTATTGCTGTGCAACGTAATTATCATGCCATTATTTACCATTACTGTCATTAGAAAATTCAGTGTGATATATTTACATGTGAGGCCTGAAGTTGGTTATCAATATGGAAAAAATAATATGATTAGGATTATTAAAGATATTTTTCACCCTTCCCCCAAGGATACATTGAAGCGAGCAAAGTTTGTTATTTATACATTATCATCATGGATAATATTATTTACTATAATGCCTAAAAACCAATATCTTGATTTAATATTTATTATTGTCAATACCTATATCCATATTAATATTGGCGCGAAGAGAATCAGAGATTCAGGTTGCAGGGCACTTTATTTCATCGCATTGTCTATAGGTGTAAATGTCTTCTGTACAGTCAGTGTCGCACTCAATGGGGCTGATTGCGATAATATTGGTATACAACTCAATATTGCCTGGGTAATACTCACAACACTACTGCTATCTTTCATCGCTTCTTCAAAACAAGAACTTTCCTCATGATGAAGAACTTCCAACGGACTGGCGGTTAAATCGCCAGTCCGTTGATTTTACAACCAGTTCTTGCGCTTAAAGTACAGATACGGCGCAAGCCCCGCCAGAATCATAAAGATAATCGCGCCTGGATAACCAAAGCTCCACTTCAGTTCCGGCATAAACTCGAAGTTCATCCCATAGCTGGAAGCGACCAGCGTCGGCGGCAGGAACACCACGGAAACCACCGAGAAGATTTTGATAATGCGGTTCTGCTCAATGTTGATGAAACCCATCGCCGCCTGCATCAGGAAGTTCACCTTCTGGAACAGCGATTCATTGTGCGGCAGCAGAGATTCGATATCGCGCAGGATCTCACGCGCCTGCTCCAGCTGTCCGCCCGGTAAGCGCGCCTTGCGCACCAGGAAGTTCAGCGCGCGTTGGGTATCCATCAGACACAGGCGTACCTTCCAGCCGATATCTTCCAGTTCCGCCAGCGTGGAGAGCGCTTCGTCGTATTCATCGCCCTGATGCCCTTCCATAATGACGCGGCTCAGTTTTTCCAGATCGCTGTAAATGTTTTCGATCTCATCCGCTAGCTGTTCAATTTTGGTTTCGAACAGATCGAGCAGTAATTCATAAGCATTACCGTCGACCATCGCCTGGCTGCGGGCGCGCATACGATACAAACGGAAGGCGGGCAGTTCGCGTTCACGCAGCGTAAACAGACGGCCATCGCGAATAGTGAATGCCACCGTAGAGTTACCGGCATGATCTTCCGCATCTTCGAAGAAGAAGAAGGAGTGGATATGCAGTCCGTCTTCGTCTTCAAAGAAGCGCGCGGATGCTTCGATATCTTCCAGTTCAGGACGCGTCGCCAGACTCTGGCCCAGCTCAGATTGTACGCGCAATCGCTCGTCGTCGTCCGGTTCGACCAAATCGACCCATACGGCATCAATCAGGCTTTGTGACTCCTCGACTTCCAGCCGGGTCAGTCGGTTTTTTTCCAGTTGAAATGCGCTCAGCATGACCGGGACTCCCAATGCGTAAAAATATCGGACAGTTCAGATGGGCACACAGAAACAAATTGGGTTTCAGACCATTAAACAGCCTGACTCAACGCGACGGGAAAAAATGAAAGGTCGCTGACAACCGCTAAGGCTATCAGCAAAAAGGGATAGCCTTAGGAGTTGATCCTGGATGACAGGATAATGAGCCAGTATCTACTGGGTGTGTCCAAGGCGAATGTCCTCTTAGCGTAATCGTGGGCGCATGTTACGCCAGCAAAAATTTGCCGTCAACACGCAACGAAACGCGAAAAAGCAATAATTTCCCCTTATGCAGAAAGGTTAGCAGAGTGAGAGTATTTATCTATGATTTCAGAGTATTAACATCAATATATCGCCGGATGGCGGCTTCGCCTTATCCGGCCTACAAATCAAAATGTTAGCCAGCGCGTAGGCCGGATAAGAGGCGTCATCCGGCAATATGAGAGTCGGTCAAACCGTTTCCAGCTTCGCATATGCGGCAACCAGCCATTTGATCCCTTGCCCCTGAAAAGCCACCTGCAACCGGCTATGTTCGCCGCTGCCCTCCAGGTTGACAATAGTTCCCTCGCCGAACTTCGCATGGCGCACGCGTTGGCCGAGTTTGTAGCCTGTGTCGTTTTCCGCCAGCGGCGTTCCCATTCGTTGATGGCTCACCGGACGACTGACGGTGGCGCGCAGACGGACCTCTTCCACGCACTCTTCCGGCAACTCGCCGATAAAACGCGACGGGCGATGATAAACCTCTTTACCATACAGACGGCGAGTTTCGGCATAGGTTAGCGTCAGTTTCTGCATGGCACGGGTAACGCCGACGTAGGCCAGACGACGCTCCTCTTCCAAACGCCCGCCCTCATCCAGCGACATCTGGCTGGGGAACATGCCCTCTTCCATGCCGACGATAAACACCTGCGGAAACTCCAGCCCTTTGGCCGAGTGCAGCGTCATCAGCTGCACCGCATCCTGCCAGGTATCCGCCTGCCCCTCGCCCGCTTCCAGCGCCGCGTGAGAGAGGAAGGCCTGCAACGGCATCAAATCTTCATCTTCGTCGTTGTAGCTGAACTGCCGCGTCGCCGTCACCAGTTCCTCTAAGTTTTCGATGCGCGTCTGGCCTTTCTCGCCTTTTTCTTGCTCATACATGGTGCGCAGGCCGGAATCTTTGATCACCCGGTCAGTCTGCACATGCAGCGGCATGTCGGCGGTTTCCTGCGCCAGAGCGTCGATCAGTTCCATAAAGCGTTGTAGCGCGCTGGCCGCACGCCCGGCCAGGGCTTTTTCCTGTAACAATTCACGGCACGCCTGCCACAATGTTAGCTGGCGATCGCGCGAGGTCTGGCGCACCACGTCCAGCGTGCGGTCGCCGATGCCGCGCGTTGGGGTATTCACCACGCGTTCAAAGGCGGCATCATCGTTGCGATTGGCAATCAAACGCAGATAAGAGAGCGCATCTTTGATCTCCTGGCGTTCGAAGAAGCGCATCCCGCCGTAAATGCGGTACGGCATACTGGCCTGTAATAACGCTTCTTCCAGCACGCGCGACTGGGCGTTGCTGCGATAAAGGATGGCGCATTGCGCAAGCGCGCCGCCGTTGTCCTGCCAGGTTTTGATACGATTAACCACAAAGCGCGCTTCATCCAGTTCGTTGAAAGCGCAGTACAGCGATATCGGTTCGCCATCAACGCCGTCAGTCCATAGCTTTTTACCCAAACGCCCATTGTTATTCTCAATCAGAGCGTTCGCCGCGCTAAGGATGTTGCTGGTCGAGCGGTAATTCTGCTCCAGACGAATGGTCTGCGCGCCGGGGAAATCATTGAGGAAGCGCTGGATGTTCTCTACCTGGGCCCCGCGCCAGCCGTAAATCGACTGGTCATCGTCGCCGACAATCATCACTTTACCGGTATCGCCCGCCAGCAGACGAACCCAGGCGTACTGAATGTTGTTGGTATCCTGGAATTCGTCCACCAGGATGTTAGTAAACCGCTCGCGATAGTGTTGCAGGATGTGCGGCTTGTTCAGCCATAGTTCATGAGCGCGCAGCAGTAGCTCGGCAAAATCCACCAGACCAGCGCGATCGCACGCTTCCTGATAGGCCTGATACACCTTCTGCCAGGTCTGCTCCACCGGGTTGCCATAGCTTTGGATATGGTGCGGGCGTAGCCCTTCGTCTTTCTGGCTATTGATGTACCACATCGCCTGACGCGGCGGCCACTGCTTCTCATCAAGATTCATCGCCTTAATCAGGCGTTTAAGCAAACGCATCTGATCTTCGCTGTCGAGAATCTGGAAATCCTGCGGCAAATTAGCGTCCATATGATGCGCGCGCAGCAGGCGGTGCGCCAGACCGTGGAACGTCCCTACCCACATTCCGCCCTGGCTGGTCCCCATCAACTGGCCAATACGATGGCGCATTTCCGCCGCCGCTTTGTTGGTAAAGGTCACCGCCATGATGGAGTATGGCGAGTTGTTTTCTACGCTCAGTAACCAGGCGATACGGTGCACCAGCACGCGGGTTTTCCCGCTTCCCGCGCCCGCCAACACCAGCATGTTGCTACGTGGCGCGGCCACCGCTTCGCGCTGTTTATCATTAAGGCTGTCGAGCAGGTAAGAAACGTCCATTGGCACCGCCGCGTAAAAACATGAAAACTAAAAACGCCCGGGGCGCTTCGCTTACCGGGGCTACTTATCGTAGGGCGGATAAGCATAGCGCCATCCGCCAGAATAACTGGGAATTTATACAGAACTACTGGTGATTATATCAGCGAGGTGAGAGATGCCAACCGCGAAATTTCGATATGCGGCAGTAAACGGCTGTCCTGCGTCCGCATCAGGTCGGCATTTTCAGGTTTAATCCAGCAGGCCTGCATCCCACAGCGAATAGCGCCAGCCACATCGGTAGTCAGATCGTCGCCGACATGCAGGATCTCGCCGATCGGCACATGCAGCTTTTCCGCCGCCAGGAAATACATGTCGCTAAACGGCTTGGAACGTCCATCCGGGCCGGCGCGCAGTACAAACTTAAAGTAATCGCCGAGGCCAAACAGTTCCGGCTGGGCATTGCCGTTAGTGATCGCCACCAGCGGCCATTTTTTCGCAAGCTGCTGTAATGTCTCATGGGTAGCCTGCGGAACCTCAATCTGGCTGCGCCATTTGGCAAAATGCATCATCGCCGCATTCGCGCCGGCAATGGCCTCCTGCGCCGATAATCCCGCATCCCGCATGGCCTGCTCTATCGCGCGATGGCGCCAGCGGGTAACGTCATGATAGATTTCCGGCTCCGCTTCACGCACCGCCTGCCGTATCCGCTGTAAATCGACGTTTTGAAACGAACGTAGCGACGGGTGATAATTTTGCATAAAAGCGAGCGCTTCCTGCTCAGTACGCAAAATCACCGGACGGTTATCATAAAGGGTATCATCCAGGTCAAAGGTGAGCGCGGCAATACGCCCCAAAGGCCGGTAAAAACGCATTATTTCCCCCGTTTAGCGCGCGGATGCGCCGCGTCGTACACTGAAGCAAGGTGTTGAAAATCAAGATGAGTATAAATTTGGGTGGTGGAAAGGTTGGCATGACCCAGCAGCTCTTGCACGCCGCGCAGATCGCCGCTCGATTCCAGCATATGGGTCGCGAACGAATGGCGCAGCTTATGTGGATGCACGTGGCTGTTTAGCCCCTGCTTTATGCCCCATTCGGCGAACCGTTTTTGGACATTGCGCGCGGAGATACGCTTGCCGAGCTTCGACAGGAATAACGCCTCTTCATCGCTGGCGAACAGGCCGCGCAGATCCAGCCAGTGCTCAATCCACGTCACCGCGTTACGGCCAATCGGCAGGCGTCGCTCTTTGCTGCCTTTACCCATTACCCACACTTCGCCGGTATCAAGATCGAGGTGCTTTATATCCAGGCCAACCAGTTCGGATAAACGCAGCCCCGCGCCGTACATGACCTCCAGCATCGCCCGATCACGTACGGCGAGCGGATCGTTAAGATCGATGTCCAGCAGGCGGTTAACGTCGTCGACATCAATATTTTTCGGCAGATGACGCGGCGCTTTCGGTGCGGAGACACCCTTCGCCGGGTTAGCTTTCAATTCGCCCTGACTGACTAACCAGTCAAAAAAGCTTCGCAATGCCGAGAGACGTAGCGCCAGACTGGCAGGGCCAAGCCCTTTGCGCCGACTGCGCACCGCAAAACTGCGCACAATCGCAGCGTCACATTGTTGCCAGCTTTTCAGCCCGGTTTCTCCGGCTAAAGCGATAATGGCATCAAGCTGACGCTGGTAGTTCAGCAGGGTAATGGGGCTAAGCTGGCGCTCCACGCCTAAATAGCGCAGGAACCGCGAGACATCCTGAGAAAGCGCGACATCCGTCATACGCGTTTAATCCAGCGTTCCAGCAGTTCCGGCAGCATCAGCGCGATCTCCTGTAAAAGCTGCGTCCCCTGCCCCGGCTGATAGTGGTGCGGGTCACGGCTGCTGAAGAGAATCACCCCGAGGTCGCCATCGCTGCCCATCATCGACATAGCTACCGAGCCTACAGCCTTCGCCTCCGGCAAGACCACCAGCAGTTCCGGGCCGTTTAGCGGGCCAAGATAATGCTGCGACTGTCCCAGTCGTTGAATACGCAGCGGCTCGAAGGCCTGACGGTTTAAAGCCAGATGCGTATAGCGCGATGGCGCGCCAAGACGCCACCGATCCGGGAACAAACGCAGCGTCGCGCCGGCAAGCCCCAAATCGCGCGCCCAGCGGTGAAACCGCATCAGCATCTCATCCAGACTATCCGCGGCGACCAGACGGCTTTGCAGATGCAGCAAGCGATAAAACAGGCTTTCATTGGCATGAGCCTGTTCCATCAGCAGCGTCATATTTTCTTCAAGCACATTGATGTGATTACGCGCGCGGGCCATATGCCACTCAACGAGCGAAACCGTTCCCCGCACGGGATGTGGAACACGCATCGCTTCCACGGCATGGGCGTTACGGATAAAAAACTCAGGGTGGTGGCGCAGGTAATCGACGACCGCTCGATCGTCCAGTTCCGTGAGCGTTTCCTGTAGTTCTTCCTCTGGTTGCTTCATAAATGGATAAATCCGTCGTAGATATGTGCCGCCGGACCAGTCATGTATAACGGATGACCCGGACCTTTCCAGGCGATATCCAGCCGACCGCCCGGTAATTCCACGCGTACTTCTTCAGCCAGCAGCCCCTGCTGAATCCCCACGGCAACGGCAGCGCACGCGCCGCTGCCGCACGCGCGGGTCTCCCCTGCGCCGCGTTCATAGACTCGCAGCCGGATATGCTCACGTCTTACAACCTGCATAAAACCAATGTTGGCGCGTTCCGGAAAACGCTCATGGCTTTCCAGAACCGGCCCCAGTGTTTCAACGGCCGCCGTGTCGACGTTATCAACCTGAATGACACAGTGCGGATTACCCATTGAAACCACGCCGCACAATATGGTCTGTTCCGCCGCTCGCATAATATACGTCTTTTCCGCTTTGTTGGCGCGAAAAGGCACCTGCGCGGGTTCAAAGTTTGGCTCGCCCATATTGACGCGTACCAGTTCATCTTCCGTGACGCTCAGTACCATCCGGCCATTCGCGGTACTGACCCGAATGTCGCGTTTATTGGTTAGCCCTTTCAGGCGAACAAATCGCGCGAAACAGCGCGCGCCATTGCCGCACTGCGAGACTTCACTGCCGTCGGCGTTGAAGATGCGGTAATGAAAGTCCAACTCAGGATCATAGGGCGGCTCAACCACCAGCAGCTGATCGAACCCTACGCCCAGGTGTCTGTCGGATAGCCGACGAATCAGTTCCGGCGAAAAAAAGACATTCTGCGTTACCGCGTCGACGACCATAAAATCGTTGCCAAGGCCATGCATTTTAGAGAATTGCATCATTCACTCCGTTCACGCGGGGACAGAAAACTATCCTCAGTAATTGACCTGGGACGGGCCATCTCCCGTTGCGCGATCGTTCTTATCGGGCATCGTGGACTGCGTTTGCGAATCGACTTTTTTCGTCGGCGGCGGCGCATTTTTATCGGCTGGCGGGAAATAAAGCGGCCCTTTCAAACCGCAGCCCGTCAGGCTGAACAGAGTCAGAAGTACAGCGAGTGTCTTAAACACGTTTTTCATTATGGATTGCCTGTAAGTTCATGCTTTCTATTTTCTATCATCGCAGGAGAAGGCGTAAAAGCAAGCGTTTAGGGGCTCTTTATAAAATCTGAAAAGCGGCGCGTTGCCATGATTATTGCGCATTTACATCAGGGAACATGCTTTGCTAATCACTTTAGGTTTACGTACCACGTCCGGATGACCTTATGCAATATCGTAATTTGTTTTGCCTTTTTTCGCTTTCACTTCTGCTGCCTCCCGCCTGGGGATGCCGGCTGAGTGAATCTCCGCACAATGTTTATCAACGGCAAGGCAGCGGCGTGGTTTATCTTCAGCCAGAAGAGGAGAACAATCTTTCGTTGCCGGAGGTGAATTTCAAACGCCTGCGTCGGTTACCCAATTCATTGATTAACCCGGCAACTCAGGGCTGGAACTGGATAGCCCAGCCCCCTTCCTGAACCGGAAAATTAACGCCGGAAAAGAGCACGGCTATTTTATGCGTGATAGCCAGCAAGGTCAGGGTATTCAGGTCTTTAGCATCAATGGGCCGCTAAAAGTCACCGAGCGTTTTGCGTATGACAACCGCTATGTTTATACGTGGATTGGCAGCCAGCTTTACCGAACAGCATCCCCCTGCCCGGATAAGACGCATACTCTGAATAGGAACGTCATGTACACCAATAATAAAGATATCATCATCATAACGCAGGCGCAGGAATGCCAAAAATGACGCCGCTAAACCGTTTTGCGCACTTGATTAAACATCTGAAAAACGCCCTTCGGGGCGTGGGGATCGGTTCATGCATTTACGTCATTGTTGAAAGCGTTATGCACGGCACGATAAACGGTGTTGAAGCTGCCGGGGTTCTGACGATAAGCGCGGTACTCGGTCTGCTTAGCGCTCTTTTGGATATCAAAGCAAAGCCGCGCGCCCCCTTAATCCTGTTGCATTTTCTCCTCTGCGGCGGCTGCGTCGCGCTGATGGTGGCAATGCTGTCGGCTCTGAACCATTTCCCGGTTAATGCGTCCGTCATACTTATCACCAGTGCGCTATTTATCGTCATTTATCTACCGCTGGGTTTTATCCTTTACCGCTCACAACGGTAATTCGTATCGGTTCCAGAAGCTGACGCTTCCCCTTATACTGGCGCTATCACTCAATAGCGGGATAAAACAATGAACGACAGTGAATTTCATCGCCTTGCCGACACTCTGTGGTTAGCCATTGAAGAACGTCTGGACGACTGGGATGGCGACAGCGATATCGACTGTGAAATCAACGGCGGCGTGCTGACCCTCAGCTTTGAGAACGGCAGTAAGATCATTATTAACCGTCAGGAGCCGTTGCACCAGGTGTGGCTGGCGACCAAACAGGGCGGCTATCATTTCGATCTGAAAGGCGACGAGTGGGTTTGCGATCGCAGCGGCGAAACCTTCTGGGATCTGCTGGAGCAGGCGGCGACGCAGCAAGCGGGTGAAAAGGTGAGTTTTCGTTGATTTATTTGCCGGATGCGCTTTGCTTATCCGGCTTACTGTAGGCCCGGTAAGGCGTAGCCGCCACCTGGCGAAAATCCTCAGGAAAAATACTGCTGCAATAGCGGCGCGTCATGATCCTGGTTTGCTGGCGGCACGGTGTTGATAGGCTGCGTACGGAATGGGATCACCTGCTCGCGGCCATCGGTTTTCACTATCTGGTAGAACTGCGGCAGGTTAAAGTTGATAAAACTGGAGCCATACGTGAAGCGATCGTGCGATGACGAATAGAAGCGACTGACGTCGCGCACCAGTTCTTCCTTGCTACCTTCGCAGTGGTGATACACTTCCGCCCGGTTACTTTCATCCAGAATATAAATATTAAAGCCTTTCTCATCGCCCGTTTCTTCAAAGAAGAACTGAATGATCCCTTCGCTGGCGAAGCCATCCACCACTGACGGCAATTTCACCTGGTTGGTTTCCACCTGTACCGACAGCCCGTGCAGCTTGTTATGCGAAATCGCGCCGTAGAATTCGATAGCGTTCTCCAGCTTCTGCACCGAGACATTCAAGCGTTCGAAGAATAGTCCCCACGTCTGCCCGGAAACCCGCAGCGCCTTGAAGCGACCGGTCTCCTGACGGGTGCTGGAAAGACGTAGCTCGATACATTCGGAGACCAGTTGCTGCACGCGGGTGCGAATCAGACCGCGAAGATGCTGACTGTAGCAGAACACTTCGACGCTATCCGGCGGCGCGGCATCCTGGTGCATTTTCCCCAGAATCGTTTTCAGCGCTTCGATCATCGCCTGCTCGCCGTTAAAGTGCAGAGTACGCACTTCGTTCCACGAGTTGCGATATAACAAGTCGATACTGCCTATCAGACAGTTTTGCTCTTCGCCAAAGCTGAAAACGTCCAGCTTACGGAAGTCAAAATGAACCACCTTATTGCGAAACGCCGCCGTCGGGTCATATTCGAGGTTAACGATAATCGCCAGATGGCGAATTTCACAGGGGCTGTAGAGCGCTTTCGGCGTCGGAGCAGGCAAGCGCAGCGGGAAATGGTGCGAAACATCGGCGACCATCTCCTGCAACTTAGGCAGGTCGACAATACCGTTGCCCTTAATAAACAGATGCGTTCGCGACGTCAGCAGGCCGTTGAACCACGCCCACGCGACCAGCTTATTAAGATAACGGTTATATTCCAGCGGCTGATGGCTGATGATGGAATCCATGTTCGGCGCGCGGTTGTAGAGATACCAGCCTGAACGGTTGGCGCGTCCCGGCGGCACATGGATAAAGGTTAAATTCGGCTCGGACAGATCCGGCGATATCTGCGGGTTCACCAGCGTGACTTTACCCGGCAACGCTTCAAAAGCCGCGTACAGCTTACGCGTCAGTACGCCGATATCCTGCGGGCTGGCACTCACGCTGAGGTTGTTGCGCCGCGCAAAGCGAATCAGATTACGATAGCTTTGCATCATGGCGTCGAGCAATTCGTTGTGAGCTTCGCGCACCTGATCGATTTTCCAGTTTGCGCGATTATCGAGCATGGTCAGACGCGCGTCGTCCCATCCCCACTCGCTGACTAACTGGCTTAATACTTCCCGACGCCAGCCTACGCAGGCGCGCTCGCGACTTAATTTCTCGCACACTTTCAGGTAAAAGCAGCGGCGGACTAAATCCAGCCGCGTCGGATCTTCGATCGCCGTCAGGTATTCAGTGACCCGTTCCAGCATCATGCAGTAGGGATCGAGTCCAAACGATACGATTTCACCGTCATGCAGACGTTGTTTAATATCTTTCGCCAGCAGACGTGGGTTGGGATATTCCCATGAGTAGGCTTCCAGCAGCAGCGTTTTCAGCACCGCTTTGTACGGCGAGTCAATGCTCTTGTATAGCTGCCACAGGCTGGCGCCAAAGTACTCTTCGGCGGAGAGCGAGCTTAAGCCCCCCAGATCCAGCCATTCGTTTGGCGTTAATACGCCCTGCGCGTAGAGCGTCATGACATAGTCGTCGTAATGCTCTTCTTCGTCGCACGGCACCATACTCCACAGGATACGCTTCCCGGCCAGGCGCACAGCGGTACGATAAAACTCATCAAGCAACAGGATATGCTGCGTAGAACCACAGTCTTCCCCGCCCAGACTGCCGCTTTCGTTATGGCGGAAACGGTTCTCGTCGATCAGGAAGAAGCTCACCTCAACGCCAAGCGAGGCGGCCCAGCTTTCCAGCAGGCTACACTTACGTTGCAGCAACTGACGCTCTTCACCGTCGAGCCAGGACTGATGGCACACCCAGATATCCAGGTCGGACGAGCAGCTCTGCCCGACCGAGGAGGTGCTACCCATAGTGTAAACGCCGGTAATCGGCAGCTCGCCCTTCGGCGGGTCCTGCGGCGTCATACCGCGGTACAGCTCAAGTTCGTTCAGATAGTGGCGTTGGGTTTCATCAGGCGTGTAGAAGCAAATACCGCTGGGAACGTTACCATCAAGGTAACCCGGCATCAGTGGATGGTGATAGTGCAATAATGTCGGCAGAAGACTGTAAACCTGCTGAAAAGCGGGTCCCATGGCAGCAAGCGCGCGATCCACACGCAGTTGATTTATGGCATCCAGTCTCTGTTTCAGAGTCTCAATATAGAGGTACAAGACGTATCGCCTGATGTTGCTACCCGTCATGGTGCAGGTCAGTACTTGACCGTCGCCATTCGGGATAAACCGTATGTCAAAAATAACCGTTACCCTTTCTCGTCTGCATATTTTTATCTAATACCGACGAAAAAATGGTCTAAAACGTGATCAATTTAACACCTTGCTCATTGACCGTAAAGAAAGATGCGCTACATACAAGTGTAGCACCGTTCGCTGCGTGTAAATTCTTAAATACGGGCTGGCGGTTTCTCGTCATTATTCACTGTCATTGACGACACTGCGCCTTATCCTCTCACTCACGGTGACCGGAAAACTAACATACTCTCTATAAGGATGTTAGGATGGTCAATGATTGATAATGACGGTAACAAGCATGTTAGACAATGTTTTAAGAATTGCCACACGCCAAAGTCCCCTTGCGCTTTGGCAGGCACATTATGTCAAAGACGCATTGATGGCAACCCATCCGGGACTGACGGTAGAACTGGTGCCGATGGTCACACGCGGCGACGTGATCCTTGATACTCCCCTGGCGAAAGTGGGCGGTAAGGGACTGTTTGTTAAAGAGCTTGAAATCGCGCTGCTGGAAAAACGCGCTGATATCGCCGTGCACTCTATGAAAGACGTTCCGGTGGCCTTCCCGGACGGTCTCGGTCTGGTGACCATTTGCGAGCGCGAAGATCCGCGCGACGCGTTTGTCTCGAATAAATATCACAGTCTGGACGATCTGCCCGCGGGTAGTATCGTCGGGACATCCAGTTTGCGTCGTCAGTGTCAACTGGCGGAACGCCGTCCGGACCTCATTATCCGTTCGTTGCGCGGCAACGTCGGCACACGTCTCGGCAAGCTGGACAACGGCGACTATGACGCCATTATCCTGGCCGTGGCCGGTCTGAAACGCTTAGGTCTGGAGTCGCGCATTCGCACAGCCTTGCCGCCCGACGTTTCGCTTCCTGCCGTAGGCCAGGGCGCCGTCGGGATTGAGTGTCGTCTTGACGACGCGCGAACGCAGGCGCTGCTCGCACCGTTGAATCACTCGCAAACCGCGCTGCGCGTAACGGCGGAACGCGCTATGAACACCCGCCTGGAAGGCGGTTGTCAGGTGCCGATTGGCAGCTATGCAGAAATCATCAACGGTGAAATTTGGCTACGCGCGCTGGTTGGCGCGCCGGACGGTTCGGTGATGGTGCGCGGTGAACGTCGTGGTTCTCCCGAGCAGGCGGAGCAAATGGGCATCTCGCTTGCAGAGGAACTGCTGGAAAACGGCGCGCGCGCGATTCTGACGGAAGTTTATAACGGCGAGACGCCCGCATGAGTATTCTGATCACCCGCCCCTCTCCCGCAGGGGAAGCGTTAGTGAGCCGTCTGCGCGCACTGGGGCAGGTGGCCTGGAGTTTTCCACTGATTGAATTTGTCGCCGGCCGGGAGCTACCCACCCTGGCCGACCGCCTGGCGACGCTCGCGGAAAACGATCTGGTTTTTGCCCTTTCACAGCACGCCGTCGCCTTTGCTCACGCCCAGCTCCAGCGGGATGGTCGAAACTGGCCTGTGGCGCCGCGCTATTTCGCGATTGGCCGCACCACGGCGCTCGCCCTTCATACCGTTAGCGGGTTCGATATTCGTTATCCATTGGATCGGGAAATCAGCGAAGCCTTGCTACAATTACCTGAATTACAAAATATTGCGGGCAAACGCGCGCTGATTTTGCGTGGCAATGGCGGCCGCGAACTGCTGGGCGAAACCCTGACAGCTCGCGGAGCCGAAGTCAGTTTTTGTGAATGTTATCAACGATGTGCGAAACATTACGATGGCGCGGAAGAAGCGATGCGCTGGCATACTCGCGGCGTAACAACGCTTGTTGTTACCAGCGGCGAGATGTTGCAACGGCTCTGGTCGCTGACTCCCGAGTGGTATCGTGAGCACTGGTTACTACGCTGTCGGCTATTGGTCGTCAGTGAGCGTCTGGCGCACCTCGCCCGGGAACTGGGCTGGCAAGATATTAAGGTCGCTGATAACGCCGACAACGATGCGCTGTTGCGCGCATTACAATAACTCTCATAATGGGATGCCATAATGACGGAACAAGAAAAATCCTCCGCCGTGGTTGATGAGACCAGGGAGAGCGTGGAAACCACGCCACAGCCAGTTAATACCGAGAAAAAAAGTAAGAACGGCGCCGCGCTGGTATTAAGCGCGGTGGCGATTGCGATTGCCCTGGCGGCAGGTATTGGGCTTTATGGCTGGGGAAAACAGCAGGCAACCGCGCAAACGGAAACCAGCGATGCACTGGCGACGCAACTGACCGCCTTGCAAAAGGCGCAGGAGAGCCAAAAAGCGGAGCTGGAAGGGATTATCAAAAAACAAGCGGCGCAGTTAGAAGACGCGAATCGCCAACAGGCGGCGCTGGCGAAACAGCTTGATGAAGTACAACAAAAAGTCGCCACTATTTCCGGCAGCGATGCTAAAACCTGGCTGCTGGCGCAGGCTGATTTCCTGGTGAAACTCGCCGGACGTAAGCTGTGGAGCGATCAGGACGTCACTACCGCCGCTGCGCTGCTCAAAAGCGCTGACGCCAGTCTGGCGGACATGAATGACCCCAGCCTGATTACCGCACGACGCGCGATTACTGACGATATCGCCAGCCTGTCATCCGTTGCGCAGATCGACTACGACGGCATTATTCTCAAGCTCAATCAGCTCTCTAACCAAATCGATAACTTGCGTCTGGCGGATAACGATACCGATGGTTCGCCGATGGATTCAGACAGCAGCGAGCTGTCCAGCTCGCTAAGCGAATGGCGCGTTAACCTGCAAAAAAGCTGGCAGAACTTTATGGACAGCTTTATTACCATTCGCCGCCGCGATGATACTGCCGTACCGCTGTTGGCGCCCAACCAGGACGTCTATTTACGCGAAAATATTCGCTCCCGCCTGTTAGTCGCCGCGCAGGCCGTGCCACGCCATCAGGAAGAAACATACCGTCAGGCGCTGGATAACGTTTCGACCTGGGTTCGCGCTTATTACGATACTGACGACGCCGCGACAAAAGCCTTCCTGGAGGAGGTCGATAAATTAAGCCAGCAAAATATCACGATGGATCTGCCGGAAACCCTGGGAAGCCAGGCGATCCTTGAAAAACTGATGCAAACCCGCGTGCGTAATCTGCTGGCGCAACCGACAGTCTCTACGGCAGCGCCTGCCACGCAGACAGACGCTCCGGCAGCCGCGCCGCAAGGAGAATAATGATGCTAAAAGTATTATTGCTCTTTGTGTTGTTGCTCGCGGGTATCGTGGTCGGCCCGATGATAGCCGGTCACCAGGGCTATGTGTTAATCCAGACCGATACCTACAACATTGAAACCAGCGTCACCGGACTGGCGATCATTCTCATCGTCGCTATGGTGGTGCTATTCGCCATTGAGTGGTTGCTACGCCGTCTGTTTCGTACCGGCGCGCACACCCGCGGTTGGTTTGCCGGCCGTAAACGCCGTCGCGCCCGCAAGCAGACCGAACAGGCGCTGCTGAAGCTGGCGGAGGGCGACTATCAGCAGGTTGAAAAGCTGATGTCAAAAAATGCCGACCATGCTGAACAACCGGTGGTAAATTATCTGCTGGCGGCAGAAGCGGCACAGCAGCGCGGCGATGAAGCGCGCGCTAATCAGCACCTTGAACGTGCGGCAGAGCTGGCGGGGAACGACACCATCCCGGTCGAGATCACGCGCGTGCGCTTACAGCTGGCGCGCAATGAAAATCACGCAGCGCGTCACGGCGTGGACAAACTGCTGGAGGTCACGCCGCGTCACCCGGAAGTTCTGCGTCTGGCGGAGCAGGCCTATATTCGCACCAGCGCATGGAGTTCTTTACTGGATATCATCCCATCCATGGCGAAAGCGCACGTCGGCGATGAAGCGCATCGCGCCATCCTCGAACAACAGGCGTGGATAGGACTCATGGATCAGGCGCGTGCCGAGCAGGGCAGCGAAGGATTACGCACCTGGTGGAAAAACCAAAGCCGTAAAACCCGCCATCAGGTGGCGCTGCAGGTCGCAATGGCCGAGCATCTGATCGAGTGTGACGATCATGATATGGCGCAGCAGATTATCATCGACGGTCTGAAACGCCAGTATGACGATCGGCTGGTGCTGCCCATTCCTCGCCTCAGAACCAATAATCCGGAACAACTGGAGAAAGTGCTGCGCCAGCAAATCAAGACGGTAGGCGATCGCCCGCTGTTATGGAGCACGCTCGGCCAGTCGCTAATGAAACACGGTGAATGGCAGGAGGCGACCCTGGCTTTCCGCGCCGCGCTGAAACAACGCCCGGACGCGTATGATTATGCCTGGCTTGCCGATGCGCTTGATCGACTGCATCAACCGGAAGAGGCCGCCGCCATGCGGCGCGACGGCCTGATGCTGACATTACAGAACAATCCCCCGCAGTAATTCCCTCTTGCCCGGTGGCGCTTCGCTTACCGGGCCTACCGCCTACACAAAATCATTCGGGATGCATAAAAAAACGCCTGCCCGGTTAAGGGGCAGGCGTCAAAACAGGTCTGTATGACAACATAAAGGGGTGCTTCACTCAACGTTGTGTCCAGGGTGTTTGATGAGGCGTAAGCGACATCTGTCAGTGGACGATAAGCACCGTAAACGGCTCTGCATCATTCCTGAGTTTATGAGGCCAGAAGGCGAACATAAGAGATGGAATGAGCATCTACCCGTACATTATTGCACATAACGTGCCATCTTTGCACCGCTAAAAAACAGGCGCAGGCGTTAAAAAAACGTAGAGAATTCACGCGATTGACATCCCCCCGCTGCTGGCGAGGTTTTAGCGTGTCGCCCGGCGGAGACAGAACAGGATGCTTTTTATAAAGTGATTATAAATCAATAGATTATTCGTCACCGAATAGCGACAAATAAAGTCTGGGATATCGCCAATAAACCATAATGGCAACACGTGCGGGATAAGTAGTTGAAAATGAACAGAAAACAAAAAACCCCGCCGAAGCGGGGTTCAAAATTGGTCGGCGAGAGAGGATTCGAACCTCCGACCCACTGGTCCCAAACCAGTTGCGCTACCAAGCTGCGCTACTCGCCGATATACTGCTTTTTTGAATTTTTAGTTCAATTCATTGAGTCGTGGTGCGAGGGGGGGGACTTGAACCCCCACGTCCGTAAGGACACTAACACCTGAAGCTAGCGCGTCTACCAATTCCGCCACCTTCGCGTTTCACAACTCTATATTAATGGGGTGGCTAATGGGATTCGAACCCACGACAACTGGAATCACAATCCAGGGCTCTACCAACTGAGCTATAGCCACCACTGAAACTTTTTACGCGGTATTAAACCACCGCAGCTCAAGCACCTAAATAAATGGTACGCCCGACAGGATTCGAACCTGAGACCTCTGCCTCCGGAGGGCAGCGCTCTATCCAGCTGAGCTACGGGCGCTTAGCGCCGTTGCGGGGGTGGATAATACGGACTTCACACCCCGCTGTCCAGTGCCTTTTTAAATAAAATGCGCGTTTGGTTATGCTTTGCGCATTTTGGCGCTTATTCCCCCACCTTGTGGGCGGTTCCGTGACGATTCAGACCGAAAACTTTGTAGACCAGCGTGACGGCCAGCAGGAAGATGACGCCGACAAACAGCGACATGCGCGTATCTTCATTAAAGTACATGCCGATTAAAACGCAAACCAGAAACGCCATCGTCAAATAGTTCGCCCACGGAAACATAATGGAACGAAAAGGATGATCCGCAATCGCTTCTTTATGCGCCCGACGAAAGCGCAGTTGGCTAATCAGAATGACAAACCACGGCACCATCCCCGGCAGTACGCTGGCGCTATAAACGTAAACAAAGACGCGCTGCGGATTGGGGATGATGTAGTTCAGGCAAGAACCTACCAGCAAAATCAAAATAGAGAGCGCCACGCCCGCGACCGGCACGCCGTGGCGAGAGACTTTCGCGACTGCCGCCGGCAGTTGACGGTTTTTCGCCAGCGCGTAAAGCATACGCCCACAGCTATACATTCCGCTGTTACAGCCGGAGAGCGCCGCCGTCAGCACGACAAAGTTGATAATGCCCGCCGCAGCGGTGATGCCGATTTTCGCGAAGGTGAGCACAAAGGGACTGCCGTTACTGCCAATCTCATTCCACGGGAAAATGGTGACGATCACGAAAATCGCGCCAACATAAAAAATCAGGATACGCCACAGCACTTTACCCACCGCGCTACGCAACGTCACCTGCGGATTCTTCGCTTCACCGGCGGTAATACCGATCAACTCAACCCCCTGATAAGAAGCCACCACGATACATAATGCGGTCAGAAAGCCTTTCCAGCCGCCGGCAAAAAAGCCGCCATGCTCGGTCAGATTACCAAAGCCAATCGCCTGGCCGCCGTTACCAAAACCGAAGAAAATCACCCCCAGGCCGATGATGATCATCACAATAATCGTGGTGACTTTGATCATCGCAAACCAGAACTCGATTTCACCATACAGGCGCACCGCAGCCAGATTCGCCAACGCGACCAGTCCGACGGCAATCAGCGCCGGTATCCACTGCGCCATCTCCGGAAACCAGAACTGGACGTAGACCCCAATGGCGGTAATTTCCGAGATCCCGACCGCCATCCACATAAACCAGTATGACCAGGCGGTAAGATAGCCAAAAAAAGGACTCATATACCGGTGGGCGTACACGGCAAAGGAGCCGGTAACAGGTTCCAGAAAGAGCATCTCCCCCATCGAACGCATGATGAAAAAGACGAACAATCCGGCGATGATATACGCCAGCAGCACTGACGGGCCCGCCCATTTCAGCGTACTGGCGGCGCCCATAAAGAGTCCGACGCCGATGGTGCCCCCGAGGGCAATCAATTCAATATGACGAGCTTCCAGCCCACGCTGTAGCTCCGGTTTTTTCTCTGCCATAAATCCTCATGTCGTGTTTGCAACGGTTCCGGTAGTACCGGTTATTGTTATGGGTACATCGATTGTTGCGAATATTTTCTTAAATTTGGACAAATGGCAAATGGAGCATTAAAAAAATGCACTTATTGTGTAAGAAATCATCGATTATGTTGTAAATGAGCAGCGCCATAAGCACAATCCGCTGCTCAAGTCATTAGAAGGGAGAATTAGAGATCGCCAGTATAGTGCCAGCGAAGGTAGCGCAGCAGACGCATCTGGCGGGTAATACGCTTCGGTTGAGAAAGCAGACGATACAACCACTCCAGCCCCAGGTTCTGCCATATTTTTGGGGCACGTTTGACGTGACCGGTAAACACATCATAGGTACCGCCCACCCCCATATATAGCGCATGGGGATGCACTTCCCGACAATCGCGCATGAGCAATTCCTGTTTTGGCGATCCCATCGCGACGGTGACAATTTTCGCGCCGCTGGCATGGATACGCGCAAATAGCGCCTGACGCTGCTCCGGCGTAAAGTAACCGTCCTGGCTACCCACAATATTGACGTTCCACTGCGTCCGCAGTTTTGCTTCCGTCTGCGCCAGCACCTCAGGCTTGCCGCCGACAAGAAATACCGGTGTGCCTTCTTTACCCGCGCGCGCCATTAACGCTTCCCAAAGGTCGGCGCCAGCCACGCGAGAAACCTGCGCCTGCGGAAATTTTTTACGTATTGAACGCACCACGCTGATGCCATCGGCATATTTAAATTCCGCCGCCGCTATCAACGCGCGGACTTCCGGATTATCTTCCGCCGTCAGCAGCTTTTCGGCGTTGATCGCCACCAACGTGCCTTGCTTCAGTTGACCATCGGCAAACAGATAATTCAGCGCATGTGACATGTCGCGCCAGCCAATCAGAGGTAATCCACGCAGCGAGTAAAGGGGCGCAGCGGCATTATTGGTCATAGTTTTCCTTCCACCTGTGCCTGAGGGAGCGAAGTTGTACGTTTATGAATCAGTCCGGCGCTATCAAATAACCAGAACAGAAGCTTAGCGACCAGCAGGCTGGCGCCAAAAACCACCAGGAAGAAAACCACGCGCGAAACAAACGAATCCAGCCCTTCTCGCGCCAGCACAATCATATTAAAGATGGCGCCAAAGCAGAAACTGTGCAGAATCGCCGCCTTATAGCGATTGGGCTCCCGGTTACCCAGTTCATACAGCCAGTCGAACCATTTGATAATCAGCCCGACGACGATCGCGCCGAGCGGAATAAACAGCGCCCCGCCCATGACCACCAGCGATCCGATAAGCGTTGGCGATATCGCCAGGCCAGAATGGTTGTTCAGGACTTCCCAGGTGAAGTAATTCGCAGAATTCAGCACGATACTGGGTCGTCCCGGCCATAACCAGGTGGGAATAAAGACGTAGAAATCACGCACGATAGGGGCCAGCCCCTGAAAATCGATATTGTGGTAATTTTGCAACAGCAGCGCCAGATTCTCCCACGGCGAAAAGGTATCGCGCGTCAGATAAAGAAACGTATAGAACGCCTCATCGCCGCTCACATTTAATCCGTAGCGTTTGAGCGCCAGCCAGAACATACCGACAATCCCCAGCACGCCCGCCGCTGCCAGCATCCACAGGCTGATCCAGCCCCGAATAATGCCGATAAACAGGAAGATAGCAAACGCAATAATGATGTTGGCGCGCGTGCCGCCGACAATCATGTAGGTCAACAGGCCAAACGCGACGGTGCTCACCAGAAAAAACAGCCACGCTTTGCTGTCCTGGCGCAGGAAATAGACCACCAGCATCGCCGGAATGAAGAAATAGAAGAACCGTTTTAACGCCACGCCGGAGACTTCGCTGGAAAATATCTGGCTGTAGGAGTGCAGCCGGAACAGCAAAAAGCCGTTATGCATAAAGAAAATCGCCACGCTCACCAGCGCGATGCCCATCAGGATCACCCAGGTAAGGTGGGTTTCCACCCGGTTCATGGTAAATAGCGGCTTGCGTGGTACATCCACAACGCGTTTGCGTAAACGCGTTTTATAGGTCACGTAATACACGCCGTAGAAACAGGCGGCGGATAATAGAGCCTGCAATAAGATTTCCGGCGGCGCGACGCCAACGTCGAAACGAAATACCAGCACGCTGGTTAGCGGAAAACCAAAAAAGAAGGTCAACAAAAACAGCAACGAAAAGAAAACGTTGAAGTTAAAACGCACGCGGCGGAATTCAAACCAGGTCAGCGTGGCGATAAACAGCGTAGAGAGCAGCCAGACCACCAGCAGCCCGCTGAATTGCATTAAACTCATTCGGCTTCTCCTGCGGCGATTCTCAACGCATTATGCCACGGCTGCAGGTAGTTGGGGCTAAAGAAGGTGATGCCGCTTTTATCTACCGATGCGAGCTGACGCTGCGCCTCGCGCACGACCTGCTCATTAAGATCGTCCGTGGTAAACAGGACGGGCAGATGCTGTTCCGCCATATCCTGCCAGAAAGGATTGTCGCGGTTCAGTACGCACGGGATATCGGCCTGAATTAGCAGACACAACGTCCCGATCCCCTGTTGGCGGGCAAAAATAAAATAACCGAGGTCGCACTGGCGCAAAAGCGCAAGATAGGCATCAAATTCCATTTTTTCGCTAAGAATTTGTAGATTTTTGGCGCTAAATAGCGCCAGGCCGGCCTGGCGAACCTCATCAATATAGGCCTGGTTATTGGCCGGATAGCCCATCGGTACCACCACGTTTACCGTGTCGCCAAACTGCTGATACACCGCCCGTAACGCCGCAATATGTTGGTTACTGCGATCGCCGGAGTTCCCTACTAAAATGGTCAATTTTCCCGCACGTTGGCACTCTTTTGCCATAGCATTCAGGGAAGGATCCATGCGCGTCGGGAAATAGAGCAACTCGCCGCGTACGTCCGGATGCTGGCGCGCAAAATAGCTGAGATCGCCGCGCGTCGCGAATACGCACCCTACTCGCCCCTGCGCGATACGACGAAGCGGGTAGAAAAGGCGGAATTTCAGCCCGTTGGACACTTCGTAGAGATCCGCGCCCCAGATATGCCAGTAAAACTGAGCTGGCTTAATACCGCCGCTTAACAGCGCCAGCCACAGGCTGGTGTTGAACTGACCGTGAAAGAAGAATCTCTGTCGACGATTTGCTTTCGCTTTGGCGATGACCGCCTGCGCCAGCGCTTTCTTACTGCCATAAAAACGAAGCGAGAGCGCCGGGCAGCTTTCCGTGAAGCCATTATCTTCGCCAGCAACCATAAATTCGCGCGCGTGCTCGCTTGTGGCGGCCAGCGTATCATTGAAAAACCGCAGCACGGTGTGGTTATGGTGAGGGATATCCGATCCCAGGACGTGAATCAGTACAGTCATGCTCGCCTACGCCAGAGTAAAAATACGCCGCAACAAAGTGAAAAATAGACAATATAGGTGGCCATATAAGCCTGTGCCGCACCCAGCGCGCCGTGAGCGGGAATCAGCCAGTGAGCGAACGCCGTTAACAGAATGAACTGGCTAATTTCAGCCAGAATGTAAAATCGCAACGACGCTTTGGCAATCACCAGATAACCGAAAACATAGGCGCCGACTTTCAGCACGTCGCCCACTAACTGCCAGGCGAACAGATCGCGCATCGCGGTGAATTTGGCGGAAAAAAGCAGCCAGATAGCAAAATCGCGCAGTAGCCAGACGGTAAAACTCGCCGCCGCAACCGCTGGTAAAACAAATTTCAGCGCTTTTACCACTTCACGCGTAATGTCCTGTTTTTCCGTCAGGCGTGAGAGCGTGGGTAACAGGTAAACGCTGAAGGAGGCGGTGATAAATTGCAGATAGGCGTCAGAAATACTGCTTACGCCCTGCCAGATCCCGACATCGCTCCAGCTATAGTGCGCGGCCAGTTGGTTTCGCATCATCACATAGGCAACCGGCATCGTAACGGAGGTAATCAGCGCCATCAGGGTAAATTTACTGAGCTGCCCTGCCAGACCGTTGTTCCAGGAGGGCTTGAGATAGCGTAGCGGGACGGTGCCGCGCTTAATCAGTATCATACCGGCAGGTACTACCACCAGCGCCGGCACCAACGCCAGACCAAGCAGAGCGCCTTCATAGCCGCCGACACGGTAGCAGAGATACCAGGCGGCGACGCCCAAAAAGCTGCCGACAATTAACGATAAGGCATTACCCGACGCGTCACGAAAGCCCTTCATTAGCGCCAGCAGCAGGTTCGCCCAGGCGATCCCCATTTGTACCAGCGCAACCAGACGCACCAGCCCTTGATAGTCCGTGTGACCGAACAATCCCTGGCTAATCGGTGCCGCCGCCAGCAGGAAGACCAGCGCCAGCAGCGTAGAGAACCCCAATACCATCGCGGAGGAGGTTCCCACCACGGTACGTAACTGCGCCGGGTCATCATGATGTTGTGCGACAAGTTTGGTAACGCCGTTAAATATCCCGGCGCCAGCCAATACGCCCAGCACGGTGATCATCTGGCGGAAGTTACCCGCTTGTCCGACGCCCGACGGACCAAAAGAGACGGCCAGTAGTTTCACCACCAGCAGTCCGGCGCCAATTTTTACCAGCGTACTGACCGCCGTCCACAGGGAGGCTTTAGCAAGCGACATATCAGGAGAAATAATTTAGCAAGGTAGTAATCACCGTTCGTTGATCGACGGGCGCAAGGTTATAAAACAGCGGCAGACGCAGCAAACGTTCGCTCTCTTTTGTGGTGTAGACATCGTCCCCGATAAACTCGCCGAATTTATCGCCCGCCGGACAATCATGCAGCGGAATGTAATGGAATACCGCCATGATTTCCGCCTCTTTCAGGAAATTAATCAGCGCGCTGCGATCGGCGATATCCCGCAGTTTGATGTAAAACATGTGGGCATTATGCCCGCAGTTTTCCGGAATAGAAGGCAGCTCGATACGCCCGGCGCGCGCCAGCGGCGTTAACGCATCGTAGTAAGTCTGCCACAGCGACAGACGCTGTTGATTGATACGATCGGCGGCCTCCAGTTGCGCCCACAGATAGGCAGCCTGCAGATCGGACATCAAATAACTGGAGCCGATATCCCGCCAGGTGTATTTGTCCACCTGACCACGGAAGAACTGGCTACGGTTGGTACCTTTTTCGCGGATGATCTCCGCGCGTTCAATTAGCGTACGATCGTTGATCAGCGTCGCGCCGCCTTCGCCGCCAGCGGTGTAATTTTTGGTTTCATGGAAGCTAAAACAGCCGATGTGACCGATCGTCCCTAATGCGCGCCCTTTGTACGTGGACATCACACCCTGGGCGGCATCCTCGACAACGAACAGATTATACTTATCCGCCAGCGCCATGATGACGTCCATTTCACAAGCGACGCCAGCGTAGTGTACCGGCACGATAGCACGGGTTTTATCAGTAATCGCCGCCTCAATCAGCGTTTCGTCAATATTCATCGTATCCGGACGAATATCGACAAACACAATTTTCGCGCCGCGCAGGACAAAAGCGTTAGCGGTGGAGACAAACGTAAAGCTCGGCATGATCACTTCATCGCCGGGCTGAATATCCAACAACAGAGCCGCCATCTCCAGCGACGCGGTACAGGAAGGCGTCAGCAACACCTTCGCGCTGCCGAAATGTTGCTCCAGCCACTGCTGGCAACGACGCGTAAAGCCGCCGTCGCCGCACAGTTTGCCGCTGCTCATTGCAGACTGCATGTATTCGAGTTCGGTTCCCACCACCGGCGGCGCATTAAAAGGAATCATGTTGTCACCTGTATAACCAGTACGCAGTGCTTTCGATGTTGGCACCGCTTTGTATGTAACGTTTAAGCGCGGCGGTGTTGCCCAACTGGGTCGCCACCCGCAATGTTGCTTTGCCGCGACTCTGCGCCCAACAGATCGCCGCCTGCATAAGTTCCGCTCCCGCGCCGCGTCCGGCCAACAGACCGATGCGCGCGTCGGTATCATTCAATTCCCGCAGCGAGACGTAACCGCGGATAGCGCCTGTCTCCGTGCGAAGCACCAGGCATTGGTGATCAAACGTGCCGCGTACCGCATTCTCAATCCACTGGGCGTAAAAACGGGCGCTGGCGTCGGGCGCATACCACGGCGCGCGAAAACGACTCTGCGTAAACGCCTCTCCGGCCAACTGACGCAAAGCAGGAATGTCCGTAAGGTGTGCAATTTCCGCGCCATGCTGGTCGCGATGCCCTTTTACCGGCAACGCAAAATCCACCTCGCCTTCAACCAAAGAGAATCCCAGCGATTGCAACGCCGACAGCCAGGCGATGTTTTCAGCCGGCACTTTTACCTGCACGCGTTGCCACGCCTGCAGCGCTTCTGGCGTTAATTCGGGCGCTGAGGCATCGATACGCACAATGCCGCTATTCACGCCAAAAAACGTATTTTCCCAGAGTAACGGTTCAATACTGGCGCGGACGGGCACGGAGCAACTCCAGTAAATATTGGCCATAGCCAGTTTTTTCAAGCTGACTGGCGGCGCGTTTCAAACCATCATCATCCAGCCAGCCGTTGCGCCAGGCAATCTCCTCCAGACAGGCAATTTTGAAACCCTGGCGCTTTGATACGCCGCGCGTAATGGGATGCAACCGGGTACCGGAACCTCCCGCCAGAATGATGCCTTTCATTCGTTTCTCCTCCAGGAGTAAGAACCTGCCGTTTAGCGTTTCAGACCTAAGCGTTCGCCCTGATAACTGCCATCCTGCACGGGTTTCCACCAGGCCTCATTGGCGAGATACCACTGAACGGTTTTTCGCATCCCACTTTCGAGGGTTTCCTGCGGCGTCCAGCCCAGCTCGCGGGCGATTTTCGACGCGTCGATGGCATAACGTAAGTCATGGCCGGGTCGATCGTCGACGAAGGTAATCAGATCGTGATAATTCGCTACACCCTGCGGTTTTTGCGGGGCCAGTTCTTCCAGCAGAGCGCAGATCGTCCTGACCACATCCAGATTTTTACGTTCGTTATGACCGCCGATATTATACGTTTCGCCCACAGCGCCGTTCGTCACCACGTGATACAACGCACGGGCATGATCTTCCACATACAGCCAGTCGCGAATTTGCTGACCGTTGCCATAGACCGGCAATGGTTTACCCGCCAGCGCATTCAGAATCATCAGTGGGATCAGTTTTTCCGGGAAATGGTAGGGCCCGTAGTTATTAGAGCAGTTGGTGACAAGCGTAGGCAGACCGTAGGTACGTAACCAGGCGCGTACCAGATGGTCGCTGCTGGCTTTGGAGGCGGAATAAGGACTGCTTGGCGCATATGGCGTGGTTTCGGTGAAGAAATCGTCTGCAGTATGCAGATCGCCATACACTTCATCGGTGGAGATATGGTGGAAGCGGAACGCCGCTTTAGCGTCCGCGTCAAGCGCGGACCAGTAAGCGCGAGCGGCTTCCAGCAAGGTGTAAGTACCAACGATATTCGTTTCAATAAACGCCGCCGGGCCGTCGATGGAACGGTCTACATGGCTTTCCGCCGCCAGGTGCATCACGCTATCGGGCTGATACTGCTGGAAAACTCGCTCCAGTGATGCCCGATCGCAGATATCCACCTTCTCAAAGGCGAAACGGTCGCTTTGCGTCACCGATGCCAGAGACATCAGGTTGCCCGCATAGGTGAGTTTATCCACCACCACCACCGCGTCTGCCGTTTCATGGATGATATGCCGCACCACCGCAGATCCGATAAAGCCTGCGCCGCCGGTCACCAGAATGCGTTTCATCAGCGCCAGACTCCTTTGGTATCAACCGCATAACGTTGATGAACCGCATCGCCGGGAATCGCTTTAAATTCGTCGTGATCGACCAGCATCACCAGCACATCGGCGGCGGTCAGCGCCGCGTCCAGTTTCGCCAGCGTGCAAAGTCCGTCCAATTTTTTCGGCAACTGATGGATATTCGGTTCGACGACCAGGGTTTCGCCGCTGTGCCAGCGGGCGATACTTTGCGCGATCCCCATCGCCGGGCTTTCGCGCAGATCGTCGATATTCGGCTTAAAGGCCAGCCCAAAACAGGCGATTTTCACTTCGCTGGCGCGTTTATCGGTGGCCGCCAGGCAATCTGCGACCGCGGCTTTTACCTGATCGACCACCCAGTGCGGTTTGCCGTCGTTCACTTCACGCGCGGTCCGAATCAGTCTCGCCTGCTGCGGATTTTGCGCCACAATAAACCACGGATCAACCGCAATGCAGTGCCCGCCAACGCCTGGGCCCGGCTGCAAAATATTGACGCGCGGATGGCGGTTCGCCAGGCGGATCAATTCCCAGACGTTAATCCCCTGTTCGGCGCAAATCAGCGACAATTCATTCGCAAAGGCGATATTCACATCACGGAAGCTATTTTCCGTCAGCTTGCACATCTCTGCGGTGCGCGAGTTGGTGACAACGCATTCGCCCTCAAGGAAAATTTTGTACAGCGCGCTGGCGCGAGCCGAACATACTGGCGTCATACCGCCAATCACGCGGTCATTTTTAATGAGTTCCACCATCACCTGACCCGGCAGCACACGCTCCGGACAATAGGCGATATTCACGTCGGCCTGCTCGCCCGCCTGCTGGGGAAAGGTCAGATCCGGGCGCATCCCGGCCAGCCAGCCAGCCATTTGCTCCGTTGCGCCGACCGGCGATGTTGATTCCAGAATCACCAGTGCCCCTTTTTTTAATACCGGCGCAATGGATTTCGCCGCGGCTTCCACATAGGCCATGTCAGGGTCGTGATCGCCTTTGAATGGCGTCGGCACGGCAATCAGGTACGCATCGGCCTCGACAGGTGTCGTCGTCGCACGCAGAAAGCCGCCTTCCACCGCCATCTTCACCACATTGCCCAACGCCGGCTCCACGATGTGAATTTCACCGCGATTTATGGTGTCTACCGCATGTTGGTTGATATCCACGCCGATAACCTGCTTCTGGCGGGAAGCAAAAGCGGCCGCAGTCGGTAATCCGATATACCCCAGCCCAATAACAGAAATGGTCGTAAAACTCATAACGATACCCGATAACTTTTTAACGCCTGTAAAATGCGCGCGCATGATTGCCCGTCACCATAAGGATTATGGGCGCGGCTCATGGTTTGATATTCATTTTCGTCGTGCAGCAGACGCATAACTTCCGCCACAATGCGCCGGGAGTCCGTGCCGATCAGTCTTACCGTACCAGCGGTAATGGCTTCCGGACGCTCTGTGGTTTCACGCATGACCAATACCGGCTTACCTAATGACGGCGCTTCTTCCTGAATACCGCCGGAATCGGTCAGAATGAGCCAGGCGTGATTCATCAGCCAGACAAAAGGTAAGTAGTCCTGCGGCTCAATCAGTACCACGTTTTCAACATGGCCGAGGATACGGTTGACAGGTTCGCTGACGTTGGGATTGAGATGCACCGGATAGACAATTTGCACATTCTGGTTCGCGGCGGCGATTTCCGCCAGCGCCTGGCAGATATGCTCAAAGCCCTGACCAAAGCTTTCACGCCGATGACCGGTCACCAAAATCATCTTCTTATTCGCGTTGAGGAAAGGATACTGCTCGGCCAGTTCAGCCTGTAATGTATCGCTCGTCAGAACGCGATCGCGTACCCAGATCAGCGCGTCGATAACGGTATTGCCAGTGACAAAAATGCGCTCATCCGGAATGTTCTCCCGCAACAGATTCTGCCGCGAGTTTTCCGTCGGCGCAAAGTGGTACATCGCCAGATGTCCGGTCAGCGTGCGGTTTGCCTCTTCCGGCCAGGGGGAATAGAGATCGCCGGTTCGCAACCCGGCTTCTACGTGCCCTACCGGAATTCGTTGATAGAAAGCCGCCAGGCTGGTAGCAATCGTAGTGGTGGTATCGCCATGAACCAGCACCACATCAGGTTTAAAATCTGCCAGGATCGGCTTTAATCCCTCCAGAATTCGGCAGGTAATTTCCGTCAACCCCTGTCCCGGCTGCATAATGTTGAGATCGTAATCAGGCACAATAGAAAAAAGAGTTAATACCTGATCAAGCATCTCCCGATGCTGCGCAGTAACGCATACTTTGGCCTCGAAATGAGGATCTTTTTCCAGCGCATGGACCAGAGGCGCCATCTTAATGGCCTCCGGTCGTGTACCAAATACAGTCAGTACTTTCACATCGATTCTCTTCGAATAGACAGCAGGGGCCCAGCCCCCTACTGCAGAGGTGTTGCTAAATCGTGCGGCGACGGGTTAAGGCAACGCCCGCACCGATTAGCGCCCCAACGATACCCCACATAATCATCAGGAAGGCTCGGCGTGGGCTATCACGTTTTACCGGTTCTTCCGGCGTACGCAAATAACGATAGGTCTGAAAACGAGGGTCCAGGGTCGGCCCCACATTAAGCGTATTCAACATTGCCCGATTTTGAAAGTAGTCCAAATCGAACGCAGGGCCAACCGCTTGCAGATTTTCAAGACGCGCCTGCAACATAGGGCGACCGAGTAAAAAAAGCTCTGAGTCCGGTAATTCATCCGCCGGGACATCCGTCGCGCTACGAGAAATATTATGTTGTTCCGCAATTTTGAGCGCCTGCTCAATACTGTTTACACGACGTGAATAGATCGCTTTCGCAACCTCTTCCTGCCGTTTGACCTGCGCTTTCATCTGCACGGTACGCGCAGCCCAGGCGCCTTTTAATTCATCATTCAGATGGCTCGCCGCCCGCTGGCTGGCGAATGCGACATACTGACGCAGCAGATTATTGGCGTCCGGCGCAGTTTCAGCAATCAGCTTCACATTGTCGTTGATGGCGCGTGTAAAATCGCCGGGCGTAAACTGTATGTTATTGATCAGTTCATCAAGCATCGCCGCATCAGCTTTGCTATTCCCGACCATTCGCTGCTTGTAATAGTCCGTCTGTAACCAGAAATCGCGACGCGTATCCCAGGAGGCAAGTTGCATGATGAACTCTTTATACGCTTCATCCATCACCGAGGGCTTATCAGAAGAAGCAGGATCGGTCTTAATATCCAGGTTGCGCAGAAACTGCTGCTGGGAGTAATAACCGCCCAACATATTTACGGTTGGGCGATCGGTGATCGCCGTCGCACTCCACTCCTGACGAGCAAAAAAGGTATAGGCTAACGCGATAAGGGCAAATAGCAGGCCAATGCCGATAATCCAGAATTTGCCAGCCCATAAAGTACGAAACAACCCGCGAATATCCAGTTCATTTTCAGCGCTCACCGCGCGTGCCCCCGGTAATGGTTGTGTCATCGTATCCTCATTTACTTGGTTAAGTTTGGCCGGTTCTCACGTTGCCTGCGCAGGCGACGCTTCACACGCTTAATAAATCTCGCCACCTTCCAGGCCCGCTTAATGCAGTAGCCATAGAGGAAGAATGCTAGCAAAAAGAGCACCAACATAACCCATTCAGGAACAAAATGAGAGTATTCTGCCGTTACGCCTACTCCCGCCAGAATCGCCGCTGCGAGCGTAATAAGAACAAATGCCTGGCGGGAAGTAAACCCTGCTCGCATAACCAAATGATGAATATGTTGGCGATCAGGGGAAAAGGGGCTCATCCCTTTACGCAGACGGCGGTACATAATCGCCACCATATCCATCAATGGAATAGCGATAATCCATAGCGCAGTAACCGGGCTGATAGAGTGAGTTTTCCCCTGCGTCGTTTCCAGTAAGAGCCAGATGACGGTAAAGCCAATCAGTGTACTACCGGCATCGCCCATAAAGACTTTATAACGCCGCCCCAAAATACCGAGATTAAGCATAATGTAAGGCAGAATCGCGGCGATCATGGCAAAGCACCACATTGCCAGACTAGCCTGACCATCAAACCATAAAATCAGCCCCATCGCCGCAAATGAGACGCTGGATAACCCACCTAGCAGGCCGTCAATACCGTCAACCATATTGAAAGCGTTGATCGCCGCCCATACCGCAAACAGGGTAAGGAAATAGCCAAAGGGGCCAAGCACTAACTCCCAAGGCCCAAAGATGTAACCAAGGCTACCTAAGTGAAGTTTTGCGATAACCATCATTACAACCGCAATAACAGCCTGAACCACAGCACGGATTTTTACACTGATATCAAAACGGTCATCCATCGCACCAACAAAAACCAATACACCAGCGCAAATAAGATATAGCGATAAGTGCGGTATGTAGTAATCCGAGAGGCCAAACATAAAGCAGATTCCTGCAAACACAGAAATCCCGCCGACTAATGGGATAACACCCTGATGTCGTTTACGAAAGTTTGGTTTATCCACTAAACCAATTTTTATGGCTACTTTTCGCGCAAGAAAAATAAAAATGGTCGTGAATAAAAAAATACTGATTAGCTCAGATAAAGCGGTGAGTAACTTCACAGTGTATGTGCTCTCAGCATATATCATTTCCTTAAAGTATAATGCGTTACGCCAGCTCCTAGAAGAGACCTGTTAGAACATTACACTTTTTACCGCAAACAATGTGTATTGTGCATGGTGTTACTCTGTAGCGCATATCCCGATGACCAGTTTATATGACATGACGCTAAGATGAATCGCAAAACAAAAACGCCACGTAAAAACGTGGCGTTTTCAGGTAAAGACCAGGTTATGAGCGCTTCATCATCTCGAAAAAGTCGTCATTAGTTTTGGTCATCGCCAGTTTGTTAATGAGGAATTCCATCGCGTCAATTTCACCCATCGGATGGATGATTTTACGCAGGATCCACATTTTCTGCAGCTCTTCCTGAGTGGTGAGCAGCTCTTCTTTACGGGTACCGGAACGGTTGTAGTCGATAGCCGGGAAGACACGTTTTTCAGCGATCTTACGCGAGAGGTGCAGCTCCATGTTACCGGTGCCTTTAAACTCTTCGTAGATAACTTCGTCCATCTTGGAACCGGTATCGATCAGCGCCGTCGCGATGATAGTCAGGCTACCGCCCTCTTCCACGTTACGCGCCGCGCCGAAGAAACGCTTCGGACGATGCAGGGCGTTAGCGTCCACACCACCGGTCAATACTTTACCGGAAGCCGGCACCACGGTGTTGTAGGCACGCGCCAGACGGGTGATGGAGTCGAGCAGGATGATAACGTCTTTCTTGTGTTCAACCAGACGTTTCGCCTTCTCGATAACCATTTCGGCAACCTGAACGTGGCGGGATGCCGGTTCGTCAAAGGTAGACGCAACCACTTCGCCTTTCACCAGACGCTGCATCTCGGTTACTTCTTCCGGACGTTCGTCAATCAGCAGCACCATCAGCACGCAGTCCGGGTGGTTATACGCGATGCTCTGCGCGATGTTCTGCAGCAGCATGGTTTTACCCGCTTTCGGCGGCGCGACAATCAGACCGCGCTGGCCGCGACCGATCGGCGAAGCCAGATCCAGAACGCGCGCCGTTAAGTCTTCGGTAGAACCGTTACCACGCTCCATACGCAGACGAGAGTTTGCGTGCAGCGGGGTTAAGTTCTCAAAGAGGATTTTGTTACGGGCGTTTTCCGGTTTGTCGTAGTTAACTTCGTTAACTTTCAACAGCGCAAAATAGCGTTCACCTTCTTTCGGCGGGCGAATCTTACCAGAAATGGTATCACCAGTGCGGAGGTTGAAACGGCGGATTTGGCTGGGGGAAACGTAGATATCATCAGGACCGGCGAGGTAGGAGCTGTCTGCAGAACGGAGGAAACCAAATCCATCCTGCAATATCTCCAGCACACCGTCGCCAAAGATATCTTCGCCACTCTTTGCGTGCTGCTTCAGGATGGCAAAAATAATGTCCTGCTTGCGCATACGGGCCAGGTTTTCCAGCCCCATACTTTCGCCGAGAGTGATCAGCTCAGAAACCGGCGTATTCTTTAATTCGGTAAGATTCATAATGGTGTGAGTTCTTAAACTTGGGGTAAATCTCGAACTTAATGTTGTGAATGGTATGGCAGGGTCATCCATGCCTGTTTACGGCTATCAACTCATGTCTGTTCGCTGTCTGGTCACAGGAAAGTACGCAGAACTGAAACGACAAGACGGAATGAGCGAAGAGCCAGGAATCTTTCCACTTCTCGTGCGAGAAAAAACGGGAAGTGACGGATAAAACCAGATTCAAACTTAATAAGGTATGTTTAATTCGAAGTCAATACTAACTTAGCACGACTCAGACCGGGCGTCCAGAGATCCTGACAATTTAAGAATAACGTAAGGACAACAGACGCCACGAAACTGCCTGATACCTTAATCATTCGTCGAATAACAGACGCCTGACCATACAGCGCCTTTGTCATTCGACGTATAAAAGGTATTACGCCAGATTGGCGTCGAGAAACTCTTTCAACTGACCTTTAGACAGTGCGCCTACTTTGGTTGCCGCCACTTCGCCGTTTTTAAACAGCAGCAGAGTCGGAATACCGCGGATGCCATATTTAGGCGCAGTACCTGGGTTCTGGTCAATGTTCAGTTTGGCAACGGTCAATTTGCCCTGATATTCGTCAGCGATTTCATCCAGAATCGGAGCGATCATTTTACACGGCCCGCACCACTCTGCCCAGAAATCAACGAGGATAGCCCCGTCCGCTTTGAGTACATCCGTGTCAAAACTGTCGTCAGTCAGGTGAATAATTTTATCGCTCATATATAACTCCACAGGAATAAGCCTGGCGTGTTGGTGTAGCATTAACCAACGAGGTGCTGATGTTAACTTCGCCAACAAAGGTTGACTTTATTTCACCGGATACGCTTTCGTAAAGCAATAGTAAGCTGATATTCTACCACACTATGAGCAAAACACATTTAACAGAACAGAAGTTTTCCGACTTCGCCCTGCACCCACAGGTGGTTGAAGCCCTTGAAAAAAAAGGGTTTTATAATTGTACGCCCATTCAGGCACTGGCCCTTCCGCTAACGCTGGCGGGTCGTGACGTTGCAGGGCAGGCGCAAACCGGTACCGGGAAAACGATGGCGTTTCTGACGTCAACGTTTCATTATTTACTTTCTCATCCCGCGATCGACGATCGCAAGGTGAACCAGCCGCGCGCGCTGATCATGGCGCCGACGCGTGAATTAGCCGTACAAATTCACGCAGACGCGGAGCCGTTGGCGCAAGCGACAGGCTTAAAATTAGGCCTGGCTTACGGCGGCGATGGTTACGACAAGCAGCTTAAAGTGCTGGAAAGCGGCGTTGATATTCTTATTGGTACGACGGGCCGACTGATCGACTACGCCAAACAAAACCACATTAACCTCGGCGCCATTCAGGTCGTCGTACTCGATGAAGCCGATCGCATGTACGATTTGGGCTTTATTAAAGATATCCGCTGGCTGTTCCGTCGTATGCCGCCGGCTGCGCAGCGTCTGAACATGTTGTTCTCCGCCACCCTGTCTTATCGGGTTCGCGAGCTGGCGTTTGAACAGATGAACAACGCCGAATATGTTGAAGTGGAACCGGAGCAAAAGACCGGCCACCGCATTAAAGAAGAGCTTTTCTATCCCTCTAATGAAGAGAAAATGCGTTTACTGCAAACGCTGATCGAAGAAGAGTGGCCGGATCGCGCCATTATTTTCGCCAACACCAAGCATCGTTGCGAAGATATCTGGGGACATCTGGCGGCAGATGGCCATCGTGTTGGTCTGCTGACCGGCGACGTCGCGCAGAAAAAGCGCCTGCGGATTCTGGATGAGTTCACCCGCGGCGATCTGGATATTCTTGTGGCGACCGATGTCGCGGCGCGCGGGTTGCATATCCCCGCCGTAACGCACGTCTTTAACTACGATCTGCCAGACGATTGTGAAGACTATGTTCACCGTATCGGTCGTACCGGTCGCGCTGGCGCCAGCGGACATTCCATCAGCCTGGCTTGCGAAGAGTATGCGCTGAATCTGCCCGCTATTGAGAGCTATATCGGCCACTCGATTCCGGTCAGCAAATACAATCCGGAAGCGCTCATGAACGATCTGCCCAAGCCGTTGCGTCTGACGCGTTCGCGTCCTGGCAATGGTCCGCGCCGCGCTGGCGCTCCGCGTAATCGTCGTCGTTCAGGTTAAGAAAAGTTATGCCATACACAAAATCATTTAGCCTGTATCAAGGCGGCAAGAAAACAAATCCCGATGAGCTTAGGAAGAGTACGCAGCCAACACGGATACAGGTTGAAGGATGAAGTGTATGAATTCCACCTCGTTGTATGCCGCCATTGATCTCGGTTCCAATAGTTTTCATATGCTGGTCGTGCGCGAGGCGGCGGGAAGCATCCAGACGCTGACCCGAATAAAACGCAAGGTGCGTCTGGCCGCGGGTCTGAACAACGACAACCACCTTTCAGCCGAAGCGATGGAACGCGGCTGGCAATGCCTGCGCCTGTTTGCTGAACGTTTGCAGGATATTCCGCAGCCACAAATCCGCGTGGTTGCCACCGCAACATTGCGTCTCGCCGTCAATGCGGGTGAATTTATCGCGAAAGCGCAGACTATCCTTGGTTGTCCGGTGCAGGTTATCAGCGGCGAAGAAGAGGCGCGGCTGATTTATCAGGGGGTTGCTCATACCACCGGCGGCGCAGATCAGCGACTGGTGGTGGATATCGGCGGCGCCAGCACTGAACTGGTTACCGGCACTGGCGCGCAAACCACGTCGCTATTTAGCCTGTCGATGGGCTGCGTAACGTGGCTTGAACGCTATTTTAGCGATCGTAATCTGGCGCAAGAAAATTTTGATGACGCGGAGAAAGCCGCGCGCGATGTACTGCGTCCGGTCGCCGATGAACTGCGTTTTCATGGCTGGAAGGTCTGCGTGGGTGCCTCCGGCACCGTACAGGCATTGCAGGAAATCATGATGGCGCAGGGGATGGACGAGCGCATTACGCTCGCCAAACTGCAGCAGCTAAAACAACGCGCGATACAGTGCGGGCGTCTGGAAGAGCTGGAAATCGAAGGCCTGACGCTGGAGCGCGCGCTGGTTTTCCCAAGCGGGCTGGCTATTCTGATCGCGATATTTACCGAGCTGAACATCCAGAGCATGACGCTGGCAGGCGGCGCGTTACGCGAAGGGCTGGTATATGGGATGTTGCATCTGGCGGTAGATCAGGATATCCGCAGCCGCACGCTGCGGAACATTCAGCGTCGGTTTATCGTCGATACCGATCAGGCAAATCGCGTGGCGAAGCTGGCAGATAACTTCCTCAAACAGGTAGAAAATGCCTGGCATATTGAGCCTATCAGTCGTGAACTGTTGCTTAGCGCTTGCCAGTTGCATGAGATCGGTCTGAGCGTTGATTTTAAACAGGCGCCCTATCATGCCGCCTATTTAGTACGCCATTTGGATCTGCCTGGCTATACGCCCGCGCAGAAAAAATTGCTCGCCACCCTCTTACTGAACCAGACCAATCCGGTCGATCTCTCTTCGCTTCATCAGCAAAACGCGGTACCGCCCCGTGTTGCGGAACAGCTATGCCGTTTGCTGCGCCTGGCGATTCTTTTTGCCGGTCGCCGTCGTGACGATCTGGTACCAGAAATTACGCTACAGGCGCTAAATGAAAATTTGACGTTAACCTTGCCTGGCGACTGGCTGGCACATCACCCGCTGGGTAAAGAGTTGATTGATCAGGAAAGCCAGTGGCAAAGCTATGTACACTGGCCGCTGGACGTTCGCTAACTGTAGTCTGATTGCCGGATGACGCTTCGCTTATCCGGCCTACGATTTCGCTCGCTTTGCCGCCATCATGGCTTTCAGATTAGCCAGGTGACTTTGCCCTTTTTGCATTCGCTCCTCAGCGCTTACCACTTTGCGCTCCTGCTCCCAGATTAAATCATCCTGCGGCAGTTCTAACAAGAAGCGACTGGGTTCCGGGCGCACCAGTTCCCCATACTGACGGCGCTCTTTACATAATGTAAAGGTGAGCTCTTTCTGCGCGCGAGTGATCCCGACATAGGCCAGCCGACGCTCTTCCTCAATATTATCCTCGTCAATACTGCTTTGATGCGGCAAAAATCCTTCTTCCATTCCCACCATATAGACATACGGGAATTCCAGTCCTTTCGACGCATGAAGCGTCATCAACTGTACCTGATCCAGCTCTTCTTCGCTCTCGCCACGCTCCATCATATCGCGCAGCGTAAAGCGTGTAACCACCTGGGTTAGCGTCATCGGCTCATCGAGTTCGTTGCCTTCCAGCATCTCAGTCATCCAGCTAAAGAGCTGGTTAACGTTTTTCATACGCATTTCCGCCGCTTTGGGGCTCGGCGAGGTTTCGTACAACCAGGACTCATAGTCAATACCGTGGATGAGATCGCGCACGGCGGCGACAGGCTCACGTTCGGCCAGACGCTGGATTTCCCCCAGCCAGTGGGTAAAACGCGTCAATGAATCGTAACCACGTCCGGTCAGCTTCTGGCTAAGCCCCATATCAAAGCTGGCGGTAAACAGGCTTTTATTACGCGTCATTGCCCATTCACCCAGCTTTTGCAGAGTGGCCGGACCGATTTCGCGTTTTGGCGTATTCACGATGCGCAGGAAAGCGCTGTCATCATCCGGGTTGGTCAACACCCGCAGGTAGGCCAGCAGGTCTTTAATCTCCGGACGGGAGAAGAATGAGGTGCCGCCGGAAATTTTGTACGGAATGCGGTTCTGCATGAGGAATTTTTCAAATACCCGCGACTGATGATTCCCGCGATACAGAATGGCGTAATCCTTGTACTGGGTCTTGTTCACAAAGTGATGGGCAATCAGTTCGCCGGTAACGCGCTCAGCCTCATGCTCTTCATTGTTTGCGCTTAACACTTTGAGTTCCGCGCCGTAACCGAGCTCGGAAAAGAGGCGCTTTTCAAAGACGTGCGGATTGTTGGCGATGAGAATATTCGCCGCTTTCAGGATGCGGCCCGAAGAACGATAGTTTTGCTCCAGTTTAATCACCTGCAGCGCCGGAAAGTCCTGGCTCAGTAACACCAGGTTTTGCGGACGCGCCCCGCGCCAGGAGTAGATAGACTGATCGTCATCGCCTACGACCGTAAAGCGCGCGCGTTGCCCGACCAGCAGCTTAACCAACTCATACTGGCTGGTGTTAGTATCCTGATATTCATCCACCAGTAGATAACGAATTTTATTCTGCCAGCGCTCGCGCACCTCGTCATTGCGTTGCAGCAGCAGCGTCGGCAGCAAAATCAAATCATCAAAATCGAGAACGTTACATGCCTTCATATGGGCGTCGTAAAGCCCGTAGCAGTGGGCAAAAATACGATCGCGTTCACCTTTCGCCCCCGCCGCTGCATGTGCAGGCGTTTTGAGATCGTTTTTCCAGTTGGAGATCGTGGAGATCAGCTGTTGCAACAGAACCTTGTCGTCTTCGATCAGGCCTTCGGTCAGCTCTTTGAGCAAGGCGACCTGGTCGGTATCGTCAAACAATGAAAAGTTCGATTTCATCCCCAGCGCAGCGTACTCGCGCTTAATAATATCCAGCCCTAGCGTATGAAAGGTGGAGATCATCAAACCGCGCGCTTCCTTACGGCCGAGCGTCTGCCCGACGCGTTCTTTCATCTCACGCGCTGCCTTGTTGGTAAACGTCACCGCCGCAATATGCCGGGCCTGATAGCCGCATCCGCGGATCAGGTGGGCGATTTTATTGGTAATTACGCGAGTTTTACCAGAACCCGCTCCTGCCAGCACCAGGCAGGGTCCGGTGACGAATTCGACAGCGTGTTGTTGGCCGGGATTTAAACGCATGGGAATAGTGCTCAATCTTCGAACGGGGGAGGGATTGTAGCAGAAAGCGAGGCCCAGAGAAGACCAGGCTGCTTTTTCAGGCAGCCTGGAAAAGGTCAATCAGCAGGCTCTGGCGGCAAGCGGCGTATAGCCATTACGCTGTGCGCTCTTGATCCAACTGTAAGAACCCATTAGCGCGATCGCCGTCAGCAGAACATACTCAAGCGACATCGCATAAACGCCCTGTACTGCATAGATCACGACGCTAATTACATCAATAATCACCCACAGCAGCCAGTTTTCCACGTACTTGCGGGTCATCAGCACCATCGCCGCAATCGACAACACCAGCATGGTGGAATCCCAGAACGGGAACGCATCCGGCTGGAGTTCAGGCATCGCCACCTGCATACCTACCGTTTGCAGCAGAGCGAGCATAACGCGGGTCAACATAGCGAAGACCGGATCGATAAACCACGTCATCAGCAGAATGGCGATAATACATACGCCCCCCAACCTCCATGTTTGTTGACGAGAAAGCCAGCGTACTTTCAGAGCGGCTTCCCGGGCGTCATTCTGCCGGCTCCATGCGTACCAGCCGTAAATATTCGCCGCAAAGAAAAACACCTGAAGTAGCAAGCTGGCATACAGTTGAATCTGAAAAAAGATGGCGGCAAACAGAGTGACGTTAATCAAACCAAACAGGTAATTAACGATTTTTTCCCGGCTGGCGCACCAGATGCACAATAAGCCAAAGACGGTGCCGATAGCCTCAATCCACGACAGCGCATACCCACCCTCGCCGAGAGGAATGTTGACCATTACATTGTTAATGCTGAAAAAGTCCATCATTGCTCTCCTTGCAAACTATCGAAATAAATGGCCTGAAGCGCCAGAGAAATCTGGCGCTCTTCACCTTGCTGGCACAAGGTTTCCTGCTGAACATAATGGTTAATGCTGCTCTCCAGACAGCCACTATGCGCGACGACCACGTTTAGCAACGACGCGGTACGCAGCCCACGTAACGCCCCCACCACCATCAGCGCGGCGGTTTCCATATCCGCGCCGAGAACTCCCCTGGCCGACCATTCGGCATCCAGTTCAGCTTCGCGATCGGTATAAAAACTGTCATGGCTGCGTACCAGCCCGCAAACGGCAGAGATGTTCATCTGTTTCGCCTGCTGTATCAGCGTGGCGGTAAGATACGGGTCCGCACAGGCCGGATAACTGGCGGGCGCATAGGTTTTGCTGGCACCGTCGTCAGCCACCGCGCCGTGGGCGATGATCACATCGCCCAACGCCAGCGAGTCCTGCAACGCGCCGCAACTACCGATACGGATTAGCGTGTTGACGCCAACCTGGCGTAACTCCTCAATGGCGATAGCGGTTGACGGTCCGCCGATTCCCGTGGAAAGCACGACTATTTCAACCCCCTGGTACCAGCCGCGCGCCGCGCGAAACTCCCGGTTTTGCCCCAGAATCTCAGCCTTATCAAGAAAACGGGCGATTCTATCCACCCGCCCGGGATCGCCGGGCAAAAGCGCATATTTCGCGCGGGTCATGCTTGTGTTAAGCCGAATATGGGGTTGCATCTCCCGTCTCCTTATTGTTCTGAGAGGTTCAGTTTTCCGCCTCCTGTTTGAGTTTTTCAGGAGCCAGTAAAATGATCCGCTCACCGTCGGTATCGATAATGTTCAGCGATTTCAGATCGTGCAGTATCCGGTTGATACTGCGCGTCGTCGCCGCAAATTCCTGACCAAGATTCTGCTTATCAAGTAAAATAGTGGTTGATTCATATTGTTGATAACGCAGCCATAATGCCTGGCATACGCGCTGATGCAGCGAGTACAAATTGTCGCTACTGGCCTTTTTCGACAACTGGTAATACTGTTGGCTGAAAAACCGCAGCATTCGCTGGTTAAAGTGGTTATCCAGCGTCAGCCAGCGGCAAAAATGCGCTTGCGGCAGGCTGAGTAGCTGTACATTACCGACGGCTACGACAGAACAGATGTAATGCCGCGACTCAAATATCTCTAGCTCGCCCAGCATGTCTCCTTTGCCATAACGCGCCTGCCGGTAACGGCGTCCATCTTCAGCTTCGTAAAAAACATCCACTTCACCGGCCACGATGAGTGAAAATTGCTGGCATATTTCCCCCTGGCGGCAGATAAGCGCGCCGCGGGAAATGTCGTCAAATCGCCAGCACTGCATGATTTCCAACGGGCAGTATTTGAGTAATTCATAGAGCACTGGGTCGCGTACGACCTGGCGTAGCCCTAAAAGCCAGTCGTCTGGAAATTCTGCGTTTTTCATTATGCTCATGGTATCTCGCCCCTTGTCAGAAAGGACAGGACCGCCGTCCCGCACATCCGAAATACGCCTGCTAAAAATGCCGCTTATCTCCCGGTTCATTAAATCAGGCGGGACATCTGTCCTGTAATGGCGAAGAGTATATGTCTGACGGCCTAAGGAGTGATAAAGTGACGGCCAATCTTTGCGACGTGAGAACACAATAATGGCAAAAATGGCAGCAGCACTGCATATTCTTGTAAAAGAAGAGAAACTGGCTTTAGATCTTCTGGAGCAAATTAAAAACGGCGGCGATTTTGAGAAGCTGGCGAAGAAGCATTCTATTTGCCCATCCGGTAAAAAAGGCGGTCATTTAGGCGAATTTCGTCAGGGCCAGATGGTTCCGGCATTCGATAAAGTAGTCTTTTCCTGCCCGGTACTGGAGCCAACCGGCCCGCTGCATACCCAGTTCGGTTACCACATCATTAAAGTATTGTATCGCAAATAAAAAACCGGGTGGCGGCTACGCCTTACCCGGCCTACATCGTCTGCTTGATTTTGTAGGTCGGGTAAGCGCTAGCGCCACCCGACAAGGTATATCAACCCGCTACCGCAATACGCTTCATATCCGTCATATAGCCGCGCAATTTCTTACCTACCTGCTCAATCGCATGGCTACGAATCGCGTCGTTCACGTCGCGAAGCTGTGCGTTGTCTACCGCGCCTTCCGGGATAGCACTACCCAGATCGCCCGGTTGCAATTCCGCCATAAACGGTTTCAGCAGCGGTACGCAAGCGTAAGAGAACAGGTAGTTACCGTATTCTGCGGTATCAGAGATAACCACGTTCATTTCATACAGACGCTTACGGGCGATGGTGTTGGCGATCAGCGGCAGTTCGTGCAGTGATTCGTAGTAAGCGGATTCTTCGATGATGCCGGAATCGACCATGGTTTCGAACGCCAGCTCAACGCCCGCTTTCACCATCGCGATCATCAGCACGCCTTTATCGAAGTACTCCTGCTCGCCGATTTTACCTTCAAACTGCGGCGCGGTTTCGAACGCAGTTTTACCGGTCTCTTCACGCCAGGTCAGCAGTTTCTTATCGTCGTTAGCCCAGTCAGCCATCATGCCGGAAGAGAACTCGCCGGAGATGATGTCATCCATGTGTTTCTGGAACAGCGGCGCCATGATCTCTTTCAGCTGTTCGGACAGCGCGTAAGCACGCAGTTTCGCCGGGTTAGACAGACGGTCCATCATCAGGGTGATGCCGCCCTGCTTCAGCGCTTCGGTGATGGTTTCCCAGCCGAACTGAATCAGTTTTTCGGCGTATGCCGGGTCGGTGCCTTCTGCCACCAGCTTGTCGAAGCACAGCAGAGAACCAGCCTGCAGCATACCGCACAGGATAGTCTGCTCGCCCATCAGGTCGGATTTCACTTCCGCCACGAAAGAAGATTCCAGTACGCCCGCACGGTGACCGCCAGTTGCTGCTGCCCAGGCTTTAGCAATCGCCATGCCTTCGCCTTTCGGATCGTTTTCCGGGTGAACGGCGATCAGCGTCGGCACGCCGAAACCACGTTTGTACTCTTCGCGCACTTCGGTGCCCGGACACTTCGGCGCTACCATCACCACGGTGATGTCTTTACGGATCTGCTCGCCCACCTCCACGATATTGAAGCCGTGGGAGTAGCCCAGCGCCGCGCCGTCTTTCATCAGCGGCTGTACGGAGCGCACCACGTCGGAGTGCTGTTTGTCCGGCGTCAGGTTAACCACCAGGTCAGCCTGCGGAATCAGCTCTTCGTAGGTACCCACTTTGAAGCCGTTTTCGGTCGCTTTACGCCAGGAGGCACGCTTCTCAGCAATCGCTTCTTTACGCAGGGCGTAGGAGATATCCAGACCGGAATCACGCATGTTCAGGCCCTGGTTCAGCCCCTGAGCGCCACAGCCGACGATGACCACTTTTTTACCCTGAAGGTAGCTCGCGCCGTCGGCGAATTCGTCGCGGCCCATAAAGCGGCATTTACCCAGCTGCGCCAGCTGCTGGCGCAGGTTCAGTGTATTAAAGTAGTTAGCCATGATGGTGTACTCCGTGATGTTGTGTTGTGGTGCTTATTATTCGGTTCGTTTTTCAGCGAGAATAGACTCACATTACAACAGGAAATTTATTGCGGAAATTGATATATTCACAACATCACGTTGCAATTTCTGCAATATAAAGCCGTGAGGTGAAATCGGTGGATTTACGCGATCTAAAAACCTTCCTGCATCTGGCGGAAAGCCGCCACTTTGGCCGCAGCGCGCGGGCGATGCACGTCAGTCCCTCCACGCTCTCCCGGCAGATTCAGCGGCTGGAAGAAGATCTCGGCCAGCCGCTGTTTGTGCGCGACAACCGCACGGTCACGCTGACCGAAGCCGGTGAAGAGCTGCGAGTGTTTGCCCAACAGACGCTTTTGCAATATCAGCAGTTGCGCCATACCCTCGATCAGCAGGGGCCGTCCCTTTCCGGCGAACTCCATATCTTCTGTTCAGTGACCGCGGCGTACAGTCACCTGCCGCCGATCCTCGACCGCTTCCGCGCCGAACATCCCTCGGTGGAAATTAAGCTCACCACCGGCGACGCCGCCGACGCCATGGACAAAGTGGTCACCGGCGAGGCCGATCTGGCGATTGCCGGTAAGCCGGAAACGCTGCCCGGCGCGGTGGCGTTTTCGATGCTGGAGAATCTGGCAGTGGTGCTGATCGCCCCGGCGCTGCCCTGCCCGGTGCGCAATCAGGTGTCGGTCGATAAGCCCGACTGGTCGACGGTGCCGTTTATCATGGCCGATCAGGGGCCGGTACGCCGCCGCATTGAGCTGTGGTTCCGTCGCCACAAAATCAGTAACCCGTCAATTTACGCGACAGTGGGCGGCCATGAAGCAATGGTATCGATGGTGGCGCTGGGCTGCGGCGTGGCGCTGCTGCCGGAAGTGGTGCTGGAAAACAGCCCGGAGCCGGTGCGCAATCGGGTGATGATTTTAGAGCGCAGCGACGAAAAAACGCCGTTTGAACTGGGCGTCTGCGCGCAAAAAAAGCGGCTGCATGAGCCGCTAATTGATGCGTTCTGGAAGATTTTACCGAATTAGTTTTACGGCCCTACCATTACCCGAACAGGCTTCCCAATACGGCTAAGCATATTCACCAGAGCATCAATGGTGAATTTGCTGCATTTCTTGTTGACGACATCCGAAACGCGCGGTCGGGATATATGCAAAACTGTAGCAACCTCGGCTTGCTTCATTTGGTTTCGCGTAATCCAGAGGGTAATTTCTTCCATGAGCTGTTCTTTAATGGCTAACGTGTTTTCGATTTCACTCAGGGAATCAGCGTAAAACTTTTCTGCGTCCTGCTTATCAAACCCCAAATCAGCAAAAACATTACCGCCAGATGGCGTCACATGGCGAATATCACTATCAGTTTTGGCAATCACAAGCTGTTTCTCCGTTGTTGCACCACCCGGTTATAACGCGTTCTGGCGATGTTTTTATCGTGCTGACTGGTTTGTTGCGTCTGTTTTTGGAAACTATGCAAAACGTAGAGTGCTTCTTCAAACTTAGCGACATACATAACGCGATAGATACCATTGTTGTCACGAATCCGAATTTCATTTACCCCAGCCCCAATTTCTGAAAACGGTTTCCAGTCATCGGGTTCAATTCCATACTGAATTTTGTGAAGCTGATAACCGACTGCTTTACGTACCGTTATGGGAAAATCCAGGAGATCCTCCAGAGAAGATCCCACCCATCGAATTTCTTTTTCATTGGAGAGAGCTCGGGTGAGTAACATAACATCCTTGTGTATAAAATTTTATACATTGTTTTTAGCAGGTGCAAGTGATAGCGGTGCTAACGATATGGTGAGCCGAGTTTCACCACAAGCAGATTGGGCGCCTTCTGGAAAACGTCTCGCAAAATTAAATGAGTGGATGCTCCGGGCTGGCAGAAAAGCCCAATAACTGAGGGAAGATAATATCTTGATATTAGGCCCACTTTACTTTGTGGGCCCGAAAAACTAAACGCTGAATTAACCCGCCAGAAAGAACCGGAACGCCGGGTTATTGCTCTCATCATGGCATTCATAGCCCAGTTCATGCAGCCGGGTTTCGAAATCCGGCTCATGATCGCCTAACTCGAACGCCGCCAGCACGCGGCCATAATCGGTACCGTGGCTGCGGTAATGGAATAGCGAAATATTCCAGTGCGTGCCAAGCGTATGCAGGAATTTGAGCAACGCGCCGGGCGACTCCGGAAATTCGAAACTATACAAACGCTCCTGTAATGGCTTGGAGGGGCGCCCGCCGACCATATAGCGCACATGCAGCTTCGCCATTTCATCGTCGGAGAGATCCACTACGCTATAACCGCCGTCGCACAGTTGGGTGATAATCTCTTTTCGCTCCTCCAGCCCCTGACTGACGCGTACGCCGACAAAAATACAGGCATTTTTCGCGTCGGCAAAACGGTAGTTAAATTCGGTGACCATACGCCCGCCAAGCAACTGGCAGAATTTGAGGAAGCTCCCCTTTTCTTCCGGAATGGTCACCGCCAGTAACGCTTCGCGCTGTTCCCCCAGCTCGCAGCGTTCAGACACATAGCGCAAGCCGTGGAAGTTGACGTTGGCGCCGGAAAGGACGTGCGCCAGGCGTTCGCCGCGAATATTGTGCTGGGCGATATATTTTTTCATCCCCGCCAGCGCCAGCGCGCCGGACGGTTCCGCCACCGCACGCACATCTTCAAACAGATCTTTCATCGCCGCGCAGATAGCGTCGCTATCCACGGTGACAATATCATCAAGGTATTCCTGACACAGCCGGAACGTTTCGTCGCCGATGCGTTTTACCGCTACGCCTTCAGCAAATAACCCAACGCGCGGGAGATCTACTGGATGACCGGCTTCCAACGCCGCTTTCAGGCAGGCGGAATCCTCCGCTTCGACGGCAATCACTTTGATTTGCGGCATCAATTGTTTGATCAGTACCGCTACGCCCGCCGCCAGGCCGCCGCCGCCAACCGGCACAAAGACACGATCGAGATGCGAATCCTGCTGAAGCAGCTCCAGCGCCAGCGTGCCCTGCCCGGCGATCACCATTGGGTGATCAAACGGCGGCACCCAGGTAAAACCCTGCTGCTGCGCCAGCTCAATAGCTTTCGCTTTCGCTTCATCAAAATTAGCGCCGTGCAACAGCACTTCGCCGCCAAAACCGCGTACCGCATCGACTTTAATATCCGCCGTTGCTTTTGGCATGACGATCAGCGACTTCACGCCAAGCCGCGCGGAGGAGAACGCCACGCCCTGTGCATGATTCCCCGCCGACGCAGTAATCACGCCGTGGGCTTTTTGTTCTTCGGTCAATCCGGCCATCATCGCGTAAGCGCCGCGCAGCTTAAAGCTATGTACCGGCTGCCGGTCTTCGCGTTTGACGAGAATAACGTTATCCAGACGTGACGAGAGCTTTTCCATTTTTTGCAGCGGCGTCACCTGCGCCGCTTCGTATACTGGCGCGCGTAGCACCGCGCGCAGATACTCCGCCCCTTCCGGCGCGACTGACAGTGGTTGAGATTCCGCCATCATCAACCTCCCAGTTTCGATTTATCGCGCACCGCGCCTTTATCGGCGCTGGTCGCCAGGCTGGCGTAGGCACGCAGGGCAAACGAAACCTGACGCTGACGATTTTTCGGCGTCCAGGCTTTGTCGCCACGAGCCTCCTGCGCCTCGCGGCGTGCGGCGATTTCAGCCTCGTTCAACTGCAACTGAATGCTGCGGTTCGGGATATCAATCGCAATGGTGTCGCCATCTTCAATCAGCGCAATAGTGCCGCCGCTGGCCGCTTCCGGCGAGACGTGGCCGATGGAAAGACCCGAAGTACCGCCGGAGAAACGCCCATCGGTGATGAGCGCGCAGGCTTTGCCCAGCCCCATCGACTTCAGGAAACTGGTCGGATAGAGCATTTCCTGCATTCCCGGCCCGCCTTTCGGCCCTTCGTAGCGGATCACGACTACATCGCCTTCCACTACTTTGCCGCCGAGAATCGCCTCTACCGCGTCGTCCTGGCTTTCATACACTTTAGCCGGGCCGGTAAATTTAAGGATGCTGTCATCCACGCCTGCGGTTTTCACAATGCAGCCGTTTTCGGCGAAGTTGCCATACAGCACCGCCAGACCGCCGTCTTTGCTATAGGCATACTCCAGCGAGCGGATGCAACCCGCTGCGCGGTCGTCATCCAGCGAATCCCAGCGACAATCCTGCGAGAACGCCTGGGTAGTACGGATACCGGCAGGGCCAGCACGGAACATTTTTTTAACCGCTTCGTCCTGCGTAACCGTGATGTCGTACTGTTCCAGCGTTTGCGGCAGCGTCAGGCCTAATACGTTTTTCACGTTGCGGTTCAGCAGCCCGGCGCGATCCAGCTCGCCTAAAATACCCAGCACACCGCCGGCACGGTGAACGTCTTCCATATGGTATTTCTGGGTACTTGGCGCCACTTTACACAGCTGCGGCACCTTGCGGGACAGCTTGTCGATATCACTCATGGTGAAGTCGATTTCCGCTTCCTGCGCCGCCGCCAGCAGATGCAGAACGGTATTGGTCGAACCGCCCATCGCAATATCCAGCGTCATGGCGTTTTCAAACGCGGCTTTGCTGGCGATGTTACGCGGCAGTGCACTTTCGTCATCCTGCTCGTAATAGCGTTTAGTCAGTTCAACAATCCGCTTACCGGCATTGAGGAACAACTGCTTCCGGTCAGCGTGGGTTGCCAGCAGTGAGCCGTTGCCCGGCTGCGACAGGCCCAGCGCTTCGGTCAGGCAGTTCATGGAATTAGCGGTAAACATGCCGGAGCAGGAGCCGCAGGTTGGACAGGCGGAACGCTCCACCTGGTTACTTTGATCGTCAGAGACTTTCGGGTCCGCGCCCTGAATCATGGCATCAACCAGATCCAGCTTGATAATTTTGTCTGAAAGCTTGGTTTTCCCGGCTTCCATCGGTCCGCCGGAGACAAAGATCACCGGAATATTCAGGCGCAGCGAGGCCATGAGCATCCCTGGGGTGATTTTGTCGCAGTTGGAGATACACACCATCGCGTCAGCGCAGTGAGCGTTCACCATGTACTCCACGGAGTCGGCGATCAGCTCGCGCGACGGCAGTGAATAGAGCATACCCCCGTGCCCCATGGCGATCCCGTCATCCACGGCAATAGTGTTGAACTCTTTCGCCACACCGCCGGAAGCTTCAATCTGTTCGGCGACCAGCTTACCGAGATCGCGCAGATGAACGTGACCCGGCACAAACTGAGTGAATGAGTTCACCACGGCGATAATCGGTTTGCCAAAATCACTGTCGGTCATTCCGGTGGCGCGCCACAGCGCGCGGGCACCCGCCATATTACGACCATGGGTGGTGGTGGCGGAACGGTACTTAGGCATGCTTTATTTACTCCCCATCTTTTCCCTTCATACTTCACGCCACAGGTGCGTTGGCTGCCTCACTCACCCCAGTCACTTACGACAGTAAGCCCTGGGGATTCGCTGCGTTGCCGCCTTCCTGTGACGCAAATTATTTTGGGAAAATATTAATTTTATTTATTATGAATTTACCGGATCCAACCAGCCCCATTTATCCTCGTTTTCTCCAGTGAAGAGACCAAAGAAGGCTTGTTGAATACGCTTGGTAACAGGGCCGCAACGGCCTTCACCTACCTGGATACCATCAACGCTGCGTACCGGAGTAATTTCTGCCGCGGTTCCGGACATAAACACTTCGTCGGCCAGATACAGCGATTCACGGGACAGCACCTGCTCACGCACTTCAATACCCAGCTCTTTCGCCAGTTTGATGATCGCGTCGCGAGTAATGCCTGGCAGCGCGGAAGAGGTAAACGGCGGAGTAAACAGCACGCCATCTTTTACCTCAAACAGGTTTTCGCCTGCGCCTTCGGAGATATAGCCGTTTACATCCAGGGCGATGCCTTCCTGATAGCCGTGGCGGCGCGCTTCGCTACCCACCAGCAGTGAGGAAAGATAGTTACCGCCCGCTTTCGCGGCGGTTGGAATGGTGTTCGGCGCAGCGCGATTCCAGGAAGAAACCATCGCATCGATCCCCTGATCCAGCGCTTCGGCGCCCAGGTATGCCCCCCACGGGAACGCGGCGATGATGACGTCAGTGGTGTATCCCGGGGGCGGGTTAACGCCCATACCGACATCGCCGACAAATACCAACGGACGGATATAGGCGCTGGTCAGGTTGTTTTTGCGGATCACTTCGCGGCAGGCTTCCATCAGCTCATCAATACTCTGGGAAACCGGAAAACGATAAATTTTTGCTGAGTCGCGCAGGCGCTGCATATGTTCACGATGACGAAACACTACCGGGCCTTTGTGAGAGTCGTAGCACCGAATCCCTTCAAATACCGACGTACCGTAGTGCAACGCGTGAGACATTACGTGAACCTTCGCGTCTTCCCAGCGCACCATCTCGCCATTGAACCAAATGTAATCAGCTTTTTTCGTCGTCATTTTTCTTCCTTTTGCGCTCAGGCGCGGATTTGTTGTGATGTGGCAGCGCTCTGGCAGATCGCGACATGCGCAACATCTACCAGTTTACTTAACTGACTAAACAGTAAGTCGACCGACCGGGGACTGGCAACGGTCAATTCAATATTTATATTCTGCGCATCGGTCGCGGCTTCCATATTCATGGAGCACACCTGAAAACCACGATGGCGCACCACGCGTAAAACACGTTCTAAGGTTTCTGGATTAAAGCGTGCCGATACATTGACCTGATGTTGCATCATGATAATTTCTCCAGCATTTCAGAGTTACTGGCGCCAGGCGGCACCAACGGCCAGACATTTTCAAGTTCGTCGATTGAGACGTGAAGCAGGTACGGCCCTTCGCTTGCCAACATCGTGTCGAGTGCCGCTTCAACCTGGTCTTTACGAGTAATGTGCTGGCCTGGAATGCCGAAGGCGCTGGCCAGCATGAGGAAATCGGGGTTATCGGTCAGGGTGGTTTCGCTATATCGCTCCTGGAAAAACAGTTGCTGCCATTGTCGAACCATCCCTAACCGCTGGTTGTCGAGTAAGACTATCTTCAACGGTAACTGCTTGCGTTTTACGGTGCCCAACTCCTGAACATTCATCATGAAGGAGCCGTCACCGGAGATACAGATAACGGTATCATTCGGTCGCGCTACCTGCGCGCCAACGGCCGCCGGTAAGCCGAATCCCATCGTCCCCAGACCGCTGGAAGTGATGAAGTTCTCCGGGCGGGTGTAAGTCATATGCTGGGCTGACCACATCTGATGCTGCCCAACATCCGTCGTCACCACACTGTCTGCGGGTTTGCGTTCCGACAATTGCTTCAACAACAACGGCGCATAGATAGTCTCGCCAGGATGGTCATAGCGCCAGGCGTGTTCTGCGCGCAGCTCTGCACAGGACTGACGCCATGCGTCGATCTTCAGCGGTTGCTGTAATGCCGGCAACAGCGAATTTAAATCGCCCTGCAACGCGACGTGTGCCTGACGCAGTTTGTTCATTTCCGCCGGGTCGATATCCATATGGATTACGCTGGCGTTCGGCGCAAACGTATTCAGCTTACCGGTCACCCGGTCATCAAAACGTGCACCCACTGCGATCAGTAAATCACACTCTTGCACCGCGAAATTAGCCGCTTTAGTACCGTGCATTCCCAGCATGCCCAGATAGTACGGATAATCAGCCTCAACAGCCCCCAGCCCTTTCAGCGTGCAGGTAACTGGCATTTGCGTTACCGCGATAAATTTACGCAGCGCCGGAACCGCCTGCGCCATACCAACACCACCGCCGACGTACAGCATGGGTTTTTTCGCCTGTTCCAGCATCTGGCGCGCCTGTTCCACATCAGCCTGCGGGAAGGTCGCTTCGTTATCAACGGTAGTAAACCAGGGCTCCAGCGCTCCGCTGGCTAATTGGATATCTTTCGGGATATCCACCAGAACCGGGCCAGGACGGCCAGCGTTGGCGACTTCAAAAGCCTCTGCCATGATACGAGGCAGCTCTTCCAGCGACTGCACCAGGAAGCTGTGTTTGGTACAGGCCAGCGACAGCCCTAACACATCCACCTCCTGGAACGCATCGGTGCCGATGAACGGGGCGGACACCTGACCCGTGATCGCGACGACGGGGACCGAATCTAACAACGCATCCGCCAGGCCAGTGATCAGGTTAGTGGCACCAGGGCCGGAAGTGGCGATACAAACACCGGTTTTGCCGGTAGAACGGGCATAACCGATTGCCGCCATTGCGGCACCCTGCTCGTGTCGGCACAACAAATGCTCCACACCACCGTCATACAACGCGTCGTAAACCGGCATAATTGCGCCACCAGGATAACCAAATACGGTTTTCACCCCCTGCGCTCGCAAAGCATGTACCACCCACTGTGCCCCGTTCATAGTTACATCCCCGTCGTAAATCTTGAGAAACAGAATTTTATGCTGTTATTCACGCTCTGCTCCTCGCTTAAGTTTTTCAGGCCAAAAAAAACCCCCGGACCTTTCGGTGCGGGGGTCTTAGTTCGTTAAGGCTTGATTTCTAAGCCTTTCCTCGTCCAAGTGCAGCCCCGCACGGTGGGATAATAATCACCACCACGCTAATCACGACCAGGCTAATCACTCGTAGAAGGGCTGTCATTTTTGTCTATTCTTGCATCTTGTTCGAAGGAATACCTAAAGAGTTACCATAGGTTTTGCCAATAGCACAAGATATTTTTTTAACCACGTTTCAGATAATGCAGGTGAATGCCTACAAGGGCTTTGTTTTTTATAAGAAAAATTAGAAACTGAAAAATTTTCACGTTTTCCTCCCCCTTTTGGCGCGCTTTGCACCCTGTTTTCCTTCTTTTCGCTTCTGCGAGCGTTCTTCCAGTTTGATATTTCTTACCTGAAAATGACGCCAAAATTCAGGAAGCAGCCGCTAAAAAACAAAAAGTCAGTAATTCGATTTTCTCTTCTATCCCGCATAATCCACGTAACAGGAGGGATTATGTCACTGGCGATTGTTCATACTCGCGCCGCACTTGGCGTCAATGCGCCGCCTATCACTATAGAGGTGCATATCAGTAATGGATTACCGGGATTAACCATGGTTGGCCTACCGGAAACCACGGTAAAAGAGGCGCGTGACCGGGTACGTAGTGCGATTATTAATAGCGGATATGAATTTCCGGCTAAAAAAATAACCATTAACCTTGCTCCAGCCGATCTACCGAAAGAGGGCGGAAGGTATGACCTGCCTATTGCTGTTGCGCTTCTGGCCGCGTCTGAGCAGCTTACAGCGTCGAATCTTGAGGCATATGAGCTGGTGGGTGAGTTAGCGCTTACAGGCGCATTACGCGGCGTTCCTGGCGCAATATCAAGCGCAACGGAAGCCATCAGGGCCGGCAGAAATATTATCGTCGCAACAGAGAACGCGGCGGAGGTTGGGCTTATCAGCAAAGAAGGATGTTTTATCGCCGATCATCTACAAACCGTCTGCGCCTTTCTGGAAGGGAAACACGCCCTGGAAAGACCTTTAGCTCAGGATATGGCATCGCCTACCACAACTGCCGATCTTCGCGATGTGATCGGTCAGGAGCAGGGTAAACGAGGCCTGGAGATTACAGCGGCAGGGGGACATAATCTGCTATTGATCGGCCCGCCGGGTACGGGTAAAACCATGCTGGCCAGTCGACTGAGCGGGATTCTTCCACCATTAAGCAATGAAGAGGCGTTGGAAAGCGCCGCGATCCTCAGTCTGGTTAATGCCGATACGGTACAAAAACGATGGCAGCAACGTCCCTTTCGCTCACCTCATCATAGCGCCTCACTTACTGCTATGGTCGGCGGCGGCGCAATACCCGCCCCGGGAGAGATATCGCTGGCGCACAACGGAATTTTGTTCCTTGATGAATTGCCTGAATTTGAGCGACGCACACTGGATGCGCTACGTGAACCTATAGAATCCGGTCAAATTCATTTATCCCGTACCAGAGCGAAAATAACGTACCCTGCCAGGTTCCAGTTAATCGCCGCAATGAATCCCAGCCCGACCGGACATTATCAGGGAAACCATAATCGCTGCACGCCAGAACAGACACTACGTTACCTTAATAGGTTGTCAGGCCCGTTTCTTGATCGTTTTGACCTTTCGCTTGAGATACCGCTTCCACCGCCCGGGATTCTTAGCCAACACGCCTCAAAGGGTGAGAACAGCGCTACGGTAAAAAAGCGGGTCATCGCCGCCCATGAACGGCAGTACCGACGCCAGAAGAAGTTAAACGCGCGTCTGGAGGGTCGCGAAATCCAAAAATACTGTGTTTTGCATCACGATGACGCTCGCTGGCTTGAAGACACGCTGGTGCATCTTGGATTATCCATTCGCGCCTGGCAGCGTTTACTAAAAGTGGCCAGAACCATTGCCGACATAGAACTGGCTGACCAGATCTCACGTCAGCATTTGCAGGAAGCGGTAAGCTATCGGGCGATAGACAGGTTGTTAATTCATTTGCAAAAGCTGTTGGCGTAAAAAAAGGGCATTACGCCCTTTTTATTAATCATCAGCTTCGGTGTAGTCTTCTGCGCCTTCAACTTGCGGCTTGCCGCCAGACAAGGTGTGGAAGCGTTTTGGACGCTTGATACGCGTCATATACTTGGACCAGACGCGTTCTGCATCCGTTACCGGCTCGCGTTCACCGCGACATACCGCTACAAACAGCTTCTCTTCTTCAGTCACAGGCTCACGCTTGCCAAGATCCAGATCATTAAAGGCATGACCATGACGCTCAAGCAGTTGTGCCTCTTTAATCGTGAAATCACCGTGACGAGAGAATCCACGTGGATAATGTTTATTGTCAAAATATCGATTAGTCGTCGTAAAGCTTTCCGCCATCCTGCACGCTCCTAATTCTTTGTCTGAGCTATTTATGGCGCGGAGTATTAGTTACGCTTGACAGAGTGTAAAACAAAACATTTAAATCATAACGACAAATAATTTTGTGGAGAGCACAGTGGATACGGAATTGTTAAAAACTTTCCTGGAAGTTAGCCGGACACGCCATTTCGGGCGGGCCGCAGAAGCACTTTACCTGACGCAATCCGCGGTGAGCTTTCGTATCAGGCAACTGGAGAATCAACTGGGCGTAAACCTTTTTACGCGGCACAGAAACAATATCCGTTTAACCACGGCTGGCGAAAAACTTTTACCGTATGCGGAAACGCTGATGAATACGTGGCAAGCGGCACGTAAAGAGGTGGCGCATACCTCACGCCATAACGAGTTTTCCATCGGCGCCAGCGCGTCTTTATGGGAGTGTATGCTTAACGCCTGGCTGGGGCGACTGTACCAACTACAGGAGCCACAAAGCGGCCTGCAATTCGAAGCCAGAATCGCTCAACGGCAATCGCTTGTGAAGCAACTTCATGAACGCCAGCTTGATCTCCTCATTACTACCGAAGCGCCCAAAATGGATGAGTTCAGCAGTCAGCTGTTAGGGCACTTCACTTTGGCGTTATATTGCAGCAGCCCTGCCCGTAAGAAATCAGAACTCAATTATCTGCGGCTGGAGTGGGGACCAGACTTCCAACAGCATGAAACAGGGCTGATCGCAGCAGATGAAGTGCCGGTATTAACAACCAGCTCAGCCGAACTCGCCCGACAGCAGCTTAGCGCATTAAATGGCTGTAGCTGGCTTCCTGTAAACTGGGCAAATGAAAAGGGCGGATTACATACCGTTGCCGACAGCGCAACGCTTTCACGGCCACTATACGCTATTTGGCTGCAAAACAGCGATAAATACTCGCTGATCTGCGATCTGTTAAAAACGGATGTGCTGGATGAACAATGAAAATGATGAAAAGAAAAAGAAGGGAACTTACGATTACCTGATCAGATAATCAGGTAATTTTAGGCAAAAAAAATCCTTAGCAGATGCTAAGGATTATTTCTGGCAGGGGCGGAGAGACTCGAACTCCCAACACCCGGTTTTGGAGACCGGTGCTCTACCAATTGAACTACGCCCCTAATTAGGGTGGCGGAACGGACGGGACTCGAACCCGCGACCCCCTGCGTGACAGGCAGGTATTCTAACCAACTGAACTACCGCTC
>NZ_JAMMIN010000012.1:0-59032 GCF_051702785.1 Salmonella sp. NW722
GGGCTGGAATCGGACCCGCAGAACTTCCTGCTGATGCACGCGATGGGCCCGAACGTGGCCGGGGTGATTGGCTCGGCGATAGCCGCCGGGGTGATGCTGAAGTACGTGCTGGCGATGTAAATCTGTTCCTTTCCCGGAGGCGGCGCGTTGCGCCTGTCCGGGCTACCGGATTGCATGGATCTGTAGCCCGGACAGATGCGCAGCATCGCCTCCGGGAATGTCCCATAAGGAGACTTTGATGAAGGAAACCATAGCATTTCGTCCGGAAGGCCGGGCATCGACAAAAGATGTGGTTGTCAATTACACGCTGGCGTCACTGGACGAGCTTGAACAACTGCACCCGGCGCTGAATCTGCTGGCGCACCCGTCAATCGTCCGTGGCAGCCATGATTTCTTTGTCCGTTGTTATGACGCGGGCGTACAGCATGCGCAGGCCGGGGCGGCTGAAACGGTAGCGGTTTTGCCTGATTCGCTGCCACAAGAACGGCAAAGGAGCGGGCTGCTGTGTGCCGCAGCAGGTCGTCTGGATGCCCTGCGCCAGCCGCTGACGCACAATCGTTTATGTGACCTGGCCAGTCAGTTCTGTGCTGGCATGGCAGATGTTGACAGCGAAACCCGCAGCGGTTTTTATACCGTGCGCAGCATATCGCTGCCGGTTTATCGGCGGCTGTTGCGGGATCAACATTCTCACGGTGTCTGCCTGCAGCAGGCTCTGCTGCACCTGCTGGCCTGGAAGAGCGATTCTCCCTGGGCGCGGCAGCAGGCGCAGCGGCTGCTCTGGCAGGGCGGCGTGCTGGGCGATAAAGGTGAGTTTGCGCTTATGACGCTGGATGATGAACTGCGGGAGCGCCAGATTGAGTGGCCCGGGCTATGGTCGCTGCTGGCCGTCATCGGGTTTCTGGCGAAATTCCCTGCCGGACCGATATTTGCTGACTGAAAAATGAGGACTGCTGACAATTATCTGTTGTGTTGGCATTTCTGCGAGAGGCAGCTAGCGCTTTGCCTGACTTACGAAACGAGAATATCAACAGATTACGTACTTTTTGTAGGTCCGTGGTTGGAACATTGCCACCTGGTTACACGTTGTCAGTAGCCTCAAGCGTGGATGGCTCCACGCTTTTTTTGTCTATGGAAAACCCCCAGCCAGGCCCTGTCTCTTGATCAGGAGATCTGATCAAGAGACAGGGCTATGCCGGAGGATATTTATTGGAAACCGGTGAGATAGGCCACCGTGTCATCAATCGAAATATAAATAAATATATAACGAAATAATTCGGCGCTATAATTCTCCTCTGATTAATAACGTAGCCCGAGCCATGACCTGTCAGGACAAATCACTTTTAGCCCCCGGTTTCGCTTCCACGCCCGTCATTCCGCGCTATCGCCAGCTCATACGCAAACGGGCCGTGCTCATGTTAGCTATTGCGCTGGCGATGATGGCTTCACTGATGGTGGATGTAACCTGTGGGTCTTCTGGTTTACCGCTCAGTGCGCTGTGGCAGGCGCTTTTTCAGCCGGAAAAGGTGAATGCGGGCATACACGTTATTGTCTGGGATATCCGCTTACCCTATGCCCTGATGGCCCTACTGGTTGGCATGGCGTTAGGGTTAGCGGGCGCCGAAATGCAAACCATTTTAAATAATCCGCTGGCGACGCCGTTTACCCTCGGCGTATCGTCCGCGGCGGCTTTTGGCGCTGCGCTGGCGATTGTGCTGGGGATCGGTATTCCCGGTATTCCTGCCGCCTGGTTTATCCCGGCCAATGCGTTCATCTTTGCGCTTTTATCCGCGTTACTCCTGGACGGTATTACCCGTTGGACAGGCGTCGCCGCATCCGGAGTGGTGTTGTTCGGTATTGCGCTGGTATTCACCTTTAACGCGTTGGTCGCCATTATGCAGTTTGTGGCTGATGAAGATACGCTGCAGGGGCTGGTATTCTGGACGATGGGGAGCCTGGTCCGCGCGTCGTGGGAAAAATTGGGCGTACTGGCCGTGGTGTTTATTGCTGTGCTTTTTTGCGCGTTACGAAGCGCCTGGCAACTCACGGCATTACGTCTGGGCGAAGAGAGGGCGATGAGCTTTGGGATTCATGTCCGCCGTTTACGCCTGCTGTCATTGTTGCGTATCAGCTTGTTATCAGCGCTGGCGGTAGCTTTCGTCGGGCCGATTGGTTTTATTGGTCTCGTTGCGCCGCACATTGCGCGAATACTTTTGGGGGAAGATCACCGTTTCTACCTTCCGGGCAGCGTGCTGATAGGCGGGCTGGTGTTATCGCTGGCCTCTATTGCGGCGAAAAATAGTATTCCGGGCGTCATGGTGCCGGTGGGGATTGTCACCTCGCTGGTCGGGGTTCCGTTCTTTTTAAGCATTGTATTGCGACATCGGGGGAGTCTCTGATGCGCGGGTTAATGCTCCGCTCATTTAGCGCCGGCTATTCCACTCAGCCGGTTATTGCAGATCTCAACGTTCCCTTACTGCCGCGCGGGAAAATTACCATTTTGCTGGGGCCGAACGGCTGTGGTAAATCGACGTTACTATGTTCGCTGGCCGGGCTGAATAACGCCGACGGCGAGGCGCTGCTTGATGGCGAAGATCTCATGTCGTTATCGTTTGCCGAGCGGGCGCAGAAAGTTGTGTTTTTGCCGCAGTCATTACCGCAGGGCGTACATCTGCATGTACTGGAGTCGATTATCGTGGTACTGCGGGCATCAGGCGGCAGAGACAATGCGCAGGGCAGAGCGCAGATACTGGCTATCCTTGAGCAATTGGGCATAACGCATCTGGCGTTGCAGTATCTCGACCAGCTTTCCGGCGGTCAGCGGCAGTTAGTGGGTCTGGCGCAATCGCTGATTCGTCGCCCTGAACTTCTGTTGCTGGATGAGCCGCTCAGCGCGCTGGATTTAAACTATCAGTTTCACGTAATGGATCTCGTGCGTCGGGATACCCAGGCGCAAAATAGGGTGACGATAGTCGTGGCGCATGACATTAATATTGCACTGCGTCATGGTGATCATGTCCTGATGCTAAAAGACGGCAGGCTGGTCGCCAGCGGCGCGCCGGAGACGGTGATTACTGCGGAGCGTCTGGCTGAAGTGTACCGGGTACGAGGACGCGTGGAGCGCTGTTCGCAGGGTAAATTGCAGGTGGTGCTGGACGGCGTGATCGCTGTTTAAGACGTATTGCCTGATGGCGCTGCGCTTATCCGGCCTACCCATTGCTCGTAGGCCGGATAAGGCAGTTATACCGCCATCCGGCAAAGGTGATTACTTCGCTTTACCCTGATTCGCCACGGCAGCCGCTTTCGCGGCGATTTCGTCAGCGTTGCCCAGATAGTAATGTTTGAGCGGCTTGAAGTTTTCGTCGAACTCATACACCAGCGGCACGCCGGTCGGGATGTTTAACTCAAGGATCTCATCTTCACTCATGTTATCCAGGTATTTCACCAGCGCACGCAATGAGTTACCGTGAGCGGCGATGATCACGCGCTCACCGCTCTTCATACGCGGCAGGATGGTGTCGTTCCAGTAAGGAATAACGCGGTCGATGGTCAGCGCCAGACTTTCGGTCAACGGCAGCTCTTTCTCGCTCAGTTTGGCATAACGTGGATCGTGACCCGGATAACGCTCATCATCTTTGGTCAGTTCCGGCGGCGTCACGGCAAAACCGCGGCGCCACTGTTTAACCTGCTCGTCACCATATTTTTCTGCCGTTTCCGCTTTATTCAGCCCCTGCAACGCGCCATAGTGACGTTCATTGAGTTTCCAGGATTTTTCCACCGGCAGCCACGCCTGATCCAGTTCATCCAGTACGTTCCACAGCGTATGGATAGCGCGTTTCAGTACGGAAGTGTAGGCAAAATCAAAGCTGAAACCTTCTTCTTTTAGCAGTTTACCCGCTGCTTTTGCTTCGCTTACGCCTTTTTCAGACAGGTCAACATCATACCAGCCGGTGAAACGGTTCTCTTTGTTCCATTGACTTTCACCGTGACGTACCAGAACCAGCTTAGTTACAGCCATACTCTCACTCCTATAAATCATATGTAATGATAATAATTCTCATTATATTGCCGCGAGGTGTTGGCGGCAATGCTTACGCATAACCATAGCGAAAATAGTGGCGCAGTGTAAGGTTCTTGTGAACTCAGAGTTGCGATTTTGTCTTTAAGTGGTGGAGGTTTGAGCAGGGCAATGGCGCGTAGGCCCGATAAGCTTGCGTCATCGGGCATGTAGCGGCATATCGTTAGAACGGAATAAACTGATACTCGGTCAGGCTGGCGTACTCCTCGCCAGGGCGAAGGATACAGTCAGGCTGCGGCCATTCAGGATGATTCGGGCTGTCCGGCAGCAGTTCGCTTTCCAGCGCCAGCCCTTGCCAGTCGGCATAAGGTTCCGGTCCGCGGGAAGGTGTACCCGCCAGATAATTGCCAGAATAAAACTGTAACGCCGGGGCGGTGGTGTAAACCATCATTTGTAGCTTTCCATCCTGTGACCACAGACGGGCCGCCGGCTTTTTGCCATCACCCTGCGTCTGTAGCAGGAAAGCATGATCGTACCCTTTAACCTTGCGCTGATCGTCATCGGCGAGAAATTCACTGGCAATGACTTTTGGCATCCGGAAGTCAAACGAGGTATTGGCTACCGATTTTAGCCCCTGGCGTGGAATACCGGATTCATCTACCGGCAGATACTCATCCGCCAGAATTTGCAGCTTATGCTGGCGCACGTCGGTCCGATCGCCGTCCAGATTAAAATAGACGTGGTTGGTCAAATTCACCGGACAGGGTTTATCGACCGTCGCCCGGTAGGTGATGGAGATTCTATTGTCATCGGTCAGACGATATTGCGCCGTGGCGCAAAGATGGCCGGGAAAGCCCTGGTCGCCGTCATCAGAGGTGAGCGCGAATAATACCTGGCGATCGTTCTGGTTCACAATTTGCCAGCGGCGCTTGTCAAAGCCTTCCGGTCCGCCGTGTAGCTGGTTCTCGCCCTGACTTGGGCTTAACTGTACGGTTTCGCCGGCAAACGTATAGCGGCTATTGGCGATACGGTTCGCGTAACGGCCAATAGAGGCGCCGAGGAATGACGTCTGTTCAGGGTAGTGTTCCGGGCTGGCGCAGCCCAGCAATGCTTCCCGAACGCTGCCGTCAGACAGCGGAATACGGGCGGAAAGAAGAGTGGCTCCCCAGTCCATCAGCGTTACCACCATCCCTGCGCTGTTGCGCAGGGTTAGCAGGCGGTACGGTTGACCATCGGGGGCCAGTGCGGGCGTTTCATTTAGCACTGTCCTGCTCCTTGTGACGGTTTGCATACATAAAAGGTTTCTTTGATTCCGGTTTTCGCTTCGTACTGTTGCGCAACGGCCTGCTGCACAGCGGGAACCAGATCTTCCGGGATCAGCGCGACAACACAGCCGCCGAAGCCGCCGCCGGTCATGCGCACGCCGCCTTGATCGCCGATGGTCGCTTTGACGATGTCTACCAGCGTGTCTATCTGCGGGACGGTAATTTCGAAATCATCGCGCATTGAGGCATGGGACTCCGCCATCAGTTGGCCCATACGTTGCAAATCACCTTTCTCCAGCGCGCTTGCCGCTTCAACGGTGCGCGCATTTTCGCTCAATACATGGCGAACGCGTTTTGCGACTACCGGGTCCAGTTCGCTGGCGACGGCATTGAACGCCTCAAGGCTGACATCGCGCAGGGCCGGCTGCTGGAAGAAACGGGCGCCGGTTTCGCACTGTTCACGGCGGGTATTATACTCGCTGCCCACCAGCGTGCGCTTAAAGTTACTGTTGATGATCACCACGGCGACACCTTTCGGCATGGAAACCGCTTTGGCGCCGAGCGTACGGCAATCAATCAGCAACGCATGATCTTTTTTGCCGAGCGCAGAGATGAGCTGATCCATAATGCCGCAGTTACAGCCAACAAATTGGTTCTCGGCCTCTTGTCCGTTGAGCGCAATTTGCGCGCCGTCCAGCGGCAGGTGATAAAGCTGCTGGAAGACGGTGCCCACCGCCACTTCCAGCGAGGCGGAGGAGCTTAACCCGGCGCCCTGCGGCACATTGCCGCTGATGACCATATCCACGCCGCCAAACGCGTTGTTACGCTGTTGCAGGTGTTTCACTACGCCGCGCACATAGTTAGACCACTGCTGGCTATCGTGGGTCACGATCGGCGCATCCAGTGAAAATTCGTCCACCTGATTGTCGTAATCGGCGGCAATCACCCGTACGGTACGATCGTCGCGCGGCGCACAGCTAATTACGGTCTGGTAATCGATAGCGCAGGGCAGAACAAAACCATCATTGTAATCAGTGTGCTCGCCGATCAGATTGACGCGGCCTGGCGCCTGAATCGTGTGGGTAGCAGGGTAGCCGAAAATTTCAGCAAACAGCGCGCGCGTTTTCTCTTTCAGATTCATTTTTATACTCCGGATTCGCGAAAATGGATGTCGCTGACCGCGCGCAGGCGTTCAGCCGCTTGTTCTGCGGTTAAATCACGCTGGGTTTCCGCCAGCATTTCATAGCCGACCATAAATTTACGGACGGTCGCAGAGCGCAGCAGCGGCGGATAAAAGTGCGCGTGCAACTGCCAGTGTGCGTTTTCTTCACCGTTAAACGGCGCGCCGTGCCAGCCCATTGAGTAAGGGAAGGAACACTGGAACAGGTTGTCATAACGACTGGTCAGCTTTTTCAACGCCAGCGCCAGAGAGTCGCGCTGCTCGTCGCTTAAATCGGTAATGCGCAGGACATGCGTTTTGGGTAACAGTAGCGTTTCGAACGGCCACGCCGCCCAGTAAGGCACCACCGCCAGCCAGTGTTCGGTTTCGACCACGGTGCGGCTGCCGTCCGCCAGTTCCCGCTGGACATAATCCACCAGCATTGGCGAACGCTGTTCGGCGAAATAGGCTTTTTGTAAACGATCTTCGCGTTCGGCCTCATTCGGCAGGAAGCTGTTGGCCCAGACCTGTCCATGCGGATGCGGGTTCGAACAGCCCATCGCCGCGCCTTTATTTTCAAAGACCTGCACCCACGGATAGGTTTTGCCTAACTCGGCGGTCTGCGTTTGCCAGGTTCTGACGATTTCCGTCAGCGCGGGCAGGCTCAACTCCGGCAGCGTTTTACTGTGATCGGGAGAAAAGCAGATCACGCGGCTGGTGCCGCGCGCGCTCTGACAGCGCATCAGCGGATCGTGGCTGTCCGGCGCATCCGGCGTGTCGGCCATCAGCGCCGCGAAATCGTTAGTAAAGACGTAAGTCCCTTTGTAATCGGGATTTTTATCGCCGGTGACACGCGTATTGCCCGCACACAGGAAGCAGTCCGGATCGTGGGCCGGCAGCATTTGCTGAGACGGCGTTTCCTGCGCCCCCTGCCAGGGGCGCTTTGCGCGATGCGGCGAAACCAGAACCCACTGGCCGGTAAGCGGGTTATAACGGCGATGCGGATGATCGATGGGATTAAATGGGGTCATAACAACGTCCTTAATCTGGGTATCCCTGCGGATGGCGTGACTGCCAGTGCCAGGTGTCCTGCGCCATTTCGTCAAGCGTGCGGGTGACGCGCCAGTTCAGCTCGCGATCGGCTTTGCTGGCATCTGCCCAATACGCCGGGAGATCGCCGTCGCGGCGCGGCGCGAAGTGGTAATTAATGGGTTTACCGCAGGCTTTACTAAAGGCGTTGACCACATCCAGGACGCTACTGCCGACACCCGCGCCGAGGTTATAAATATGTACGCCGGATTTGTCCGCCAGTTTTTCCATCGCCACGACGTGCCCGTCGGCTAAGTCCATAACGTGAATGTAATCGCGTACGCCGGTGCCATCCTCGGTCGGGTAATCGTTGCCGAAAACGGCGAGCGATTCGCGACGACCCACGGCGACCTGGGCGATATAGGGCATCAGGTTATTCGGAATACCTTGCGGATCTTCTCCCATGTCGCCCGACGGGTGCGCGCCGACCGGGTTGAAATAACGCAGCAGCGCAATACTCCACTCCGGCTGGGCTTTTTGCAGATCGGTGAGGATCTGTTCTACCATCAATTTACTTTTGCCGTAGGGGCTTTGCGGCGTGCCGGTAGGAAAACTTTCGACGTAAGGAATTTTGGGCTGATCGCCATAAACGGTGGCGGAGGAGCTAAAAATAAGGTTTTTAACGTTGGCTGCACGCATGGCGCTGACCAACCGCAGCGTACCGTTGACGTTGTTGTCATAGTACTCCAGCGGCCTGGCGACCGATTCGCCGACGGCTTTCAGGCCAGCAAAGTGAATCACGGTATCAATCGCGTGATCGTGCAGAATTTCGGTTATAAGCGCTTCGTTGCGAATATCGCCTTCGACAAAGGTCGGGTGCTTACCGCCCAGACGTTCAATAACGGGCAGCACGCTGCGCTTGCTGTTGCAGAGGTTATCGAGGATGACGACGTCATGACCATTTTGCAGCAATTGTACGCAGGTATGACTTCCAATGTAACCGCTACCACCTGTAACCAATACTCTCATAATTCGCTCCGTTAAGCCTATGGTATGGAATAACCATAGCATAACAAAGATGCGAAAAGTGTGACATGTAATAAATTAGTGGAATCGTTTACACACTGGTGATTTTACGCATTTATATCAATTAAATGATTACAAATCATCTGGCTTGAGAATGCTTCTGCTTTTTATCCGAAAAAAAGGCGCGTTACGCGCCTGGGAATGAAACGGACGGGGCAGGAGCTGTCAGTCTTTTTTACGCGAGAGTAGCTTCCTGGCGAGCGCCCCGACAGCGACGACGCCGATGGCGGTCACTTTCCAGAACTTAAGCAGCGCGATACCGAGCATAGCAAGCAGACCTACTTTTTTGGCCGCGATACCGCCAATCAGCGCGGCGAGCCCATACTCCGCTATTTTGTCCGTTGATTCGTTGAAGTCAGCGTAGCGTTGTCCAGCGTTGAACTTGACGGAACTGAGAATTCTTTTCGCCAGAGGGATTTCATGGTCAACAGAACCTCTGTCGGTCACCAGATTTAAAGAAAAATAGCCTTCACGTCCCAGCAGATAGGTGTTGTAGTTCACGCCTTGTTCATTCAGTGGTTCGTTGGTGCCGATATCCTGGATGGCGGCGGACCAGATCAGACGATGATTGGTTGCATCGTAGGTAGGCTTCTCGATCCAGCCAATAATTTCTATCGGCTCAATGCCTTTTGCAATACGATCTTTATTCGCTTCTTTTGTGCCTTTGCGCAGGTTATCCATTAATTCATCGGCATCCCAATTTTTTGCATCATCATCTTTTACATAACCAGAATCATCATATTCGATAGAAATAAATCCATTCATTTCCTTTTTAAATACGAGACCGTAAAAATATTCATCGTCAACATAGTTACCAATTTCACGCATAAATACCGCCGCTTCTTTTGCGGGTATCCAGGTAAATCCTTCCGGCAGATTAAGCGTGGCTTTATCACCTAAACTAATCTTTGTCGGACCCGCAACGGCGGCGCGACTCATGCCTTCAACAGCGACCTCAACAGCGGTTTTACGCGCTTCCTGCGCAGCGGTCGGCTTTTGCTCAGCATAACTGCTGGGGCAAAATAAAATAGCTGCCAGTAAAAATAGTATTATTTGTGGAAAACGAAAAGCCATAATGAATCCCTTATATTCACATACGACATCATTGTCGAAAATTTCAGGATTATTATGACAATGAGGCGGTCAGCGATTCAAGAGATAGTAAGCTTATCGACCGTTATTATTATTCTTAATAAAAGGAGAGTGGTTCCAGAATGGCGCGCGGCGCCATTCTGATAATACATTTAATTATTGCATCGTCCGGAAACGTACTTATAACGTTCGCCATCTGGTACAAATTCCAGCCGGTGGGTAATACAGGCAGGCGCATCCTCTGCATGATGGGAAACGAACAGCAGTTGGGTCTCTCCCTGGCGAATTAATACATCTACAAAACGGCGTACCAGTTGGCGGTTCAGCGGATCCAACCCTTGCAGCGGCTCATCCAGAATCAACACTGTCGGATGTTTAACCAGCGCGCGCACGATCAGCGCCAGCCGCTGCTGTCCCCAGGAGAGACTGTGGAAGGGGGCATCCGCCGTACGCTTATCGATTCCCAGAATATCCAGCCACTGTTGCGCCAGTTTTCGTTGCCTGTCTGAAACGGCCTGGTAAATGCCGATAGAATCGAAATAGCCGGAGAGAATGACATTGCGTACCGTGGTACTGACGCGGTAATCCAGATGTAAACTGCTGCTGACGTAGCCGATATGTTTTTTGATATCCCAGATTGTTTCGCCGCTTCCTCGCCGCCGCCCGAACAGCGTAAGATCGTTGCTGTAGCCTTGCGGATGATCGCCAGTAATAAGGCTAAGCAACGTAGACTTACCCGCTCCGTTAGGACCGACGATCTGCCAGTGTTCGCCTGGATTTACTCGCCAGCTTAGGTGGTGGAGGATAGGGCGATCGTTATACGAGACTACGCCATCGTTAAGTACGATCCGTGGTTCGCCATCGGGTAACGCATGGCGGGCGGAAGGTTCGTCCGGTTCGGGTAATTGTACGTCGGTCAGACGCTCGCTGTGCGCGAGTTGAGCGACCAACGCCCGTTGCAGTAACTCTGTCGTCGTTCCGGTCTCCGCCAGCGTACAGTCGGCAAGCACGCCGGCAAACTGCACGAAGTCCGGGATTTCATCAAAACGGTTGAGTACCAGCGCCAGGGTCATACCCGCCTGGTTCAACGCCGTCAGGCGTTGCGCCAGTTGTTGACGGGCGGTCACGTCAAGCCCGTCGAACGGTTCATCAAGGATCAATAACTCCGGCTCAGACATCAGCGCCTGACACAGCAGCGCTTTTCGCGTCTCGCCGGTAGAAAGGTATTTAAAACGCCTGTCGAGTAAAGCGGAAATGCCGAACTGCTGCGCCAGCATCGCACAGCGGGCAGGATGGTGAACTTCATCCTGAATAATTTCCGCGGTAGTGCGCCCGGTATCGTCTTCGCCAGGACTGAGCATATCGGTGTTATTACGTTGCCACTCATCGCTGACCAGCTTTTGCAATTGTTCAAAGGACAGACGAGTAATGCGGGTAAACCGACACTGGCGCTCGCCAGTTAATAACGGCAGTTCACCCGCCAGCGCGCGGGCGAGCGCCGACTTCCCGCTCCCGTTAGCCCCAACGAATGCCCAGCTATCGCCCGCATTGAGCGTCAGCGAATCCAGATGAAGTGTTTTTGTATCGCTCAGACGAAACGTGCCTTGCGAAATTTGCAACGATGACATTTTGCATCCCATTTTTTGCAGCGATGAATGACAGGGATACGTCTTTCGGCAACGGATGTCAATGTGCTTAGCACAACGTTGCAATAATCACTCTGTCCGCATTAAACCAGGCAATCACGTCATCGCCTTCCTTTAACGTGGCGGCATCCGCAGTCGGTATCGTGGCGCACAGCGTCTGGCCGTCCGGCAGCGCCATCAACACTTCACACTGTTCCGCGCCGCGCTCGATATGGCTGATCGTTCCCGACAACTGATTGTCAGCGGCGCGCGCAACGGCTGCATCCCGGGTAATGCCAACCCACGGCGCTTTTAGCAGGATCAGCACTTCTTTTCCCTCCTCCAGGCCGAGACGCTCGCCGCTTTGCGCCGTCAGCGCGACTTTGAGCCGCGTTTTGCCGTCGGCCAGCAGCACGTCGACATGCTGTTGCACCTGATCGCGATCGCGGGCGGTAATGGTGCCGAACCACTGATTTCGGGCGCTGGTTTGCAGTGAAAAGCGGGAGATAGCGGCCAGCAGACTGTCAAGCGGCAGGGCGTCATCGTCGCTTAACACATCGAACGCTTTTTGCTGAATTTGGCCCAGCAAATCGTAAAGCTGGATCAGACGCTGACCATAGCGGGTTAATACCGCGCCGCCGCCGCCTTTGCCGCCTGTTGCGCGTTCAACCAGCATATGTTCGCTAAGCTGGTTCATGTCGTTTATCGCATCCCAGGCGCTCTTATAACTGATTCCCGCGTCTTTCGCGCCCTGACTAATCGAGCCGGAAAGCGCAATGTGTTTCAGCAGAGAGATACGTCGGGGATCGGCAAAAAGCTTTTGCTGAAGTTTCAGGGTAAGAAGGATTTCGGCCTGCATAACCAGCTCCTGGTAAAAAGACTATTGTGACTGAAAAGCGCGTCAGCGCAAAGCCGACCGCACAAAAGGGGAGTGCTTTTCTGTGTGATGCGGTTAAAATACAAAAAGGACTATATCTGGAGTTGCCCATGTTAGAGTTATTAAAAAGTCTGGTATTCGCCGTCATCATGGTACCGGTAGTGATGGCCATCATCCTCGGTCTGATTTACGGTCTGGGTGAGGTGTTCAACATTTTTTCCGGTATCGGTCAGAAAGACCAGTCCAGACAGAACCGCTGATTTCCCCAAACGCCCGCTCAGTCGGGCGTTTTTGTTACTCAAGATCCTGCTTTTCCTGCCGATATTTTCTGTGTTTAATCGTTAATGGGTATGAATAACCGCTGGGAAACCCCTGAGATTATCGTTATATTGTCATTTACATAACGAAACGCACAAGGAGTTACAGATGGCGCATTCCTGGTTACGCCTGGTCGCAGGGGCGACATTATCTTTCGTCATCGCTGGTCATGCGCTGGCGGATGAAGGCAAGATCACCGTATTCGCCGCCGCGTCGCTAACGAACGCGATGCAAGACATTGCGGCAGAATATAAAAAAGAGAAAAATGTGGATGTGGTCTCCTCATTCGCCTCCTCTTCAACGCTGGCGCGCCAGATAGAAGCGGGCGCGCCGGCGGATCTGTTCATCTCTGCTGACCAGAAATGGATGGATTACGCAGCCGATAAAAAAGCGGTGGATACCACGACGCGCGAAACATTGCTTGGCAATAGCCTGGTGGTGGTAGCGCCGAAAGCCAGCGAGCAGAAACCGTTTACCATCGACAACAAAACGGACTGGATTCGTCTGCTGAACGGCGGGCGTCTGGCGGTGGGCGATCCGCAACACGTACCGGCGGGAATTTATGCCAAAGAAGCGCTGCAAAAGCTGGGCGCATGGCAAACGCTTGAACCGAAACTGGCGCCGGGCGAGGATGTGCGCGGCGCGTTGGCGCTGGTCGAACGTAACGAAGCGCCTTTGGGCATTGTATACGGTTCTGATGCGGTCGCCAGCAAGGGGGTCAACGTGGTGGCGACGTTCCCGGAAGATTCACATAAAAAAGTGGAATACCCCATCGCTATCGTGGAGGGGCATAAAAATGCGACCGTCAGCGCGTTCTATGATTACCTGAAAGGACCGCAGGCCTCGGCAATCTTTAAACGTTATGGATTTACGACGAAGTAATGATACTGACCGATCCAGAATGGCAGGCTGTCCTTCTTAGCCTGAAAGTGTCTTCCCTGGCCGTGCTGTTTAGCCTGCCGTTTGGGATCTTTTTTGCCTGGTTACTGGTGCGATGCCGGTTTCCGGGCAAAGCCTTACTTGATAGCGTCCTGCATCTGCCGTTGGTGCTGCCGCCGGTGGTGGTCGGTTATCTGCTGCTGGTGTCGATGGGGCGACGCGGGTTTATTGGCCAGTGGCTGTATGACTGGTTCGGTCTCACGTTTGCCTTTAGCTGGCGCGGCGCCGTGCTGGCGGCGGCGGTGATGTCCTTCCCGCTGATGGTGCGGGCCATTCGGCTGGCGCTGGAGGGGGTGGATATCAAGCTTGAACAGGCCGCCAGAACGCTGGGCGCCGGGCGCTGGCGCGTTTTTCTGACGATCACCTTACCGCTTACCCTGCCGGGCATTATTGTTGGTACGGTGCTGGCGTTTGCCCGTTCGCTTGGCGAATTTGGCGCGACCATTACCTTTGTTTCCAATATTCCGGGCGAAACCCGCACCATACCTTCCGCCATGTATACTTTGATTCAGACGCCTGGCGGAGAGAGTGCGGCGGCGAGACTGTGCGTGATTTCGATTGTATTAGCGCTGATTTCGCTGTTGATTTCTGAATGGCTGGCGCGGATTAGCCGTGAACGGACGGGGCGCTAACCATGCTGGAGCTTAATTTTTCCCAGACGCTGGGAACGCACAGTTTAACCCTCAACGAAACGCTGCCAGCCAGTGGGATCACGGCTATCTTTGGCGTCTCCGGCGCGGGAAAAACCTCGCTGATTAATGCCATCAGCGGTTTGACTCGCCCGCAAAAAGGACGCATCGCGCTGAATGGCCGGGTGTTGCATGACGCGGAAAACGGTATCTGTTTAACGCCGGAAAAGCGCCGCATCGGTTATGTTTTCCAGGATGCGCGCCTGTTCCCCCATTACAAAGTACGCGGCAATTTGCGCTACGGCATGGCGAAAAGCATGACCGGTCAGTTTGATAAGCTGGTGTCGCTGCTGGGAATTGAAGCGTTGCTTGATCGCCTGCCGGGGAGCTTGTCCGGCGGAGAAAAACAGCGCGTAGCGATAGGCCGGGCATTGCTCACCGCCCCGGAGTTGCTGCTGTTGGACGAACCGTTGGCTTCGCTGGATATCCCGCGTAAACGCGAATTACTGCCGTACCTGCAACGGCTGGCGCGAGAAATCAATATTCCCATGCTGTATGTCAGCCATTCTCTCGATGAAATTCTCCACCTGGCGGATAAAGTTATGGTGCTGGAGGATGGACAGGTTAAAGCGTTTGGCCCGCTGGAAGAAGTCTGGGGAAGCAGCGTTATGCACCCGTGGCTGCCGAAAGAGCAACAGAGCAGTATTCTGAAAGTCAGCGTGCTGGAGCATCACCCGCATTATGCCATGACCGCTCTGGCGCTTGGCGACCAGCACCTGTGGGTAAATAAACTCAATCAGCCGCTGCAATCCACACTGCGTATTCGTATACAGGCGTCGGATGTCTCGCTGGTACTACAGCCGCCGCAGCAGACCAGTATCCGCAACGTATTGCGGGCAAAAGTGGCGAATTGTTATGACGATAACGGACAGGTGGAAGTCCAGCTTGAGATAGGCGGCAGAACGCTGTGGGCGCGAATCAGCCCGTGGGCCAGGGATGAGCTGAATATCAAGCCTGGCCTGTGGCTTTACGCGCAGGTGAAAAGCGTTTCTATCACCGCCTGACTATAGCAGGTGGGTGTAAATAAATTTGGCGATGCTATCGGTAGTGTTATCGCCGATCACAACGTCAGCGCGCGCTTTCACCGCCTCATCGGCGTTGCCCATCGCAACGCCGGTGCCTGCCGCCTCCAGCATACTGATGTCGTTGTAGTTATCGCCGAAAGCGATCACATTTTTCATTGACCCTCCCTGCGCTTCTATCCACTGGGTAAGGCGCTTGCCTTTACTGTTGCCTTTGCGCGCGATATCCACCTGATCGTGCCATGACCATTCGCACTCCAGGCCAAGCGCCTGTTCAACATGCTGACCGAACCGCTGTAGCCTGGGAATATCTTCATCGGTAAGCGCAAACTTCCACACGGCATTCACGTCGCGCGCCGCCTGCGCCAACGAAGAGACCTGTGTAAAGGTCGGACGTTGCTCCGGCGGCAAGGTCTGCGCCCACCGGGAGGTACGCACGACGTGACCGGTTGGGTGTTCGTAAAGCATAGCGTCATCAACATACATCAGGCCGTGAATCTGATGCTCATCCAGTAAATCAATCAACTGCAACGCCTTATCCACGGGCATAGGATCGGCATCCAGGACAGTTTTAGCTTGATAATCATACAAATAGGTGCCGTTGCAGCAAATAGCAGGTGTTTCCAGCGCCAGCGCCTGATAAAAAGGATGAATAGCAACGTGATGGCGACCAGTGACAATGATAAGTTGAAAGCCCGCCTCTTTGGCGCGTGATAGCGCGTCAAGCGAGGAGGGGAGTAAGGTTTTATGCGGGGTTAATAACGTTCCGTCTAAATCGAGGGCAATCACGCGTGCAGTCATAATTTTTTCCAGATTAAGAGTAATAATTCCGTCTGTCGGCATGGTACACCGGGACGGTAAGCAGACAAAATTCTGCGTCTGAATTCAGCATTCGCCGTCAAAAGCGACTACGTTAAGCTGTGTCCTGTTATTGCAGCTACATGCCATATGCAAAGGAGTATTCATGAAACAAACAGTCTATACCGCCAGCCCTGAGAGTCAGCAAATTCACGTCTGGAGCCTGAACCACGAAGGGACGCTGACGCTGGTGCAGGTCGTGGATGTGCCCGGTCAGGTTCAGCCGATGGTGGTCAGTCCGGATAAACGCTACCTCTATGTCGGCGTGCGCCCGGAGTTTCGTGTCCTGGCGTATCGTATTGCGCCGGATGATGGCGCGCTGACGTTTGCCGCCGAATCCGCCCTGTCGGGTAGCCCGACCCATATTTCTACCGATCATCATGGTCGTTTTGTCTTTGTCGGATCGTATAACGCCGGTAATGTCAGCGTGACGCGCTTACAGGATGGTCTGCCGGTTGAGCTGGTGGATGTGGTGGAAGGGCTGGACGGCTGCCACTCGGCAAATATTACGCCTGATAACCGTACCCTGTGGGTGCCTGCGCTAAAACAAGATCGCATTTGTCTGTTTACGCTAAGCGATGACGGCCATCTGGTGGCCCAGGAGCCGGCGGAAGTAAATACAGTTGAAGGGGCAGGCCCGCGTCATATGGTCTTCCACCCGAATCGACAATATGCGTATTGCGTCAATGAACTGAACAGTTCGGTGGATGTCTGGCAGCTTAAAAATCCGCATGGCGAGATAGAGTGCGTACAAACGCTGGATATGATGCCCGCCGATTTTTCCGATACCCGCTGGGCGGCGGATATTCATATTACGCCGGATGGACGGCATCTGTATGCCTGTGACCGCACCGCCAGTCTGATTACCGTCTTTAGTGTCTCCGAAGACGGCAGCGTACTGAGCGTTGAAGGCTTCCAGCCGACGGAAGCCCAACCGCGCGGCTTTAATATCGACAATAGCGGAAAATACCTGATTGCTGCGGGTCAAAAATCACATCATATCGCGGTCTATGAAATTACGGGCATTCAGGGGTTGCTGACGGAAAAAGGCCGTTATGCCGTCGGGCAGGGGCCGATGTGGGTTGTGGTGAACGCGTACTAAAGCGCTGTGTGCCGGAGGGCGGCGGGCTGCCTGATTAATTTCAATAAACATCGCTTGCAGTAAAACCACGGGCCGCCACATCTGCTGCGGCGGCCCGTTTATAAGCCTGAACCGGAACGGCGATTACTGCTTAGGTTCCGCCACCACTTTACTGCCTACACCGCGGTTGTTGTATTCCCACATGCGGTTGTAGTTCGTGTCGTTCAGATTACGCTGCACCTCGTCTTTGTCATCCACGGTTCCCGTATTTCCGGCAAACGGACGTTTCGAGATGACCGCGTCGGCCCACGGTTTGGCAACGTTGAAGCCCTCGTTAATCACGCTGTCGCGGATCACGACCTGACCGTTGGTGTTGGCGTCGACATCCAGCGAGCGGCCAAGCTGCGCAACGCCATCGCCGGAGGCGTTAAAGCGGCTGTTGATCGCCAAAAAGCCATAGTAAATATTGGACAGCGTCGCCGGGGCGAAAACGTAGGCTTCCTGCTGTGTGCGGGAGTTGACGACCTGGAAGTTGGTGTTATCGAACACCACGGCGCCGCGTCCGGACACCATATCCACATCGCCTTCAATATAGCTGTTCGTCACCAGCGTACGCGGCTGACGATCGGTTTGCAGACGGTTCTGCACGCCGCTGTTGGTCACAAAGAAGGTGTTCTGGCGGCCAAGGATATTGACCTTGTTAATCTGGACTTTGTCGCCATCGGTACGCAGCGCCACCGCCGGATGGTTTCCGGCATCGACGCTGTCGCCCAGCGTGTTCTCGATGGTCAGATTTTGTAGCTGCAGACCGTTATTCTGCGACCAGAACGCGGCAGAACACATCACACCGATCGTCGCGGCGTGTTTGCTTTGGCAGTTATCGAACATATACCAGGCGGGTTTACCAGGCATATATTTCCCGCCGGGATTCACCGCGCGGCGCCAGTCAGCGACACTCATTTCACCATCAATCGCCATCCCAATTTTCACATCGATCGGTTTTTCACCGGTCCCGTACAGGGTCAGACTTCCCGGCGCGGCGGGAACATACACGGTCCCCTGATAGTCGCCCGGCATAATAGCAATGTACTGGCGTTTGTTCGTGCGTTTAACCATTGCCGCATCGACCGCGGCCTGAATTGAGGTATGCGTAACGCCTGGCGTACCTGCCGGCCCCACCACAAAGTCAGGCTGTGCGGGCAGGGTAATCGGCGACGGCGACCACGGGGCGGTATTCGGCGTCAGGGAGGCAAAATAGCGCGCCGCAACGAAGTTTTTCGCTTCATTTGCCGACAGAATTGGGCGCGAGGCGGTGCCAGGCGCGGTTTGATCGGAAGGGATCTGATCGGGTGGCGTAGAGCTACAGGCGCTCAGCGTCACGCCAAAAGCCAGTGCCAGCGCCAGACGGGAAACCGATAATGTATTCACAGGTTGCTCCGGGCTTGAAAAAGTTAAATGACATCCATTGAAGCCTGCTTTTTTATACTAAGTTGAACGAAACGGGAAGGCGAAAAGGTAAAAAGTTCCTTTTCAGGCTGGAAACACCTGTAGCATCAGATAGTTTTATCACAATTAAGCAACAACTTTCGCGCTTTGAGTTGACAATCCGGAGCAGAAAGAAAATAAATGTCTATACAACTCATGACAGGCAAGAGAGCGACAGGAATGCGGCAACTTTTACCGGGCGATACTGTCTGGCGAAACATCAGGCTGGCGACAATGGACCCGCAGCAGCAAGCCCCGTATGGGCTGGTGGATAACCAGGCGCTGATTGTACGCGAAGGGCATATTTGCGATATCGTGCCAGAGACGCAGCTTCCTGTCAGTGGGGACAATATCCATGATATGCAGGGACGACTGGTAACCCCGGGACTTATCGATTGCCACACGCATCTGGTGTTTGCCGGTAACCGCGCCGCAGAGTGGGAGCAGCGGCTTAACGGCGCGTCATACCAGCATATTAGCGCTCAGGGCGGCGGCATTAACGCGACGGTATCAGCAACCCGCGCCTGTGCGGAGGAGACGCTCTACCTGCTGGCGCGCGAACGCATGATGCGCCTTGCCAGCGAAGGCGTTACGCTGCTGGAGATTAAATCCGGCTATGGTCTGGAGCTGGCGACAGAAGAAAAGCTGTTGCGCGTCGCTGCAAAACTTGCTGCCGAAAACGCTATCGACATTAGCCCCACGCTATTGGCCGCTCATGCTACGCCAGCGGAGTATCGTGACGACCCGGACGGCTACATCACTCTGGTCTGCGAGACGATGATTCCGCAGCTCTGGCAAAAAGGGTTATTTGATGCGGTAGACCTCTTTTGCGAGAGCGTCGGCTTTAATGTGGCCCAGAGTGAGCGCGTGTTGCAGACGGCGAAGGCGTTAGGTATTCCCGTTAAAGGCCATGTTGAGCAGCTTTCGCTGTTGGGCGGCGCGCAGCTGGTGAGTCGTTATCAGGGTTTATCGGCGGATCATATCGAATATCTTGATGAAGCGGGCGTCGCGGCGATGCGTGACGGCGGTACTGTCGGCGTATTATTGCCCGGCGCGTTTTATTTTCTGCGCGAGACGCAGCGCCCGCCGGTAGAACTGCTGCGCCGCTATCAGGTGCCTGTCGCCGTCGCCAGCGATTTCAATCCCGGCACCAGCCCGTTTTGCAGTTTGCATCTGGCGATGAATATGGCCTGCGTACAGTTTGGTCTGACGCCGGAAGAGGCATGGGCGGGCGTTACGCGCCATGCCGCTCGCGCGCTGGGAAGACAGGCGACGCATGGGCAGATCAGGGCCGGCTACCGGGCGGATTTTGTGGTGTGGGATGCTGAACAGCCGGTAGAGATTGTGTATGAGCCGGGGCGTAACCCTTTATATCAGCGGGTATACAGAGGACAAATCTCATGACGCAATGGTATCCGGCTTCTCCGGCGCTCTGGCAGGGGCGCGATGACAGTATAGAAGCGCCGGATGCGCGGCGTCTGTTTCAGACCGTCACGCGCAGCGAGACCTTTTCCCCCGAAAACTGGCAGCAAAAGATCGCGTTAATGGGATTTGCCTGCGACGAGGGGGTAAAACGCAATGCAGGTCGTCCCGGCGCGGCAGGCGGCCCGGACGCGTTGCGTAAAGCGCTGGCGAATATGGCCAGCCACCAGGGACATGAACGGCTGGTGGATTTAGGCAATTGGGTTGCGCCGACGCCCGATCTGGAAGGCGCGCAGCAGGCCTTGCGCGATGCGGTAAGCCGCTGTCTGCGGGCCGGGATGCGCACGCTGGTACTGGGCGGCGGGCATGAAACCGCGTTTGGACACGGCGCGGGGGTGCTGGACGCGTTTGCGCAGGAAAGCGTAGGGATCATTAATCTTGATGCGCATCTGGATCTCCGTCAGACCGACCGGGCAACATCCGGGACGCCGTTTCGTCAACTGGCGCAGCTATGCGACGCGCAGAGCCGCGCGTTTCATTATGCCTGTTTCGGCGTGAGCCGTGCGGCGAATACGCAGGCGTTGTGGCGGGAAGCGCAGTGGCGGAATGTTACCGTGGTGGAGGATCTGGACTGCCATGACGCGCTGGCACAGATGACGCAGTTTATCGACAAGGTGGATAAAATTTATCTGACTATCGATCTCGACGTATTGCCTGTCTGGGAAATGCCGGCCGTCTCCGCTCCCGCAGCGCTGGGCGTGCCGCTGATACAGGTTCTGCGTTTAATTGAGCCGGTTTGCCGCAGCGGAAAATTACAGGCGGCGGATCTGGTTGAATTTAATCCACGCTTTGATGAAGATGGCGCAGCGGCGCGCGTGGCGGCGCGGCTTGGCTGGCAAATCGCGCACTGGTGGCGTTAATCTGTCATCCGGAAAACACTCTCCGCATAAGGAAGGCTTCACGCATGTATTCATCCCGCTCCCGTTCTGCGCCTGCGCCTTTTTACGAAACGGTGAAACAGGACATCTGTAAAAAAATAGCCGGCGGCGTCTGGCAGCCGCACGATCGCATTCCGTCGGAAGCTGAACTGGTCGCTCAGTATGGCTTTAGCCGAATGACCATCAACCGGGCGCTGCGTGAGCTGACGGATGAAGGGTGGCTGGTGCGTTTACAGGGCGTGGGGACGTTTGTCGCCGAACCGAAAGGCCAGTCCGCGCTGTTTGAAGTCCGCAGTATCGCCGAGGAGATTGCCGCCCGCCATCATCAGCATCGTTGTGAGGTGCTCACGCTGGAGCGTGTGCGGGCAAACGCCATCCAGGCCAGCGCTCTCAACGTCAATGAGAGCGATGTCATTTTCCATTCCATCATGGTGCATTATGAAAACGATCTGCCGGTACAAATTGAAGATCGCTGCGTGAATGCGGATATTGCCGTGGATTACCTGACGCAGGATTACCGTCAGACCACGCCGCACGCTTATTTGTCGCGGATCGCGCCGCTAACGGAAGGGGAACATATTGTGGAGGCGGTGCGCGCCACGGCGCAAGAGTGCGCGTGGTTAACTATCAAAGAGCATGAGCCCTGTCTGCTCATTCGTCGTACAACCTGGTCCGCGTCGCGGATTGTTTCTCACGCCCGTTTACTTTTCCCCGGGTCGCGCTACCGGCTACAGGGACGATTTATCTCCTGAGCGGGCCGCTGCCGGAAAACGTGATTGCTGACACAATATAACAAAATTGTATCATTTTTGTTAATTCTATTCTTGTGCTTACTTGTATAGACAAGTATATGTCTGATTCTTATCTGTGGGTCTGCGGCGGTGCCTGATAGTGGCGTTTTAGCGTTATTTGGCGATAGCAGACCGATAATAATGAGGAGTCATTGCTATGCCTGAAAGCAAGTATCGTCAGCAGACTATCCGCGCGCCCCGAGGCACGGTATTAACGGCGAAAAGCTGGCTGACAGAAGCCCCGCTGCGGATGTTAATGAATAATCTCGATCCTGACGTGGCGGAAAATCCGCATGAGCTGGTGGTCTACGGCGGGATTGGTCGCGCCGCGCGCAACTGGGAATGCTATGACGCTATTGTTGATGCGCTCACCCGGCTGGAGGCGGACGAAACGTTGCTTATTCAGTCTGGCAAACCGGTCGGCGTATTTAAAACGCACGACAACGCGCCGCGGGTATTAATCGCCAACTCCAACCTGGTTCCCCACTGGGCGACATGGGAACACTTTAACGAACTGGATGCGAAAGGGCTGGCGATGTACGGTCAAATGACGGCCGGAAGCTGGATCTATATCGGCAGCCAGGGAATCGTGCAGGGAACATACGAAACCTTTGTCGAGGCGGGGCGTCAGCACTATAACGGCACGCTGGCGGGACGCTGGGTGCTGACCGCCGGACTGGGCGGCATGGGCGGCGCGCAACCGCTAGCCGCGACGCTGGCCGGAGCGTGTTCGCTGACGATTGAATGCCAGCAAAGCCGTATCGATTTTCGTCTGCGTACTCGCTACGTGGATGAGCAGGCCGCCACGCTGGATGACGCGCTGGCCCGCATTACGCGCTACACCCGCGAGGGGAAAGCCGTGTCCGTCGCCCTGTGCGCGAACGCGGCGGATATCCTGCCGGAACTGGTTAATCGCGGCGTGCGCCCGGACCTGGTGACCGATCAGACCAGCGCCCACGATCCGCTACATGGCTATTTACCCTCCGGCTGGCGCTGGGAGGAGTATCAGAAAAACGCGCAATCCGATCCCCACGGGACGATGCAGGCAGCGAAACGTTCCATGGCGGCGCATGTTCGGGCGATGCTGGCGTTCAGTCAAATGGGCGTGCCGACCTTTGACTATGGCAACAATATTCGCCAGATGGCGAAAGAGATGGGGGTGGAAAACGCCTTTGATTTTCCGGGATTTGTGCCAGCCTATATTCGTCCGCTGTTCTGTCGTGGCATCGGGCCGTTTCGCTGGGTGGCGCTGTCCGGCGATCCGCAGGATATCTATAAAACCGATGCCAAAGTCAAAGAGATAGTGGCTGAGGATAAACATCTGCATCACTGGCTGGATATGGCGCGCGAGCGCATTCATTTTCAGGGGTTACCGGCGCGTATCTGCTGGGTAGGCCTGGAGTGGCGGCAAAAACTGGGGCTGGCGTTCAACGAAATGGTGCGTTGCGGCGAGGTATCCGCGCCCATTGTGATTGGCCGCGATCACCTGGATTCCGGTTCCGTCGCCAGCCCTAACCGTGAAACCGAAGCGATGCGCGACGGCTCTGACGCGGTTTCCGACTGGCCGCTGTTAAATGCGTTGCTGAATACCGCCAGCGGGGCGACATGGGTATCGCTCCATCATGGCGGCGGGGTGGGAATGGGGTTTTCGCAACACGCCGGTATGGTGATTGTCTGTGATGGCACTGACGAGGCCGCCGCGCGTATTCGCCGCGTGTTACACAATGATCCGGCGACGGGCGTCATGCGCCATGCCGATGCCGGATATGATCTCGCGGTGGAATGCGCTGTTGAGCAAGGTCTGAATTTACCGATGGTTGCGGCGACGCAGGGGAAAGGCTGATATGAACACCATGACACTCACTCCGGGGCAGCTAAGCCTCTCTCAACTGTACGATGTCTGGCGTCATCCGGTACAGCTTCGGCTGGACGCCAGCGCCATTGACGGCATTAACGCCAGCGTCGCGTGCGTCAATGATATCGTTGCCGAAGGGCGTACCGCCTACGGCATCAACACCGGTTTCGGCCTGCTGGCGCAGACGCGCATCGCTGATGAAGACTTGCAAAATCTACAGCGATCGTTGGTGTTGTCTCACGCCGCGGGCGTAGGCGACCCACTGGATGACGCGATGGTGCGTCTGATTATGGTATTGAAAATCAATAGCCTGGCGCGCGGGTTTTCCGGGATTCGGTTGAGCGTGATAGAGGCGCTCATCGCTCTGGTGAATGCCGGCGTGTATCCGCTGATTCCGGCAAAAGGCTCGGTTGGCGCGTCGGGCGACTTAGCGCCGCTGGCGCATCTGTCGCTGACGCTGCTTGGCGAAGGAAAAGCGCGCTGGCAGGGCGAATGGCTTCCGGCGCAGACGGCGCTAAAAAAGGCCGGACTGGAGCCTGTCGCGCTGGCGGCCAAAGAGGGGCTGGCGCTGCTTAACGGCACCCAGGCGTCAACGGCCTTCGCGCTGCGCGGTTTGTTTGAGGCACAGGAGTTATTTGCCTCCGCCGTCGTCTGCGGCGCGCTGACCACCGAAGCCGTACTGGGATCGCGCCGTCCTTTTGATGCGCGCATTCATGCCGCGCGCGGACAACAGGGGCAAATTGACGTCGCGCGGTTGTTCCGGCATCTGCTGACCGATACCAGTGCTATTGCTGAATCACATCACCACTGTCATAAAGTTCAGGACCCGTATTCCCTTCGCTGCCAGCCGCAGGTAATGGGCGCTTGTCTGACCCAGTTACGTCAGACGAAAGAGGTACTGCTGGCTGAAGCCAACGCGGTATCCGATAATCCGCTGGTCTTTGCCGATGCGGGGGAGGTGATCTCCGGCGGTAACTTCCATGCTGAACCGGTTGCCATGGCGGCGGATAATCTGGCGCTGGCGATAGCGGAAATCGGCGCGCTATCGGAGCGGCGCATCGCGCTGATGATGGATAAACATATGTCGCAGTTACCGCCGTTCCTGGTAAAAAATGGCGGCGTTAATTCCGGTTTTATGATTGCCCAGGTCACCGCCGCGGCGCTCGCCAGCGAGAATAAAGCGCTGGCGCACCCGCACAGCGTGGATAGCCTGCCGACCTCGGCGAATCAGGAAGATCATGTCTCAATGGCCCCGGCGGCAGGACGGCGACTCTGGGAAATGGCGGCGAATACCCGCGGCATCATTGCCGTGGAGTGGCTGGCGGCCTGTCAGGGGATAGATTTACGGGAAGGGTTAACCTCCAGCTCGTTACTGGAACAGGCGCGGCAGACACTGCGCGAGCGGGTGGCGCACTATACGCAGGATCGTTTTTTCGCGCCCGATATTGAGTGTGCGACGGCGCTGCTGGCGCAAGGCGCGTTACAGCGTCTGGTGCCGGACTTTATGTGAATGCTGCCGGATGGCGCGGCGTTTATTCGGCTTACCCAACCCGTTGGCAGGGTAAGACGTTTACGCCGCCATCCGGCACAGCGTTTAACTGAACATCGCCGTGATCGAGGCGCTGGCGAGCGAATGGAAATGCACGTTAAAGCCGACCATCGCGCCGCTGGCGTCTTCATCAACATCAAGACGCTCGACGTCCAGCGCGTGAACCGTAAAGATATAGCGGTGCGTTTCCCCTTTAGGCGGCGCCGCGCCGCCGTAGCCCGCTTTACCGAAATCGGTACGCGTCTGAATGACGCCGTCTGGTACGGCCACCAGGCCTGAGCCGAACCCCTGGGTCAGTACGCGCGTATCCGCCGGGAGGTTCACCACCACCCAGTGCCACCAGCCGGAGCCGGTCGGCGCATCGGGATCGTAACAGGTCACGACAAAACTTTTGGTGCCCATCGGCACGTCGTCCCAGGCCAGATGCGGCGAAATATTATCGCCATCATAGCCCATACCGTTAAAAACGTGGCGATGAGGAAGTTTATCTCCATCGCGCAAATCGTTGCTGATAAGTTTCATGCGCTCTCCTTTTGACTCACCAGAAGTGTAGCCAGAAGCAGCATCGCTTACCGCTGATTAATGGCTAAAAAATGTTTCATTGTGTACCGCGTCATTGACCGCCTGGGTCAAACGGCGCAGTTGATCCGGACGAATAATGTAGGGCGGCATCAGGTAGATTAGCTTGCCGAACGGCCTGATCCAGACGCCTTGCCCGACGAAGAAGCGTTGAAGCGCCGCCATATTGACCGGATGCGTGGTTTCAACCACCCCAATCGCGCCCAACACCCGCACATCCGCCACCCAGGGCGAACTTTGCGCGGGGGCTAACTCAGCGCGTAACTGAGACTCGATAGACGCCACCTGCTGACGCCATTCGCCGCTTTCCAGCAGCGTCAGGCTGGCGCAGGCGACGGCGCAGGCCAGCGGATTCCCCATAAACGTCGGGCCATGCATAAAACATCCCGCCTCGCCGTTGCTAATAGTCTCTGCAACCTGGCGTGTCGTGAGCGTTGCCGAGAGGGTCATGGTGCCGCCGGTTAAGGCTTTGCCAAGACACAGAATATCCGGTGCGATCCCGGCATGCTCGCAGGCGAACAGTTTGCCGGTACGGCCAAACCCGGTGGCTATTTCATCGGCAATCAGCAGAATGCCTTCGCGATCGCACATGTTACGAATACGCCTGAGCCATTGTGGATGATATATGCGCATCCCGCCCGCGCCCTGAACGATAGGTTCCAGAATCACGGCGGCTATTTCATGGCGATGCGCGGCCATCAGGTGGGCAAATGGCGCGATGTCGCTTTCATCCCATTCGCCATCCATCCGGCTTTGCGGCGCCGGCGCGAACAGGTTTTCCGGCAGATAGCCTTTCCACAGGCTGTGCATGGAGTTATCCGGATCGCACACCGACATCGCGCCGAACGTGTCGCCATGATAACCGTGGCGAAACGTCAGAAAACGCTGACGCGATTCGCCCCGCGCCTGCCAGTACTGCAGCGCCATCTTCATGGCCACTTCTACCGACACCGAACCGGAGTCGGCCAGAAAGACACACTCCAGCGGTTCAGGCGTTATCGCGACCAGCTTACGGCACAGATTCACCGCAGGTTGATGGGTTATGCCGCCGAACATGACATGCGACATGGCGTCAATTTGCGCTTTCATCGCCGCGTTCAATTGCGGGTGGTTATAACCATGAATGGCCGCCCACCAGGAGGACATCCCCTCAATCAGGCGTTCGCCCGAGGCGAGAACCAACTCGCAGCCTTCGGCCCGCTCAACGGGATATACCGGCAGCGGCGAGGTCATGGAAGTGTAAGGATGCCAAATATGGCGTTTATCGAAGGCCAGATCGTCCGTTGTCATAATCGACTTGTAAACCAAATTAAAAAGATTTAGGTTTACGAGTCTACACCATATCAAAAACAAACAACATATTTTGGAGAAGCCCGATGGCTCGCCACCCACGCTGGACACTGTCGCAAGTAACCGAATTATTTGAAAAACCACTGCTGGAATTGCTGTTTGAAGCGCAGCAAATTCATCGCCAGCATTTCGATCCGCAGCAGGTACAGGTTAGTACGCTGCTGTCGATCAAAACCGGCGCCTGCCCGGAGGATTGTAAATACTGCCCGCAGAGCTCGCGCTATAAAACCGGGCTGGAAGCCGAGCGTTTAATGGAGGTAGAGCAGGTACTGGACTCCGCCCGTAAAGCGAAAAACGCCGGTTCGACCCGCTTCTGTATGGGGGCGGCCTGGAAGAATCCGCATGAACGCGATATGCCTTATCTGGAGCAGATTGTACAGGGCGTCAAAGCGATGGGGCTGGAAACCTGTATGACGCTCGGCATGTTGAACGAGAGCCAGGCGCAGCGTCTGGCTAACGCCGGGCTGGATTACTACAACCACAACCTCGATACCTCGCCGGAGTTTTACGGCAATATCATCACTACCCGTACCTATCAGGAGCGCCTCGACACGCTGGAAAAAGTCCGTGAAGCAGGGATTAAAGTGTGCTCCGGCGGCATTGTGGGTCTGGGCGAAACGGTTACCGATCGCGCCGGACTGTTGTTGCAGTTGGCGAACCTGCCGACGCCGCCGGAAAGCGTGCCAATTAACATGCTGGTGAAGGTGAAAGGCACGCCGCTTGCGGATAACGATGACGTGGATGCGTTTGATTTTATTCGTACTATCGCCGTAGCGCGCATCATGATGCCGACCTCATACGTGCGTCTTTCCGCAGGACGTGAACAGATGAACGAGCAGACCCAGGCGATGTGCTTTATGGCCGGGGCGAACTCGATTTTCTATGGCTGCAAATTGTTAACTACGCCAAATCCGGCAGAGGACAAGGATCTGCAGTTATTCCGTAAGCTGGGGCTGAATCCGCAGCAGACCAGGGTGCTGGCGGGCGATAACGAGCAGCAGCAACGTCTGGAGCAGACGCTGATGACGCCTGACACCGATGATTATTACAACGCGGCAGCCTTATGAGTTGGCAACAACGCGTCGACGATGCGCTGACGGCGCGTCGGGCGACGGATACGTTGCGCCGCCGCTATGTGGTGTCGCAGGGCGCCGGACGCTGGCTGGTAGCGAACGGGCGACAGTATCTTAACTTCTCCAGCAATGATTACCTCGGCTTAAGTCAACACCCGCAGATTATTCGCGCCTGGCAACAGGCAGCGATACGTTTTGGCGTCGGCAGCGGCGGGTCGGGTCATATCAGCGGTTATTCCGTGGCGCACCAGGCGTTAGAGGAGGAACTGGCGCAATGGTTAGGATATCCACGCGCGCTGCTGTTTATCTCTGGCTTTGCGGCGAATCAGGCGGTCATTACCGCCTTAATGAAAAAAAATGACCGGATTGTGGCCGACAGGTTGAGTCATGCTTCCCTGCTGGAGGCCGCTAATCTGAGTCCGGCGCAGCTTCGCCGCTTTATCCATAACGATACGCAGCATCTGTCGCGTTTACTGCAATCGCCCTGCGTGGGCCAGCAACTGGTGGTGACAGAAGGTGTATACAGCATGGACGGCGACAGCGCGCCGCTGGCGGAAATCCAGCACATTGCCCGCAGGCATCATGCCTGGCTGTTGGTTGATGATGCGCACGGCATCGGCGTGACTGGCGATGAGGGGCGGGGCACCTGCTGGCAACGGGGGGTGAAGCCTGAGTTGCTGGTGGTGACTTTCGGTAAGGGGTTTGGCGTCAGCGGCGCTGCGGTGCTCTGCTCGGAAAGCGTCGCGGATTATCTGCTGCAATTTGCCCGTCATCTGGTTTACAGCACCAGTATGCCGCCCGCCCAGGCGCAGGCGTTAAGCGCCTCGCTGGCGGTGATCCGTAGCGATGAAGGTGGTGAACGGCGCGAAAAACTCGCCGCTCTGGTTCAGCGCTTTCGGGCCGGCGTTAACGCGTCCCGGTTTACGCTACTAAATGCCCATAGCGCCATCCAGCCGTTAATCGTGGGCGATAACAGCCGTGCATTACGCCTGGCGGAGGCACTGCGTCAACAAGGATGCTGGGCGACGGCGATTCGCCCGCCGACGGTGCCTGTCGGCACGGCGCGCCTGCGCTTAACGTTAACGCAGGCGCATGAAGCGTGTGATATCGACCGTCTGCTGGAGGTGCTGCATGGCGCAGGTGAATAAGCAGGCTATTGCGGCGGCGTTTGGCCGGGCCGCATCGCAATATGAACAGCACGCCTCTTTGCAGCAACACAGCGCGGATGCGCTGCTGACGCTGTTGGCAGGCCGCCAGTTTGCCAGTGTGTTGGACGCAGGCTGCGGCCCCGGACGTATGAGTCGTTACTGGCGAGAGCGGGGGAGCGAAGTGACCGCCCTGGATCTTTCGCTGCCGATGCTGCAACAGGCTCGCGATCGTCAGGCGGCGCATCACTATTTGCTGGCGGATATCGAAGCGATTCCCCATGACGCCGAAGTTTTTGACCTGGCCTGGAGCAACCTGGCGGTCCAGTGGTGTGGCGATTTACGTGATGCGTTGAGCGAGTTGTATCGGGTTGTACGGCCCGGCGGCGTGGTGGCGTTTACCACCTTGTGCCAGGGGTCGTTGCCGGAGCTGCGTCAGGCATGGCAGGCCGTCGATAATCGCGCTCACGCGAATAGCTTTTTGCCGGAAGAGGCCATTGACCACGCGCTGCGCGGCTGCCGGGCGTCTCGTCATACTCAGGCGATGACATTGTGGTTTGAGGATGCCCTGAGCGCGATGCGCTCGCTTAAAGGCATTGGCGCCACCCATCTTCATGAAGGGCGGGAGTCAGATGTATTAACCCGCGCCCGGCTTAGACAGATTCAGTTGGCATGGCCGCAGCGGCAGGGGAAATATCCGCTGACGTACCATCTTTTTATGGGAGTGATTGAACGTGACTAAACGCTATTTTGTGACCGGTACTGATACTGAAGTCGGTAAAACGGTTGCCAGTTGCGCCTTATTGCAGGCCGCAACGCAATTAGGTTATCAAACCGTAGGCTATAAGCCCGTCGCTTCCGGCAGCGAAATGACAACCGACGGGCTACGCAATGGCGATGCCCTGGCCTTGCAGCGTAACAGCAGCCTGCCGCAACCTTATTCCGCTATCAATCCTTATACTTTTGCCGAGCCTACCTCTCCCCACATCGTTAGCGCCGACGAAGGCCGGGCGATAGACGCGGCGGTATTATCACGCGGATTGCGAACGCTGGAGGCGCAGGCAGACTGGGTGTTGACAGAAGGGGCGGGCGGCTGGTTTACACCGCTCTCTGCCACGCTGACGTTTGCCGACTGGGTACAGACGGAGCAGCTGCCGGTGATTCTGGTTGTTGGCGTCAAGCTGGGCTGTATTAATCACGCCATGCTGACGGCGCTGGCGGTAGAACAGGCCGGATTACCGCTTGTCGGATGGATAGCCAACGACGTACAGCCGCCAGGCGCGCGTCATGGTGAATATCTCGCGACGCTTCGCCGCGTCATACCGGCCCCGCTGTTAGGGGAAATCCCGTGGCTGGGCGTTTCTCCATCGCAGGCGGCGACAGGACAGTATCTGGACCTTAGCCCCCTGGAACACGCCTGACCGCGCCTAAAAACCGCCTTCTTGCAGGATCAGACGATCCTGCTGTTCTTTCGCCAGACCCTCCTGACGTCGCCAGGCTAAAAATGTGCAAAATGTGAGCGTGTACGCTTCAATTTTTCCCTTCTCGTTAGCCAATAATCTGCCAAAAATAGCGATAATTTTTTTTTATCGCCCGGCGAAAACGTCAGGGGCTGATTTTGCCAGGCGGCAGGGGATACGGGCTGGAAGCAGTTATCCACTATTCCTGTGGATAACCTTGTGTATTAGAGTTAGAAAACACAACGTAAGCGAGAGGCGACGCGGCCTGCGACTAAATTGGCGCGAAAGACGGCTTGAGAAAATATCCCTTTTCAGACAGCAAGTTATATAAAATCAATGGTTGTAAAGGAAGGGGGATACGTTGACATAAAACTTTCATCATTCGACTTGACAAATGTTAAAAAAGACTCTGGTCTGGGGATAACCAGCACACTGCTGGAATTTTACCCCGCGACTGTCTATGTTTTACCTCTAAATAGCGTGGGGTATCTGCCGATAGCCATTATACACTGGAGTGTTACTGTTTTTTCATCCAGTATTTTTTATTGGCAATATTCACCGTCGAGAGTAAAATTACACCCCTGCCCGCTCACTCCTTCAGGTAGCCGCTCATGAGTAAACCGTTCAAACTGAATTCCGCTTTTAAACCTTCTGGCGATCAGCCGGACGCTATACGTCGTCTGGAAGAGGGGCTGGAGGACGGGCTGGCGCATCAGACGTTATTGGGCGTGACCGGCTCCGGGAAGACATTCACCATCGCCAACGTCATTGCGGACTTGCAGCGGCCAACGATGGTGCTTGCGCCCAATAAAACCCTGGCGGCGCAGCTCTACGGCGAAATGAAAGAGTTTTTCCCGGAAAACGCGGTGGAGTATTTCGTCTCCTACTATGACTACTATCAGCCGGAAGCGTATGTGCCAAGTTCGGATACGTTTATCGAAAAAGACGCTTCGGTAAACGAACATATTGAGCAAATGCGGTTGTCGGCAACGAAAGCGTTGCTTGAGCGACGCGATGTCGTGGTGGTGGCTTCCGTGTCCGCGATTTACGGTCTGGGCGATCCGGATCTCTACCTGAAAATGATGCTGCATCTGACGGTGGGAATGCTGATTGACCAGCGCGCGATTTTGCGTCGGCTGGCGGAATTGCAATACACCCGTAACGATCAAGCTTTTCAGCGTGGTACCTTTCGCGTGCGCGGCGAAGTGATCGACATCTTCCCGGCTGAATCTGACGACATCGCGCTACGCGTTGAGCTGTTTGATGAAGAAGTGGAACGCCTGTCGCTGTTCGACCCGTTAACCGGGCAGGTAGAGTCAACGGTGCCACGTTATACCATCTATCCCAAAACGCACTACGTGACGCCGCGCGAGCGTATTCTGCAGGCGATGGAAGAGATAAAAGATGAGCTGGCGGACAGGCGTAAGGTCTTGCTGGCAAATAATAAGCTGCTTGAAGAGCAGCGATTAAGCCAGCGCACGCAGTTCGATTTAGAGATGATGAACGAGCTGGGCTACTGCTCAGGCATTGAAAACTATTCCCGCTTTCTGTCGGGCCGCGGGCCGGGCGAACCGCCGCCAACCTTGTTCGATTATCTGCCCGCCGACGGACTGCTGGTGGTGGATGAGTCTCATGTCACCATCCCGCAGATAGGCGGCATGTACCGCGGCGACCGGGCGCGCAAAGAGACGCTGGTCGAGTATGGCTTCCGTCTGCCTTCGGCGCTGGATAACCGCCCGCTGAAGTTTGAGGAGTTTGAAGCCTTAGCGCCGCAAACTATCTATGTTTCCGCCACGCCCGGCAACTATGAGCTGGAAAAATCTGGTGATGAGGTGGTGGATCAGGTTGTGCGACCGACCGGGCTGCTGGACCCGATTATTGAAGTGCGTCCGGTGGCGACCCAGGTGGACGATCTGCTGTCCGAAATTCGTCAGCGTGCGGCCATTAATGAGCGTGTCCTTGTCACTACGCTTACCAAACGGATGGCGGAAGATTTGACCGAATATCTGGAAGAACACGGCGAGCGCGTGCGTTACCTGCACTCAGATATTGATACCGTGGAGCGCATGGAAATCATCCGCGATTTGCGTCTGGGCGAGTTTGACGTTCTGGTGGGGATTAACCTGCTGCGCGAAGGGCTGGATATGCCGGAAGTCTCGCTGGTGGCGATTCTGGACGCCGATAAAGAGGGCTTCCTGCGCTCCGAGCGCTCCCTGATTCAGACCATAGGACGCGCGGCGCGTAACGTTAATGGTAAAGCGATTCTGTATGGCGATAAAATCACGCCGTCGATGGCGAAGGCGATTGGCGAAACCGAGCGACGTCGCGAGAAGCAGCAGAAGTACAACGAAGAGCACGGTATCACTCCGCAGGGGCTGAATAAAAAAGTGGTCGACATTCTGGCGCTGGGGCAGAACATTGCGAAAACCAAAGCGAAGGGGAAAGGCAAGGGCCGTTCTACGGCAAAAGCCGGAATTGTCGAACTGGATATGACGCCGAAAGCGTTGCAGCAGAAAATTCATGAACTGGAAGGGCAAATGATGCAGCACGCGCAAAATCTGGAGTTTGAAGAAGCCGCGCAAATTCGCGACCAGTTGCACCAGTTACGCGAGTTGTTTATCGCGGCGTCCTGACAATGTGTCGATCGCCAGCGAGTCATCGTTACCATGGCTCGCTTTTGAGAATTTCAGTGCAATAGTAAGGGCTAAGTCAGTCAGGAATGAAAAACAGTGACAGGCTTTGACTAACGAGATTGTCGAAAAACTAAAAACATCAATGAGTTAGCTAGTTTAATCACAACTGAAGAAAATTAGCGTTGAGGCTGAACCCAACGCTAATTTTCCCTCTCTCCTCGGCTATGAAAAAAACGCCCCGTATTATCGGTATAGCTATCCTTATGATCGTCATTTTAATCTTATGTGAGTTCGTTGAAATCGTGTCATGGCAACAGATAACATCATCCTACTTAAAAAAGAGGTGATGGAAGCACGAGCATTTATAAGTCAAGCGCTGCAAATACTGAATGATTTGTCCGAAATAATGACGACCAGGACCTCTTATTTAAAGTTGAGAATATCCTTATCTGTTACTTTAGGTTACGTTCAGATCAGGTAGGGAAAATATGTTTAATATTACTAATATACAATCTACGGCAAGGCAGCAAAGTATTAGCAATGAGACATCAACAGAGGTGCCTTTAAAAGAAGAGATATGGAATAAAATAAGTGCCTTTTTCTCTTCAGAACATCAGGTTGAAGCACAAAGCTGCATCGCTTATCTTTGTCATCCACCTGAAACCGCCTCGCCAGAAGAGATCAAAAGCAAGTTTGAATGTTTAAGGATGTTAGCTTTCCCGGCGTATGCGGATAATATTCAGTATAGTAGAGGGGGGGCAGACCAATACTGTATTTTGAGTGAAAATAGTCAGGAAATTCTGTCTATAGTTTTTAATACAGATGGATATACCGTTGAGGGAGGGGGAAAGTCAGTCACCTATACCCGTGTGACAGAAAGCGAGCAGGCGAGTAGCGCTTCCGGCTCCAAAGATACTGTGAATTATGAGTTAATCTGGTCTGAGTGGGTAAAAGCGGCGCCAGCGGAAGAGGCAGCAAATCGTGAAGAAGCCGTACAACGGATGCGTGACTGCCTGAAAAATAATAAGACGGAACTCCGTCTGAAAATATTAGGACTTACCACTATACCCGCCTGTATTCCTGAGCAGATAACTACTCTGATACTCGATAACAATGAACTGAAAAGTTTTCCGGAAAATTTACAGGGAAATATAAAGACCCTGTATGCCAGCAGTAATCAGCTAACCAGTATCCCTGCCACGTTACCGGATACCATAAAGAAAATGGAGCTGAGCATTAACCGTATTACTGAATTACCGGAACGTTTGCCTTCAGCGCTTCAATCGCTGGATCTTTTCCATAATAAAATTAGTTCCTTACCTGAAAATCTACCTGAGGAACTTCGGTACCTGAGCGTTTATGATAACCGCATAAGGACACTGCCAGAACATCTTCCGTCAGGGATTACCCATTTGAATGTGCAGAGTAATTCGTTAACCGCTCTGCCTGAAACATTGCCGCCGGGCCTGAAGAATCTGGAGGCCGGTGAAAATGCCTTAACCAGTCTGCCCGCATCGTTACCACCAGAATTACAGTTCCTGGATGTAAGTAAAAATCAGATTACTGTTCTGCCTGAAACACTACCTCCCACGATAACAACGCTGGACGTTTCCCGTAACGCATTGAGTAATCTACCGGAAAACCTCCCGGCGGCATTACAAATAATGCAGGCCTCTCGCAATCGCCTGGTCCGTCTCCCGGAGTCGTTACCCCGTTTTCGTGGTGAGGGACCTCGACCTACAAGAATAATCGTAGAACATAATCCTTTTTCAGAACGAACGATACAGAATATGCAGCGGCTAATGTCCTCTGCGGGTTATCAGGGACCCGAGGTATTTTTTGCCATGGGCGACTTTTCAATTGTTCGGGTAACTCGACCACTGCATCAAGCTGTCCAGGGGTGGCTAACCAATCTCGAGGAGGAAGACGTCAACCAATGGCGGGCGTTTGAGACGGAAGTAAACGCGGCAGCCTTCAGCATGTTTCTGGATCGTCTTAGCGATACGCAGAACACCCGACACCCGGATTTTAAGGAACAAGTCTCCGCCTGGCTAATGCGCCTGGCTGATGATAGCACACTAAGAGAAACCGCATTTTTTATAGCGATGGATGCAACGATAAGCTGTGAAGATCGGGTCACACTGGCATACCACCAAATGCAGGAAGCGACGTTGGTTCATGATGCTGAAAGAGGCGCCTTTGATAGCCACTTAGCGGAACTGATTATGGCGGGGCGTGAAATTTTTCGGCTGGAGCAAATAGAATCGCTCGCCAGAGAAAAGGTAAAACGGCTGTTTTTTATTGACGAAGTCGAAGTATACCTGGGTTTTCAGAATCAGTTACGAGAGTCGCTGTCGCTGACAACAATGACCCAGGATATGCGGTTCTATAACGTTTCGGGTATTACTGAGTCTGACCTGGACGATGCGGAAATAAGGATAAAAATTGCTGAAAATAGGGATTTTCACAAATGGTTTGCGCTGTGGGGGCCGTGGCATAAAGTGCTGGAGCGTATAGCGCCAGAAGAGTGGCGTGAAATGATGGACAAAAGGGCTGAGTGTATTGAAACGGATGAGTATCAGAGCCGGGTCAATGCTGAACTGGAAGCGTTAGGAATAGCAGGTGATCCTGACGCAGAGCGCATGGCTGGAATGCGGATAATGGAAGAGATCAATCAGACCCTCTTTACTGAGATCATGGAGAATATATTGCTGAAAAAAGAGGTGAGCTCGCTCGTGAGCGCCTACTGGTGATAGCTGAACGCAGTTTATCAGAAGAGGGAGAGAGCCTGTTTACCCTTCGGTGTAAACAGGCTTCTGATAAGCGCAGCGTCGTCGGTAAACGGGCTTAACCCAACGCCTGTAGCGCTTTTTCCAGCGCATTGTGTAATAACTGACGATCGTGGCGATAGGGGATATCGCTGGCCTCCAGCACTTCCTGAATCACCAGCCGATCGTTCACCGCACTGACGTCAACTCGCGGCCCAACCACTACTGCGTCAATGACTTTTTTGCCAATATATTGCTCCATCATTGCCAGCTTATCGACCAGCGTTAAACTGGCGGCGGGCAGACTCAGTTCGCGACCCAGATTGCCGATATACACCATTGGCGCTGGGGTGCGCCGCAGCGCCTGCGCCAGTTCATCCAGCAGCAGGCAAGGCATCAGGCTGGTATAAAAACTGCCAGGGCCAATCAGAATCAGATCCGCGTCATTAATGGCCTGTACCGCTTCCCGCGTCGCCGGAACGTTTGGCGTTAACATGATCTCCTGCGGCGGAGTCGCTAACTGATCGATATTCACCTCGCCATAAATCTCATGCCCCTGATCGTCAATCGCCATCAGATCTACCGGTAGCTCCGACATCGGGATCAGCTGCGCGTCCACTTTAAGCAGATTACGAATTAAATTAATCGCTTCCAGAGGCCGCACGCTCAGATGATCTAACGCCTTTAACATCAAATTTCCGAGGTTATGACCAGAAAGTTCGCCATTACCGCCAAAACGGTACTCAAACATAGCGGATGCGACGCTGGGTTCGGTAATTAACTGATTCAGACAGTTGCGCATATCGCCCCAGGCGATCCCGCCTTCCGAGCGGCGAATACGGCCAGTTGACCCCCCGTTATCTGTGGTAGTCACAATGCCGGTCAGGCGCGAACCTAATGAAGAAAGCGAGGAGAGGACGCGTCCTAATCCATGCCCTCCGCCGAGGGCAACGACACGATCAAGGTCAGCCAGCGTACGATTGCGCATAAAAATTCCTGAAGTCAAATAAGCAGCGCTACAGTAGCGCAAGTCGCGGGTTTTCAGCAATTAGCCGACCGGCTAAAAGACAATTAATTATTCCCGACTACCCCTTTATAGCGAGGGCGTTACCACGGCTAAATGATATATATCAATGTAAAAGTGTGATTTTCACGTATTCTGTCGCTAAATAGCACGATCATATCGCTATGTATATGTTTATATAGCGAAAGCGTGATGGCGAAATTGTCATTTACACGCTAGTATCGGCGTAACCACAGTAAACACTCTAGCCTCTGCACCTGGGTCATTTTTGATATGGTGCTTTGGCCGTGACAACGTTTAACGTTTGCCACCAGGGCGCAGGAAGAAATGACTCCGCCTCCCGTATTTGGAAAGGTGTACATGGCTTCACAACTTACCGATGCTTTCGCGCGTAAGTTTTACTACTTGCGTTTGTCGATTACCGATGTGTGTAACTTTCGTTGCACCTACTGCCTGCCGGATGGCTACAAACCTGGCGGCGTCACTAACAACGGTTTCCTTACCGTTGATGAAATTCGTCGCGTTACGCGCGCTTTTGCCAGTCTTGGCACGGAGAAGGTGCGTCTTACCGGCGGCGAGCCTTCATTACGCCGCGATTTTACCGACATCATTGCCGCCGTGGGTGAAAATGATGCTATTCGCCAGATCGCGGTGACCACTAACGGTTATCGACTGGCGCGCGATGCCGCGAACTGGCGCGAAGCGGGGCTGACGGGCGTCAATGTTAGCGTGGATAGTCTGGATGCGCGTCAGTTCCATGCGATTACCGGTCAGGACAAATTCCGCCAGGTGATGGCGGGCATCGATGCCGCCTTTGACGCCGGTTTCGAAAAGGTGAAAGTCAACACCGTGCTGATGCGCGACGTGAATCACCATCAGTTGGATACCTTCCTTGCCTGGATTCAGCCTCGCCCCATTCAGCTACGCTTCATTGAACTTATGGAGACGGGCGAGGGGAGCGATCTCTTCCGCAAACATCATATTTCGGGTCAGGTATTGCGCGACGAGCTGATTAAGCGCGGCTGGATCCACCAGCTCCGCCAGCGTAGCGATGGCCCGGCGCAGGTTTTTTGTCATCCCGATTACGCCGGTGAGATCGGTCTCATTATGCCGTACGAAAAAGATTTCTGCGCCACCTGTAACCGCCTGCGTGTTTCGTCCGTCGGGAAGCTGCATTTATGTCTGTTTGGCGACGGCGGCGTAAGTTTACGCGACCTGTTACAGGATGATGCGCAGCAATACGCGCTTGAGGAACGTATTTCCGACGCGTTGCGGGAGAAAAAGCAGACCCACTTCCTTCATCAGAGCAATACTGGTATTACGCAAAATTTATCTTACATTGGCGGTTAATCCTTAATAAGGAGATTTCAGATGAGTCAGGTCAGCGCTGAATTTATCCCGACCCGCATCGCTATTCTTACTGTTTCCAGCCGACGCGGCGAAGAAGACGACACCTCCGGTCATTATCTGCGTGATTCGGCGCAGGAGGCCGGGCATGAAGTGGTGGCGAAAGCCATCGTTAAAGAAAACCGTTACGCGATTCGCGCCCAGGTTTCCGCCTGGATCGCCAGTGATGAGGTGCAGGTCGTATTGATAACTGGCGGGACCGGTTTGACCGAAGGCGATCAGGCGCCGGAAGCGCTGTTGCCGCTGTTCGATCGTGAAGTGGAAGGATTTGGCGAAGTGTTTCGTATGCTCTCGTTTGAAGAGATCGGCACCGCAACTCTGCAGTCGCGCGCGGTAGCTGGCGTGGCGAATAACACCTTGATTTTCGCCATGCCGGGCTCCACAAAAGCGTGCAGAACCGCATGGGAGAATATCATTGCGCCGCAGCTGGATGCCCGTACACGCCCATGTAATTTTCACCCTCATTTAAAGAAATAACGATGTCGCAATTAACCCATATAAACGCCGCAGGCGAAGCGCACATGGTGGACGTTTCCGCTAAAGCGGAAACCGTTCGTGAAGCGCGTGCGGAAGCATTCGTTACCATGCGTAGTGAAACGCTGGCGATGATTGTTGATGGCAAACACCACAAGGGCGATGTTTTCGCCACCGCCCGAATTGCCGGTATTCAGGCCGCCAAACGCACCTGGGAGCTGATCCCGCTGTGCCACCCGCTACTGCTAAGTAAAGTGGAGATTCAGCTTCAGGCCGAGCCGGAGCATAACCGCGTGCGTATTGAGTCTCTGTGCCGTCTGACCGGTAAAACCGGCGTCGAAATGGAAGCGTTAACCGCGGCGTCCGTCGCGGCGTTAACCATCTACGACATGTGCAAAGCGGTACAAAAAGATATGGTAATTGGTCCGGTGCGCCTGCTGGCGAAAAGCGGCGGCAAATCGGGGGATTTTAAGGTGGATGCGCATGATTAAAGTGCTTTTCTTCGCCCAGGTTCGCGAGCTTACAGGAACTGATGCGCTGGAGCTTCCAGCAGATTTTTCCACCGTTGAGTCGCTGCGACAGCATCTGGCGACAAAGAGCGATCGTTGGGCGCTGGCGCTGGAAGACGGTAAGCTGTTGGCGGCGGTCAACCAGACGCTGGTAAGTTTTGACCATCCGCTGACGGCGGGCGATGAAGTGGCGTTTTTCCCGCCAGTCACGGGGGGCTAACATGCACGAAACGCGAATTGTGGTCGGCCCTGCGCCGTTTAGCGTCGGGGAGGAATATTCCTGGCTGGCGGCGCGCGACGAAGACGGCGCGGTCGTCACCTTTACCGGAAAAGTGCGCAATCATAACCTGGGCGATAGCGTTAAGGCGCTGACGCTGGAGCATTATCCCGGCATGACTGAGAAAGCTCTGGCGGAGATCGTCGTTGAGGCACGTTCCCGCTGGCCGCTGGGTCGGGTCACGGTGATTCATCGCGTTGGCGAATTATGGCCGGGCGATGAGATTGTGTTTGTCGGCGTCACCAGCGCGCACCGCAGTAGCGCGTTCGACGCCGGCCAGTTCATTATGGATTATCTGAAAACCCGTGCGCCGTTCTGGAAGCGTGAAGCCACGCCGGAAGGCGATCGCTGGGTCGAAGCGCGCGACAGCGACCAGCAGTTGGCGAAACGTTGGTAGCAGAATGTGATACGCTTTAGGGTATCATTTCCACACAGGAGTTCATCATGGACAGATTTCCACGATCTGATTCAATAGTGCAGGCGCGATCCGGCCTGCAGACCTATATGGCGCAAGTGTATGGCTGGATGACGGTCGGACTGTTACTGACCGCGTTTATCGCGTGGTATGCGGCTAATACGCCAGCCGTCATGATGTTTGTCTTTTCCAGTAAGATCACTTTCTTTGGCTTAATTATTGCCCAGCTTGCGCTGGTGTTTGTTCTGTCGGGACTGGTGCATAAACTTAGCGCCGGAATGGCGACCACGCTGTTTATGCTCTATTCGGCGCTAACCGGATTGACGTTATCCAGTATTTTTATCGTTTACACCTACTCCTCTATCGCCAGCACGTTTGTGGTGACGGGGGGAATGTTTGGCGCCATGAGCCTGTACGGGTACACCACTAAACGCGATCTTAGCGGTTTCGGCAATATGCTGTTTATGGCGCTTATTGGTATCGTTCTGGCCTCGCTGGTCAATTTCTGGCTGAAGAGTGAAGCGCTGATGTGGGCGGTAACCTATATCGGGGTGGTGGTGTTTGTCGGTCTGACGGCCTATGACACGCAGAAACTGAAAAATATCGGCGAGCAAATAGATACCCGCGATAGCGCTAATCTGCGTAAATATTCGATTCTCGGCGCGTTAACGCTGTACCTGGACTTTATCAACCTGTTCCTGATGTTACTGCGTATTTTTGGTAATCGCCGCTAATTATAGCGATCTCTTAAAATCCTGGCCCTGCGCCAGGATTTTTTTTAGGACTATATTTAGGGCGAAACAGCATAAATATCTTAGAAATGTTTTCCTGCGCTTGCCATTCTTATCACCGTGATCATGTGAAGAGCGATAAATGACAAGTGGGACCTCTGGCTGCAATACGTATACGGCAAATAGCATTTATTCCCGCGACAATGTTATCCCTTACCTATTGGTATACTGCGTTGGGACTATGGTGTACCGCCGGCATTATATGGTTAACGTTGTATACTCAATTTTTGATAACTCACGTTCAACCTGTTGTTGTTTTGTGGATATCAGCACTTTTGCTTGGCCTGGGGTATGGGGCCGTTACCTGTCTTTCCCGCTTTGGCACTGTTGTCGCAACGTTGATATATATTGCCATCATTACGCTTACCGGCGTGTCATTAGCTTACCTTTTCTCAGGTGGCGCGACCATTTTCGTGATTGTTGGAATCATGTTTAGTCTTAATGCCTTATTTATTTTCTACCTGAATATCAGTTCTGGTCTATTCAGGCCGTTAATTTTTATGGTGGTAAGCGGGATCATCGCTGCGATAGTCGTCAATAGCCTGGTGGCCAGTAGCACTCTGGTCTGGATAGCCAGTGTGCTGACGGTATTAGTATGGACATTGATTACAGCACTAGAAAAATCGACACTTCATGGTTATGCCCGCATGTTATATCACAGCGAGTTTTCATCCCTGCCTCGTTGCGCTTTATTTGGCGCGCTGACGCTTTACCTTGGCATTATTAATGCTGTGGTTACGCTGTGTCGTTATATCATTTTGATGATTCTGGAAATACTACTATCTTTCAGGCCGTAGGCGTTGCAGGTTTTTTATTCAGGTTGGTGATGATGGGTATAATGAGTAAATTATGTGGCAAACAATTTTGGTTAGCGTTTTGTGAAGCTAAAGACGTCACTCGCGCCATTAAAAATGGCGGCGAGGATTTTAATCAGAAATGCCCGCCAGCGCTGATTTCTCATTTCATTACCGGAATGTCATGGGAACATTCATTACCCAATCCTGCGCCTGTTTGCGCGTTTAGTTTTATGCTTCTTGTGGGAGGTGTGTGCAGTGCGCATTTTGTTTTTGATAAGTTTATTCTATATTGGCCACTAAATATAATCATTTATTTGGGCAGTGCTATAGGTATGATGCTATGTGTTATGGCTGAGGTATGGCTTATTGCCAAGGGTTATATCCTGGGGTTGCGCCTCTGCGTTTTACTGTTTTTATTAAATATTATGCTCTGCGGTACTGGATTATTTGACGTGTTGTGCAATCAAAATAGCGAACTAAAGAGTGATCTGGTTATCGCGATTATTATGGTTGTGCTTTGCCGCTGGGTGATGAATGGCGAAACGTTTACGATGATGATTCGTTTCTGCCTGGGGCGTCGATTAGTGCGAGTCGCATTACAAAAATATCTCACCTCACAGACAAGGAAATGATAAGCCCATGAATCTGATGACGTGGCTAACAGGAAAAACACTGGCGGAGCTGGTGAAAAAAGGGCAGCTGATCCCGCCAGAGATTAAGTTACCTGTGTATCCGGCCAGCCACTACAAAAAAAACTGGTATGAACAAGGTATTCCTCACGGAGGCGTGATTGGGCTTACGGCGATCATGATGACCATGACATGGATCATCAGTATAAACATGGTTATTGCGCAGTTTGAGCTGCACAATAAAAAGCATCTGGAGCTGGTCTTCTTCCTGACCGTGGGCTATATCGCTTTTCTTACCCCGTCAAATCAGCTCCTGCTTAAAGGAAGAATGAGCGGGGTCATTATTTACCGCTATGCGCTATTGTTGGCCATTATTTCCGTTACGTTGGCAACGTTCTGTACCCTGTCATCAGTATTCATGGGCGAGTTTCACGAAGTGCTCCTGCTGCTGTTTAGCTGGTCATTGCTGCTTTTTTCCCGCTTACAGATGAATACGTCTTTTTTCTCAGCATATGTTTATTTTTACCGGATAAAACGCGTTGTGCTGGAAAGCGAAAACGCGTCTGCTTAAATTTATTTCGCCATCGCCCGCTCGTTTTTCGCCCGCAGCTTCTTCGCCCGGCTCTCCAGGATCAGGTAGCACACCAGCGCCAGCAGCAGGGGAATAAAATAGTAAAGCACGCGGTACGCGAGCAGGGCGGCGATAATCGTGCCTTGCGACGTATGTTCGCCCGCCAGCAACGCGAGGAATACGGCCTCCAGCACGCCGATGCCTGCCGGAATATGCACGATGACGCCCGCGATACTGCTCACCAGCAGTACGCCCAGCACAAAGAAATAGTTCACATCCTGACCCATCAGCAGCCAGATGATGGCGCCCATCGCCATCCAGTTCGCGCTGGAGATCGCCATCTGCGCCAGCGCGAATTTCCATGACGGCAGCACCAGTTTCTGCCCTTTAATCGTCATATGCCGCCGCTTCGCAAAGGCGCAAAACCACAGATAGACCGCGATAACCAACAATAAAACGATACCGAGAATACGTAGCGTGCCTTCATCGATATACCAGTGGTCGGGAAGCTGGACAACACCGAAGGTAAAAATGATGCCGCCAAGCAGGATATAGCCCAACCAGTTAGTGGTAATGCTGAGTGAGAAAATGCGCGTAATAGTACTGCCGGGCAACCCGAGGCGAGAGTATAGTCGGTAACGCATCCCGATCCCGCCGACCCAGGTGCTGAGCGTCAGGTTAAAGGCATAGCAGATGAACGATACCAACATCACCTGTCGCTTCGCCAGCTTATGGCCGCAATAAAGCCGTCCAAGCAGGTCGTAGCAGCCGTACAGAAGATAGCTAACGATCACCAGTCCTACAGCGCTTAAAAGCGCCGTGCGGTTATAGTCGCGGATGACGGTCCAGACATCGCCCCAGTCGACCTTTTTAGCATAAACCACCAGCAGAACGACGACCGCAATAAAAAACAGCCAGGTCAGCACTTTTTTAGCCAGCCGCCAGCGTGGATGCGATTTAGCCATTAGGGCTTCACTCCTGTATTTTCTGGATCAACGCGATCCTGGGTTTCCATTTCCGGCTGGGCAGGCGGGGGAACCTGCGCCAGATGCGGGGTATGCGCCGGTAGCCAACCGACCAGCGCCGGGAAATGGCGTAAAAAGTGGAACGCCAGCACGCTTTTGGTCAGGTTCCACCAGGTGCGTTTCGGCAGCATAGACTCATCGACCTGCTTACAATCATTCACGATGATGCCTTGTAAATTATCGCGCAGGGTCTGGTTAAAGGTACGATCGTGAATGATCAGGTTAGCTTCAAGGTTAAGCGACAGGCTGAGCGGATCGAGATTACTCGACCCTACCGTGGCCCAGTGATCGTCCATCAGCGCCACTTTGCCATGCAGCGGACGGCGTCGGTATTCATAAACCTGCACGCCGCCCTTCACCAGATAGTTATAGAGCAACCGCGCGCCGACTTTGACTATCGGCATGTCTGGTTCCCCCTGGACAATCAGTTTTACGCTCACGCCACGGCGGGCGGCTTTACGCATTGCGTGGAGCAAGCGATAGCCGGGGAAAAAATAGGCGTTAGCGATAATCACTTCACGCTTTGCCTGGGTCAGCATTTTCAGATAATGACGTTCGATATCGTCGCGGTGCTCTTCATTATCTCGCCAGACAAACAGCGCCTGCGCTTCGCCGGGGTGACGGTTTTCTTCGGCCTGGTGATGGCGCTTCCACCAGCGGCGCGCAGGGCTTTGCCCCGGCAGATTCTCGACTTCGAATTGCAGGATATCGGCCACAACAGGCCCTTCGACCCGTACCGCGTAGTCTTGTTTCGCCTGCGGGCCGTAATCCGACATATGCTCGGCGGAGTAGTTAATGCCGCCGACAAAAGCAATACGATCATCAATCACCACAATTTTGCGGTGCATTCGGCGGAAGATATTGGTTCGCAACCCCAGTAGACGCGGGCGGGGGTCGTAATAGCGAAAAATCACGCCCGCTGAGGTTAATTCGCCGACAAACGCGTCGCTGAGATCGGGAGAGCCGTAGCCGTCGAGTAATACTTCGGCTTTTACGCCGCGCTGTGCGGCTTTTAGCAGAGCGGCATGGAGTTTTTTACCCACCTCATCTTCAAACAAGATAAAGGTTTCCAGAATGATTTTTTGCTGTGCCTGAGCGATAGCCTCAAACACGGCAGGATAGAACTGGTCGCCGTTTTCCAGTAGCTGAATTTGATTACCTTCACGCCAGCCGCATTTCATAGATGGATCTCCGCGCTAAGGGGGGCATGGTCTGATAAATGTCGCCAGTTCCGCAGCGGTAGCGCCGTAGGAGAACTGGCGTTCGCATTCTTGACGTAAATACGATCGAGTCGCAGCAGCGGCATACTCACCGGGAATGTGCGCGCCGGTCGGCCATGGGCACGGGTGAATATCTCCTCCAGCCCGGCCGCATTTAACGGCGGGCCGGCCTTTTGCCGCCAGTCATTAAAGTCTCCGGCCACCAGCACCGGTTCTGATTCCGGCAAGGCATTCACCCATCCCGCCAGCATGGTTAACTGCGCCTGGCGGTGGCTCTCCCGCAGGCCGAGATGTACGCACATGACGTGGATAGGGCGGTTGAGCATGGGCGGCGTAATGCGGCAATAGAGCACGCCGCGTTTTTCGCTACCGCCGACCGAGACGTCGCGATTTTCATAATGTTCAATGGGATAGCGAGAAAGAACCGCGTTACCGTGATGGCCTTCCGGATAGACCGCATTGCGGCCATAGGCGAAATCGCTCCACATGGTGTCGGCCAAAAATTCATAGTGGGTAGTGTCCGGCCAGTTTTCGATATGCAGCGGATGTACTTCATGCGCGCCCATTACTTCTTGCAGACAGACGATATCGGCGCCGACCGTTCTGACGGCGTCGCGTAGCTCCGGCAGGATGAAGCGTTTATTAAAGGCGGTAAAACCTTTGTGCGTATTAATTGTGAGCACTTTGAATGAAAAATTTCGCGTGTGTTGAGTCATTTTCTTCCTGTCCGCGTCACTATCCTGATTGAAATAGTGTAGTCGTCGTCACAAAAAGATGCGGTCTTACGGAATTTTCCGTAAAGTTCGGTACTCTGAATAATGAGAGAAAAATGCTTCAGGAGAAAAGCCATGAAGTGGCAACAACGCGTTCGTGTCGCAACCGGCCTCGGTTGTTGGCAGATTATGTTGCATTTACTGGTAGTGGCGATGCTGGTAATAGGCTGGATGAGCGGCACATTAGTGCGCGTCGGCCTGGGATTATGCGTGCTTTATGGCGTGACGGTACTGCTGATGCTGGCGTTGCAGCGCCATCATGAGCAACGCTGGCGCGATGTGGCGGATGTGCTGGAAGAGCTGACTACCACCTGGTACTTCGGCACCGCGCTGATTGTCCTCTGGCTGCTATCCCGCGTATTGCAAAACAATGTCTTACTGGCGCTGGCGGGGCTGGCTATCCTGGCCGGGCCCGCCGTGGTCTCGCTACTGGCGAAAGATAAAAAGCTACATCACTTTGCGTCTAAACATCGCATACGCCGCTGAACCCGTGGTGGCCGCTATCACCAGTAGCGGCCACAAACTTCCCCAGACAATCCCCAGACTCGCATCCTTAAGATAAATTTGCTTGGTAATATCAGTAAAGTGGCGGATAGGATTTATCCACGTCAGGTTTTGCAGCCAGACTGGCATATTTTCCACCGGCGAGACATAACCCGAGAGCAAAATCGCCGGCATCATAAAGACAAAGACGCCGATAAACGCCTGCTGTTGCGTGGCGCAAAGCGATGATATCAGCAAGCCAAAGCCTACCAGCGACAGCCCGTAAATCACCATCGTGAAATAAAACAGCGCTAATGAACCGGCGAAGGGAATTTGGTATGCCCAAATGCCGATAGCCAGCACGATCGTGGCCTGGAAGGTCGCGACAATCAGCGCCGGCACCGCTTTACCAACGAAAATCTGCCAGGTGGTGAGCGGAGAGACCAGCAGCTGATCCAGAGTGCCTTGTTCACGCTCGCGGGCGACGGACAGCGAAGTGACGATCATCACGCCAATAGTGGTGATCATGGCGATCAGCGAGGGCACCACAAACCACTTGTAGTCCAGATTCGGGTTATACCAGTTGCGTACCACCAGTTCGCTATTGTTGGGCTTTGGCTTGCCGTCCAGCAATGTCTGCTGATACTCCTTGACGATCTGTTGCAGATAATTGGCGGCGATTTGCGCGCTGTTGGAGTTACGTCCATCAAGAATGAGTTGCATCGGCGCTGGCTGGAAGGTATCCAGATTCCGCGAGAAATCCGCCGGGAAGCGTACCAGCAGCAGCGCTTTTTGCGTATCGATAGTCGGCTGGATCTCCTGCGGACTGTTCAGCAATAGCACATGGGTAAACGCTTTCGCGCGGGCAAAGCGCTGGGTAAGTTCTACCGAATGTTTGCCGTTATCTTCGTTATAGATGGCGATAGTCGCGTTAGTGACTTCAAGCGTCGCGGCGAACGGAAACAGGATGACCTGAATCAGCACCGGCAGAATCAGGATCGCGCGCGTTTGCGGTTCGCGTAAAAGCGATTGCAGTTCTTTGCGAATTAACGTCCATAAGCGATGAAACATGTCCGTCCTCTCAGTCCAGTTTGTAGGCCTGATAAGCAAAGCGCATCAGGCATAATGCCGGATGGCGGCGTGAACGCCTTATCCGGCCTACGACGACAATTATCCATACACATATTTAATCCAGCCGTCGTTTGGTTTTTAGCCACGTCAGGCCAATAAACATCACCGCCGAGGCGATTAAAAACAGTACGTTAACGCCTAACACGACCGGAATATTGCCGGCCAGAAACAGACTTTGCAGGGTGCTGACAAAATAGCGCGCCGGAATAATATAGGTCACCGCGCGGATCACCGCAGGCATACTGTCTATCTGGAAGATAAATCCGGACAGCATAATCGAGGGCAAAAACGCGGCGTTCAGCGCCACCTGCGCGGCGTTAAACTGGTTGCGAGTGATGGTGGAAATCAACAGCCCCATCCCCAGCGTACTCAGTAAAAACAGACTGGTGATGATAAACAGAATCACCAGCGAACCGCGATACGGCACGCCGAGAATAAACACCGATACCAGCATACAGAGCAGCATCGCCAGCATACCGAGAAAGTAATAGGGAATAAGCTTACACAGCAGCAGTTCAACACGCGTCACTTCGGTTGAGAGCAGCGCCTCCATCGTGCCGCGCTCCCATTCGCGGGCAACGACCAGCGAGGTGAGGATTGCGCCAATTACCGTCATGATAATGGTCACCGCCCCGGGAATAATAAAATGCTGACTGATCGCCGCTGGGTTAAACCAGTAGCGCGTCTGGACGTCGATGAGCGGTTCAAAGGTGTCGCCGCGATCTTCCGCCCGCTGCTGTTGCCAGATTTGCCAGATGCCTTCCACATAACCCTGAACGAAGTTGGCGGTGTTTGGCTCGCTGCCGTCGGTAATCACCTGAATCGGCGCGCTGTCACCGGCGCGCGCCATTTGCTGCGCGAAATCCACCGGAATCACCACCAGTCCGCGAATACGTCCGGCCTGCATTTTTTCAATTAATTCATGGCGATTATCGCTAATGGTCGCGTCGATATAGGGTGAACCGGTCATCGCATGAGTGAAATCCAGCGCCTCCTGGCTTTGCTGTTCAAGCAGAATCCCCACCCGCAGCTTGCTGGAGTCGAGGTTAATGCCGTAACCAAAAATAAACAGCAACAGCAGCGGGATCACCACCGCAATCAGCCAGCTACTGGGATCGCGCACGATCTGGCGCGTCTCTTTGACGCACAACGCACGCACGCGGCGCCAGGAGAGAGACTTACTCATGCGTATGCTCCTTATCCCAGTCATTGATGAGAGTGATAAAGGCCTGCTCCATCGTCGGATCGGCCTGTTGCTCATCGGCGGCCTGCGCTTTGAGATCGTCCGGCGTACCGCTGGCGATAAGCTTCCCGCGATAAACCAGTCCGATGCGATCGCAATATTCCGCTTCATCCATAAAGTGGGTCGTCACCATTACCGTGACCCCTTTTTCCACCATGCTATTAATGTGCAGCCAAAATTCACGGCGGGTGAGGGGATCAACCCCGGACGTTGGTTCATCAAGGAATAAAATATCCGGTTCGTGCATCAGCGAGCAGGCCAGCGCCAGTCGCTGTTTAAAGCCCAGCGGCAGCGCATCGGTGGGATGCGACGCGATGCTTTTCAGACCAAACGCTTCACTCATGCGCTGAATTTTTTCATTTTGCGCGCGGCCCCGCAAACCGTAGACGCCGGAGAAAAAACGCAGGTTCTGCTCAACCGTCAGGTTGCCGTAAAGCGAAAATTTTTGCGCCATATAGCCCAGATGCTGACGGGCTTTGCCGGAGCTGACTTTCAGATCCATATCCAGCACCAGCGCCTTGCCGGACGTCGGCACCAGCAGGCCGCACATCATTTTAAAGGTGGTTGATTTACCCGCGCCGTTCGGGCCGAGCAGGCCAAAAATCTCGCCGCGCTGTACGACGAAATTAACATGGTCCGTGGCTGCGAAATCGCCAAATTTTTTCGTCAGTTCCTGCGCTTCAATCACCGTTTCGCCGGCAGTGCCTTCAACCGTATGCAGGATTGAACCCAGCGGAGACTCCGAGGTTCCCGCTCCGCCAAGCAGATCGATAAACGCATCTTCGAAGCGCGGCGCGGTCTCATTGAGGGTGATTTCCGGCATTCCTTCGGCCTGACGAATATCTGCTGCGGTCGCCTCTTTTTTCAGGATCAGGCGTACCGAACGTCCCTGAATCATGCCGTCGCTCACCTGCGGCAGTCTGAGCGCTCTCTGTAGCAACTTACGGTTGTTTTCCTGTGGACTGCTCATCAGAAAGCTACGACCGGCCATCGTTTGCGTCAGCGCTTTAGGTTCGCCCTGATAGAGCAGCTCGCCTTCATTCATCAGCAGCACATCGCGACACTGTTCGGCTTCATCCAGATAGGAGGTGCTCCATAAAATCAGCATCCCGTCGCCCGCCAGTTCGTGGACCATTTGCCACAACTCGCGCCGTGAAATCGGGTCAACGCCAACGCCCGGTTCATCCAACAGCAGCACTTTCGGTTCGCCGACCAGCGTACAGGCCAGCCCCAGTTTTTGCTTCATCCCGCCGGACAATTTCCCCGCCAGACGGCCAGTGAAAGGGCCGAGGGCGGTAAATTCCAACAAACGGGCAAAGGTCTTTTCCCGTATCTCGCCGGTAACGCTGCGTAAATCGGCATAGAGATTAAGGTTCTCCATGACGGTAAGATCTTCATACAGACCGAATTTCTGCGGCATATAGCCCAGAACCGCGTGCAGCTCGCTGTCGTTTTGTATCGGGTCGAAGCCCAATACGGACGCGCTGCCGCCATCGGCTTTGAGCAGGCCTGCCAGCATACGCATTAGCGTGGTTTTTCCTGCGCCGTCCGGCCCTACCAGCCCGGTGACATAACCGGAATGAATGGTACAGTCGAGCGGCGCGACGGCGGGTTTATCCATTCCCGCAAAGCGCTTCGTCAGACCGTGCAGCGTAATAACGGCCTCACTCATGCCGTGCCTCGTCATTAAATTTCACCGTGACTGGCATCCCCTGGCGTAACGCATCGTCCGCATCGGTGACGATAATGCGCAGGCGATAGACGAGATCGGTACGCAGATCCGGCGTTTCGACGGTTTTCGGCGTAAATTCCGCGGTGGGCGAAACGAAACCAATCTTGCCGTGGTAAGGTTTGTCAGGACGACCGTCGGTATACAACAGAATGTCGCGCCCCGGTTGCGTCTGACTGAGGTTGCGTTCATCGACATAGGCGCGCACCCAGACGGGGCGGGTCAGCGAGAGCGTTAATACCGTGCTGCCGGCGTTCAGCATACTGCCAGGCTCGACCGCGCGGGTGAGCAAGGTTCCGTTGGCAGGCGCGATAAGCGTGGTGTCCTGCAAATCAAGCTGCGCCTGCGCCAGTTGGGCCTTTGTCTGTTCCAGGCTGGCTTTCGCCTGGGCGATATCCTGTTCACGATTACCGGTACGGTACTGGCTCAGTTTATCCTGCGCGGACTTCAGCGTCGCCTGCGCCTGATCGCGCGATGAGCGGGCGTTTTCCAGATCGTTAGCGGAAATGGTGCGGCTTTTCCACAATCCTTGCTGACGGTTATAAAAGTTTTGCGCGTAGTCATAAGCGGCTTGCGCCTGTCTGACGGCGGCGGCGGCCTGGGCTATCTCTTCATCGCGATAGCCTGCCAGCATCAAATCATATTGCGCCTGCGCGACCGACACGCCAGCTTTCGCCTGCATTAGCGCGTTTTCGTATGGCGCGTGATCCAGTTCGCCGAGCACCTGTCCGGCTTTGATGGCATCGCCTTCATCAACATTCAGCGATGCCAGCCTGCCGCCGACGCGAAAGCTGATATTGACGGTACGGATATCGACATTACCGTATAGCGTCAGCCCATCGTCCTGCCGACTTTGATACCACCAGGTTCCACCGGCAATCACAGCGACGATCGCTGCGATTGCCAGTCCGATAACGACAGGTTTTTTCATCAGTCCAGACTCCTTTGCGTTAAACCGTGCAGAATAAGATCGATGTGGCAGGTTACCGTCTGGTAAATCAGCTCCGCTTTTTCTTCATCAAACTGCGGCCAGCCGGTACGTAACAGAATAGTTTCTTTGCCGAGACGAAACGCCAGCACTTCGCCCAGTAAGGCATGGGTATGCAAAATCATGCGCGTATCATTGGCGTCGCAGCCGGTATAAGCGGCAACCAATCTTGTCAGATGGGTGTGCAACGGATCGATAACCTGTTCATGGACCAATTGATAGGCCGACGTGGGAGAGAGCTGCTCGCGTGAAATAAATTTGCTCAGGTTAACGGTGTCTTCCTGCGTCAGCAGCATAATCATGTTCTTGCAGGCGAGCAGAATGAGCTCGCGTATGGCGTCCCGGTCAGGGGCAGGCTGGCTAAACAGACGTTCCGCTTTTTCAGCATGGGGGCGGAATTTTTCGCCAAGAAAATCGGCAATCCACTGGGCGCAGGCGAGGTATAAATCCTCTTTTGAGCCGAAATAGTAAGTAATGGCGGCAATATTTTGCCCCGCCAGCGCGGCGATATCGCGCGTGGTGGCATGGAGGCCATACTCGCCAAACTGCGCCAGTGCGGCGGCAATGAGCTGACTTTTCGCCTGCTCGCCCTTGGTGGTCGTAGTGGGAATATTCATCACACGCCCTAAGTCTTAATCAATCGATTGATTAACTTTAGGCGCACATTTCAGGTTTGTCTACCGCCAGCTATTAGATCTGAAATCCTTCGCGGCTTAGCTCTTTGGAAACCCAATTAAAGAATATCTTCACTTTCTCTTTTTGTTCATTGTGATGTGGCAAAACGAAGTGGTGAGCGTTAACCGGCATACTCACGTCAGTCGTAAAAACGGGCGCCAGGTGGCGTTGGCTAACGCTTTGTCCGGCCAGTAAATTGCTTTCAAGAATAATCCCCATGCCCATACGTGCAGCCTCAATGCTCATATAGGAGCGGTCAAAATTAAAAATAAAGTTTTTATTCCAGCCGCGAACCTTATGCCAGGACAGCCAGTTGCTCCAGTTGATCAGCGTGCTATCTGAATGAATAAGATCGCAACCCAGTAAGTCTTCAATGTTTTGAATGCTATGACTCGCTAAATAAGTCGATGACGTATAGGGGAGCATACGTTCATTTTTTATGGTTTTGACGACCAGCGTCGGCCATTGTGAAAGGCCGTGGCGGATATCGATGTCGATATTATCACGGGAGAACTGAATACTTTCGTAAGAACAGGTCAGGCTAATTTTAAGCTCAGGCCAGGCCTGGCGAAATTTATTCAGACGGGGCATCAACCATAGTAATCCAAAACTCGGTGCTGAATGTATGCGTAAATAATCCTGGTGAATATCATTTATGACCTGGTTGGTAGCCTGTCCAATAATGTTTAACGCCCCCGAAACCTCTTTTAAATATTTTTCACCAATCGCGGTCAATACGACGCCTTTACTGCTGCGCGAAAAAAGTTTCTTTCCCAGATACTGTTCCAGACTGGCTATCTGATGGCTTACCGCGGAGGCCGTAACATTGAGATTTTCAGCTGCCAGATTCAGGCTGTTGGTATCAGCCACTTCAATGAATGCCTGGATATTGCGTAAAGATGGCACAGGCAAGCTTTTATTCTGTAGTGGCTGGTTCATGATTATCTCCGGTGAATGGAATGATGATCGCCCAATTTTATTACCCCAGGAAGTAAATTCAGCGGTTACTCCCCTAATACCTGGTCAGCTTAACATAGGCGAAAAATAAGTTATGGGGTAATTCGTGATGAAGTTAACAGTTTTATCTGCCATTTCTGTCGGTCAAGCTGATTCAACAATAATTTGAATCCAGTCACGAAGAAAATTTTCCTCATTCATAATTGAGGTTTTTTGAATACCGTTTCTTTTGGGGATTGTTATATTGCAACCACAGGCCTGATAACAAGGCGCGATGCGGTAAGGTTCGCGAAAAAAACATATACCCAAAATAATTCGAGTTGCTTAAAGGCGGCAAGGGAGTGAGTCCCCAGGAGCATAGATAACTATGTGACTGGGGTGAGCGACAAATCTGCCGGGAGCAGATTTGAACGTCGCGTGCGACGGCCCGTCAGGGCGAGGCCCATGGATGGGCCGAGTATCCGTAGCCAACACATAAGCAACTTGAAGTATGAAGGGTATAAACAATAATGAGGATACCCTATGTCACGTATAGATACTGTAGTCTGTACTGACGCCAGGAAGACAAAATATCGTTTGGTGGTTTTGACGATGATTTTCCTGGTGTATGCAATAAATTACGCCGACAGAACCAATATCGGCGCGGTGCTGCCGTTTATCATTGATGAGTTTCATATCAACAACTTTGAAGCCGGAGCCATCGCCAGTATGTTTTTCCTTGGCTACGCGGTAAGCCAGATCCCGGCAGGTTTTTTTATCGCCAAACGCGGCACGCGGGGGTTAGTTTCACTATCAATTTTCGGCTTTTCCGCTTTCACCTGGCTGATGGGCACGGTAAGTTCGGTGTTTAGCCTGAAGATGGTGCGACTGGGACTGGGGCTTAGCGAAGGACCATGCCCGGTGGGGCTGGCTTCAACGATTAATAACTGGTTTCCGCCGAAAGAGAAAGCCACGGCAACCGGCGTTTATATCGCGGCCACCATGTTTGCGCCGATTATCGTGCCGCCGTTGGCGGTGTGGATTGCAGTCACCTGGGGCTGGCGGTGGGTCTTTTTCTCCTTTGCGATCCCGGGGATCGTGGCGGCGATTGCCTGGTATTTACTGGTTAAGTCAAAACCTTCAGAGAGCGGATTTGTTTCGCAAAGTGAACTGGAAGAGATTAATGCCGGGCGTGATATCCATAAAAACACCGTGCGGGAAAATATATTAATTGCCGATCGTTTCACTTTGCTGGATAAAATTATTCGGGTGAAGAAGATGGCGCCTATTGATACAGCGAAGGGATTATTCACCTCTAAAAATATCCTTGGTGACTGCCTGGCCTATTTTATGATGGTTAGCGTGCTGTATGGCTTATTAACCTGGATCCCACTCTATTTAGTGAAAGAGCGCGGTTTTGATGTCATGAGTATGGGGTTTGTAGCCAGTATGCCGTGCATCGGCGGGTTTATTGGCGCGATTGGCGGCGGATGGATTTCGGATAAAGTATTAGGCCGTCGTCGTAAGCCAACGATGATGTTTACCGCTATTTCCACCGTGGTCATGATGTTAATTATGCTGAATATTCCGGCAAGCACCTGGGCGGTATGTGTTGGGTTATTCTTCGTCGGTTTATGCCTGAATATTGGCTGGCCCGCATTCACAGCATACGGTATGGCGGTTTCGGACACGAAAACTTATCCCATTGCCTCTTCTATTATCAATAGCGGCGGCAACCTCGGCGGGTTTGTCGCTCCGATGGCTGCGGGTTTTTTACTTGATAAGACCGGCAGCTTTAATTCTGTATTTACCTATTTCGGTATCTGCGCAGCAATTGGTCTGGTGGTTATTCTCTTCCTCGATGAGCCACAATAACGGAAATATATCCTGTTAATTAATATGACGTAATGTCATGGAGTGAAAATATGTTATTAAAAGATAAAGTCGCCATTATTACTGGCGCGGCCTCCGCACGCGGTTTGGGTTTTGCTACCGCGAAATTATTTTCTGAAAACGGCGCTAAAGTGGTCATTATCGACCTCAATGGCGAAGCCAGCGAAGCCGCGGCTGCGGCATTAGGCGAAGGTCATCTCGGGCTGGCGGCAAACGTCGCTGACGAAGTTCAGGTTCAGGCGGCAATTGAACAGATCATAGCTAAATATGGTCGGGTCGATGTACTGGTGAATAACGCCGGTATTACTCAGCCGCTGAAGCTAATGGACATTAAGCGCGCTAATTATGACGCGGTGCTTGACGTCAGCCTGCGCGGCACGCTGTTGATGTCACAGGCGGTTATCCCGGTCATGAGAGCGCAAAAATCCGGCAGCATTGTCTGCATCTCCTCCGTTTCCGCCCAGCGCGGCGGCGGTATCTTCGGCGGCCCGCACTACAGCGCGGCAAAAGCCGGCGTGCTCGGTCTGGCGCGGGCGATGGCGCGTGAGCTTGGCCCCGATAACGTCCGCGTAAACTGCATCACTCCGGGGCTGATTCAGACCGACATCACCGCCGGTAAGCTGACCGATGAAATGACGGCCAACATCCTTGCCGGGATCCCGATGAACCGCCTGGGCGATGCGGTAGACATCGCGCGCGCCGCGCTGTTCCTGGGAAGCGATCTCGCGTCCTACTCCACCGGTATCACCCTGGATGTTAACGGCGGCATGTTAATTCACTAAGCGAGGCAATGAGATGAAGATGACCGAATCACAAAAAGTCGCCGCAGCGGCGTGGCGCATCCGCCGCTACGCCCTGCAAATGGGGGAAGTTCAGGGACAGGGCTATATCGGCCAGGCTCTGGGCTATGCCGATGTGCTGGCAACCGCGTTCAGCCACGCGATGACCTACCGTCCGGAAGACCCTGAGTGGGAAGGGCGCGACCGCTTCCTGCTCTCTCACGGCCATTACGCCATCGCCTATTATGCGGCGCTGCTGGAAGCGGGAATTATCCCGGAAGAGGAGCTGGAAACCTACGGTTCCGACGACAGCCGCCTGCCGATGTCGGGGATGGCGACCTACACGCCGGGGATGGAGATGTCCGGTGGTTCGCTGGGGCAGGGGCTGTCCATTGCCGTAGGAATGGCGCTCGGGCTGAAGCAAAAGAGCAGCACGTCCTGGGTTTATAACTCTATGTCGGATGGGGAACTGGACGAAGGTTCAACCTGGGAAGCGGCGATGTCGGCAGCCCACTATGGCCTGACTAACTTGATTAACATCGTTGATGTCAACAAACAGCAGGCGGACGGCGATTCGCGCAAAATCCTCGGCTTTGAGCCGCTGCATGAAAAATGGGCCGCTTTCGGCTGGTACGTACAGCGCGTGGACGGTAACGATCTGGCCGCGGTGATTGCGGCCTTTGACAACGCGAAAAGTCATACCGGCAACCAGCCGCGGGTCATTCTCTGCGACACGCTGATGGGCAAAGGGGTGCCGTTCCTCGAAACCCGCGATAAGAACCATTTTATTCGCGTCGATGCTGACGAGTGGCAAAAAGCGATTGCGGTGCTGGACGCTAACAAACCGGAAGGAGTGCTGTAATGAGCCAGAGTAAACCACGTTTAAAAACGTCCGCGATGATTGCTTCTATCGCCGATGAAGGCCAGGCGACGATCCCTGCGCCGTTTGGCGTCGCGCTGTCAAAACTGGCGGCGCAGCGCCCGGAAATCGTCGGTATGACCGCGGACCTGTCAAAATATACCGATCTACATATTTTCGCCCAGGCTTTCCCGGATCGCTTTTTCCAGATGGGAATGGCGGAACAGTTGCTGATGGGCGCGGCGGGGGGCATGGCGAAAGAGGGATTTATTCCCTTCGCTACCACCTACGCTGCGTTTGCCACCCGTCGCGCCTATGATTTTATCCATCAGGTGATCGCCGAAGAGCATCTGAACGTGAAGATCTGCGCAGCGCTGCCGGGCCTGACGACGGGTTATGGCCCAAGCCACCAGGCAACCGAAGATCTGGCGATTATGCGCGGCATTCCCGGCATGGTTATCGTCGATCCTTGCGATGCGCTGGAGATAGAGCAGGCGGTACCGGCAATTGCTGACCATAACGGCCCGGTGTATATGCGCCTGCTGCGCGGTAAGGTGCCGCTGGTGCTGGATAAGTACGACTATCAGTTTGAGCTGGGCAAGGCGAAACTGCTGGAGGACGGCAATGATGTGCTGATTATCTCTTCCGGGCTGATGACCATGCGTGCTCTGGAGGCGGTTGAAAAGCTACGCGCCGATAATATCAGCGTGGCCGTACTGCACGTGCCGACAATCAAGCCGCTTGATGAAAAAGCGATTATTGAGCAGGCGTCGAAGCCCGGTCGCCTGGTGATGACCGCGGAAAACCATACCTCGGTCGGCGGGTTAGGGGAGGCGATTGCCGCGCTGCTGATGCGCAAAGGCGTACGCTGTGAGCTGGATACCGTTGGTTTGCCTGACGAATTCCTGCTGGCCGGCGCGCTGCCGACGCTGCACGATCGCTACGGCATCTCCACCGCGATGATGGTAGAAAAAATTAAGCATCGTCTGCGTTAATGACTTTCGCCGCCGCGTTCTGCGGCGGCGCTTCTCTGTTTCCGTTCGAGGTTTCCATGTCGATTAATTCCATTGAAGAATTAAACGCGCTGGTTGCGCGCGTCAAAAAAGCCCAGCGTCAGTACGCGAGTTTCACGCAACAACAGGTAGACAAAATCTTCCGCGCCGCCGCTCTGGCCGCCGCTGATGCCCGCATTCCGCTGGCCAAAATGGCGGTCGCCGAGTCTGGTATGGGCATCGTGGAAGACAAAGTGATTAAAAACCACTTCGCTTCCGAATATATCTATAACGCCTATAAAGATGAAAAGACCTGCGGCGTGCTGTCAGAAGACGACACTTTCGGGACCATTACGATTGCTGAACCTGTCGGTATTATTTGCGGCATCGTTCCGACAACCAACCCGACCTCTACCGCGACTTTCAAGTCGCTAATTAGCCTGAAAACGCGTAACGCCATCATCTTCTCTCCGCATCCGCGCGCTAAAGAGGCAACCAACAAAGCGGCAGATATCGTTCTGCAAGCGGCTATCGCTGCCGGCGCGCCGAAAGATCTGATTGGCTGGATCGATCAACCTTCCGTAGAACTGTCTAACGCGCTGATGCACCACCCGGATATTAACCTGATCCTTGCGACGGGTGGTCCAGGCATGGTTAAAGCAGCATACAGCTCCGGCAAACCGGCTATCGGCGTAGGCGCAGGTAACACTCCGGTAGTGATTGATGAAACCGCGGATATCAAACGCGCTGTGGCGTCAATCCTGATGTCGAAAACCTTCGATAACGGCGTAATCTGTGCTTCTGAACAGTCTGTTGTCGTTGTTGACTCCGTCTATGATGCCGTTCGCGAGCGTTTTGCGAAATGCGGCGCGGTGATTCTGAATAAAAAAGAGAGGAAAGCTGTAGGCGGAGTATTGCTCAAAAATGGGGCGCTGAACGCGGCAATTGTCGGCCAGTCAGCGGCTACAATCGCAGAGATTGCCGGCATTTTTGTGCCTGAAAACAGCAAGGTTCTGATAGGGGAAGTGAGTGCAACGGACGTCTCTGAGCCTTTCGCTCACGAAAAACTCTCTCCGACGCTCGCCATGTACCGAGCAAAAGATTTTGCCGATGCGGTAGATAAAGCGGAGCAACTGGTCGCTATGGGCGGTATCGGTCACACTTCCTGCCTGTACACTGACCAGGATAACCAGCCAGAACGCGTTGCTTACTTCGGTCAGATGATGAAAACCGCGCGTATCCTGATCAACACCCCGGCCTCTCAGGGTGGTATCGGTGACCTGTACAACTTCAAACTCGCACCTTCCCT
>NZ_JAMMIN010000013.1:0-58641 GCF_051702785.1 Salmonella sp. NW722
CACGCTTAAAAATAATAAAAGCAGACTTGACCTGATAGTTTGGCTGTGAGCAATTATGTGCTTAGTGCATCTAACGCTTTTAGCAGGGGCGCGACGTCAGGAGCGTCCCTTGCCTAAACTTGTTAAGGCATTTGTGAACAAACGCCACCAGTATTTTGGTTTAGAACCAATGCATACTTCATACGAATACAGCCTATCTCGAATCAAGCAGGAACCATCCAAGATTGGCATAAAAGGTACATTCAACCTTTTCACTGCATCCCATTGGTGCACGTACTCGGTCTTGCAACTCGGACACTTTGGGTTTGCACCAGGAACAAACCTACCCCCGCAAGGGCAATCTGGAAGAGTTGCTGCTATTCGATCCAAGAGCTCTTGATTGATTTCATTTTCATACAGTAATGCATGGTCCTGCTCTCTATGGATTACATTCGAGCAAGTATCACAGAAAAAATGCGGGCAACTGTCGCTCATGCCGCTCGATTGCCAGGCAGGAGTTTCCTTCCCACACTTTGGGTTTGGGCATTTCATTCTTCCTATCCATGGTGCATTCGCTTCGTAATGTACGATTTTCATGTAGCCTTAACGCCTGGCACAGCGGATCGCAAACCTGGCGCGGCTTTTGGTACAAAAGGCGTGACAGGTTTGCGAATCCGTTGCTGCCACTTGTTAACCCTTTTGCCAGATTTGGTAACTATAATTTATGTTAGAGGCGAAGTCTTGGGTAAAAACTGGCCTAAAATTGCTGGGGATTTCAGGAAAGTAAACATCACCTTCCGGCTCGATGTCTATTGTAGATATATGTAGTGTATCTACTTGATCGATCAGGCTTTTGTATATCTCCCCACCACCTGAAACAATGACATGATCCGTTATTTTCTTTAGGTTGGTTAAAGCATCTTTAATTGATGGAAAGATCAATACGTTCTCATTGTCAGATGTAAAACTTGAACGTGTTACGACCGCATACTTTCGGTTGGGTAATGCTCCCATTGATTCAAAAGTCTTGCGTCCAACCAACAGCCATTGGTTATAGGTAATAGCTTTAAACAGGAGCTGTTCACCTTTGGCACTCCATGGAATATCAGGGCCATTCCCGATAACTCCATTCTTCGATATAGCTACCATTAGTGATAGTTTCACAATTCTTCCTCAGAGGTTAACTTTGTTTTAGGGCGACTGCCCTGCTGCGTAACATCGTTGCTGCTCCATAACATCAAACATCGACCCACGGCGTAACGCGCTTGCTGCTTGGATGCCCGAGGCATAGACTGTACAAAAAAACAGTCATAACAAGCCATGAAAACCGCCACTGCGCCGTTACCACCGCTGCGTTCGGTCAAGGTTCTGGACCAGTTGCGTGAGCGCATACGCTACTTGCATTACAGCTTACCAACCGAACAGGCTTATGTCCACTGGGTTCGTGCCTTCATCCGTTTCCACGGTGTGCGTCACCCGGCAACCTTGGGCAGCAGCGAAGTCGAGGCATTTCTGTCCTGGCTGGCGAACGAGCGCAAGGTTTCGGTCTCCACGCATCGTCAGGCATTGGCGGCCTTGCTGTTCTTCTACGGCAAGGTGCTGTGCACGGATCTGCCCTGGCTTCAGGAGATCGGAAGACCTCGGCCGTCGCGGCGCTTGCCGGTGGTGCTGACCCCGGATGAAGTGGTTCGCATCCTCGGTTTTCTGGAAGGCGAGCATCGTTTGTTCGCCCAGCTTCTGTATGGAACGGGCATGCGGATCAGTGAGGGTTTGCAACTGCGGGTCAAGGATCTGGATTTCGATCACGGCACGATCATCGTGCGGGAGGGCAAGGGCTCCAAGGATCGGGCCTTGATGTTACCCGAGAGCTTGGCACCCAGCCTGCGCGAGCAGCTGTCGCGTGCACGGGCATGGTGGCTGAAGGACCAGGCCGAGGGCCGCAGCGGCGTTGCGCTTCCCGACGCCCTTGAGCGGAAGTATCCGCGCGCCGGGCATTCCTGGCCGTGGTTCTGGGTTTTTGCGCAGCACACGCATTCGACCGATCCACGGAGCGGTGTCGTGCGTCGCCATCACATGTATGACCAGACCTTTCAGCGCGCCTTCAAACGTGCCGTAGAACAAGCAGGCATCACGAAGCCCGCCACACCGCACACCCTCCGCCACTCGTTCGCGACGGCCTTGCTCCGCAGCGGTTACGACATTCGAACCGTGCAGGATCTGCTCGGCCATTCCGACGTCTCTACGACGATGATTTACACGCATGTGCTGAAAGTTGGCGGTGCCGGAGTGCGCTCACCGCTTGATGCGCTGCCGCCCCTCACTAGTGAGAGGTAGGGCAGCGCAAGTCAATCCTGGCGGATTCACTACCCCTGCGCGAAGGCCATCGGTGCCGCATCGAACGGCCGGTTGCGGAAAGTCCTCCCTGCGTCCGCTGATGGCCGGCAGCAGCCCGTCGTTGCCTGATGGATCCAACCCCTCCGCTGCTATAGTGCAGTCGGCTTCTGACGTTCAGTGCAGCCGTCTTCTGAAAACGACACAAGTTGATTGGAATTTAATCTATATACATGTTAAAATACTTGTATAAAATTCTATGTTAAAAAAACGTACATGAATCAAAAAATTGGCTACGCTAGGGTTTCAACCGACGATCAGAACCTGCATTTGCAGAGAGATGCGTTGGCTGCTGCTGGTTGCGAGATCATTTACGAGGACAAGGCCAGTGGGAAGAATGCCGCTAGACCCGAACTTGATAACTGCTTAAAGGCTCTTAGACCTGGGGATACGTTGGTCGTTTGGAGGCTGGATAGGTTAGGCCGTAGTTTGGCAGACTTGGTGAGCGTTGTTACCCATCTGGTTGATGAGCGACGGATTGGATTTCTGAGCCTACAAGAACAGATTGAAACGAACAGTGCTTCTGGAAAGCTGGTTTTTCATGTGTTTGCTGCTTTGGCTGAATTTGAGCGAAATTTGATTAGCGAACGTACCAAGGCGGGATTGGAAGCCGCAAGAGCTCGCGGTCGCTTGGGTGGGCGGAAGCCAAAGTTACAGAAAAAGGATATCAGGGAGATTAGGGCATTACTCAAAGATGGTTCTATTCCTGTATCTGATGTTGCTAGGCGATATGGTGTATCTAGAACGACTATTTATAATCATGTAGGGGTGGTGAGTGTACAAAATTCTAGAGGGGATTAAGTGCTTAAACCCTGTCATACTACACAGACTTTATTGTATAAAATTGGTAAAGTTGCCCCGTCTTATGGAGATTGAATAATGGCTACTGCGGAACAACTAAAAGCGCTTTTAAAGAGTCACGCTGAACGTGACGATCAGCGTTTTTATTCTGTTGCCCTTCAGGTTGCTGCCAAAGAAGCTCGACAGGGGCATAATAAGCTTGCGAGCGATATTAAAAATCTTGTTGAGAAATCTCAGCGTTCTACCAATAAGCTGGGTCTAGCATCGTCTAGAACTATACCTTTTGCGCAACAGAATCAAAGTGAGTTAAAAGGTCTATTAGAGCTCACGCCACACAGTGTTCGCCTAAATGAGCTTGTTCTTTCTGATGACATACAAGAACGTATGGAGAAGGTGATATTAGAACAGCGTCAGAAGGATAAACTCAGTCAGTTTGGTTTGCAGCCGCGTAGAAAACTTCTTTTTACTGGTTCTCCTGGAACTGGTAAGACAATGTCTGCATCTATGTTGGCAACAGAGTTAAAATTACCTCTTTATACAATCGTCCTAGATAATCTTATTACTCGTTTTATGGGAGAGACTGCTGCAAAGTTGCGTTTGATCTTTGATCATATAAGGCAAACAAGAGCTGTTTATCTTTTTGACGAATTTGATGCTATAGGAACTCAACGAGGTGCACCCAATGATGTTGGGGAAATTCGTAGGGTGTTAAACTCATTTTTGTTGTTTGTAGAGCAAGATGCATCAGAGAGTATTATTGTTGCAGCTACAAACCATCCAGAGTTACTAGACCAAGCGCTTTATAGAAGATTTGATGACATCATTAAGTTTGAAAAACCAAAATTTGATCAAATATGCCTTCTTATTCAAAACCGTCTATCACTTTTCGATACCGATGATTTTGATTGGAGGATGGTTGCTGAAGCTGCAAATGGTTTGAGCTCTGCTGAGATTACCCGATCTTGTGAAGATGCAGCTAAAGAAGCTGTTTTGAATTTTAATGCAAAAATAACAAGTGAAACACTGTTAAAGGCCTTTTCTAGAAGGCAGTCAGGTAATAAAAAATAAAAAGTATATAAGGGAATTATATGGTTTCTAAAAGGAAGCATTTAGATGTGGCTCGGTTTTTCATTGACGAACCTTTTAAATCTAAAAGGCCTGGTCGAAATTCAGGTGTTCCTGGTCGAGATAGAAACCAACATGGAAGTTATTTGGCTGGTTTATATCAGAATTTAATAAATGCTTACGAACAAAAAAGAAAACAACAAATTAATCCTATCACAGATGATTCTGGTATTTATGTTGAAATTATCGGAGTTGATGGATGCAAGCTCCCATTAGATAGTTTAGATAACAGAGATTTTAAACTCTGTTCTTGCCAAATGAGAGGAGATAGAGAGTTCGCGTTAATTTTTATACCTGAAGATAAACGTGATACATTCCTTAAAAAAATACAACAGTATTTAGACCCTCAGAAAGATGGAAAACCAAATAAGGAAGGCGTTTCTTTTCCTCGAAATCATACGTTAATAGATAGTATTTCCGAGATCAGGCTTGCAAATTTGGAGTCATTTTGGACAGATCCTATAGATTTATTTCCTGCAGATAGGAATCTTGATGTCTGGTGGGAATTATGGTTGAAAAGTAACACCGTAGACGACGTTAAAAAAATAGCAGAGTCTCTTGCTGAAAGAGTTGATGGTCGCTTAGGAAACACATCTCTTTCATTTTTCAATTCTTTTGTTGTTCTTATTAAAGCCTCAGTTAATAAACTTGAGAAAGCTCCTGAATTAATTTCAAATTTAGAAGAAATTCGGAAAGTGAAGGAGACACCAGTTCCCATCATTAGCTCTTCACCAAAAGAGCAACAAGAGTGGCTGAAGAGTATTTCTGATCGAGTATCTCTTTCAGATAATATAACAACCAGTGTGTCAATACTGGATACTGGTATTAATTACAATAACATGCTGTTAAGTAAAGTGTGCTGTGATGATTTTTCTGTTTCTTGGGATCCTGATTGGCCCAAATACGATCAATATCAAGCACTAGCGCCGTTTAATGAGCATGGTTCTTTGCAGGCAGGACTTGCAGCATTTGGGAATTTGATGGATGTCGTATTAGGAAATAGCGCTATCCAACTATCACATGTTATTGAGTCAGCAAGAATTTTACCTCCGCAAGGCAACAATGATCCCTTTTTATATGGGGCTATAACGGTAGGAACAGCATCCAAACTTGAAGTAGATAGGCCAGATATAAATAGAGTATATAGCCTTGCTGTTACGTCTGATCACGAAAGAGAAAGTGGCAGACCTTCTTCATGGTCTGCAGAAATTGATCAATTCACTTCTGGTATGCAAGATGGAAAGCGGAGACTTTTTGTTATTTCTGCCGGTAACAACTTAGATATTCGTCCTGACCAAGACTATTGGGATCAAGTCAATCTCGCGCAGATAGAAGATCCAGCTCAAGCATGGAATGCTATTACTGTTGGGGCATATACAGAAATGACCACAAATGATGATCCATATTTTGAAGGTTGGTCACCATTTGCAATGGCGGGTGATGTTGCTCCATCAAGTCGTTCTTCGGTGAATTGGGCGTGGAGAAAGCAAGCACCATTTAAGCCAGATGTAGTTGCCGAAGGTGGTAATCGACTTTTGTCACCTGATAAGACTGAACTCAGTAATGAAGATACTGTTGGATTATTAACAACATCAGGAAAAACTACCGGTCAGGTTTTTGAGCGGGGTAGTGATACAAGCGCTGCGTGTGCGTTAGTCTCGAGATGTGCGGCTCAGTTAACAGCCGAGTATCCTGAACTTTGGCCCGAGACTATACGAGGTTTGATAATTCACTCTGCGGAGTGGACTCCACGAATGATGGAACGATTTGGTTTATTAAGTGCAGTACATAGTCCTAAAGTAGCAAAAGAAACATTATTGCGTACGGTTGGGTATGGTGTAACAAACATTGACAGAGCTAGATATAGTGCTGACCATGCGCTTACTTTGATCGCTGAAGGCGAAATTCAGCCATTTATCAAATCCCAAGATGCTAATGCGTCATCTGATCCTAAACTAAATCAAATGAAACTTTATCAGTTACCTTGGCCTCTCGCGGAATTGCAAAATTTGCCGCCAGAGTTAGAAGTTAAACTCAAAGTTACTTTATCTTACTTCATAGAACCTAATCCTGGTAGGAGAGGTTATCGTACAAGATATAGCTATCAATCTCATGGTTTAAGGTTTGAAACTATCAGACCTGGTCAATCAATTGCTAACTTCCGTTCTTACATTAATGGTTTAGCAAATATGGATGATTACGATGGACCAGAAGGTGACAATGATGGGTGGTTTTTAGGGAGTCAACTTCGAACAAGAGGTTCAATTCATTCAGATCACTGGACTGGTAGTGCTCAAGATTTAGCTGATATGCATACTATAGCTATTTTTCCAGTAGGTGGATGGTGGAAATATAAAACTGCAGAAGAACGGTGGGAAAATAGAGTGCGGTTTAGCCTTCTTATTAGTATTGAAGTACCTGATGAGAGTGTTGACATTTACTCTGTAATAGAGAATCAGATTGAAGTTGCAATAGAAAATCAGGTCGCAATAGAAATTGTAACTTGAGTTACTAAAAGCCATTAGTTTAATTTCCCCTGTCTTATTTTAAGACAAGAAAATACTTCTAGGAGTTGAAGGCAAGGATGAAACTGCACAGTATTCGGATATCAAATTTTCAAAGTTTTGGTGCTGAACCAATAGAACTGACACTGGAAAATATTACCTATCTGATTGGCCCCAACGGGTCAGGCAAGACTGCTGCACTCCAGGCTTTGTGCCGACTGTTTGCATTTGATCCATCATTACGCCGTATTCAGCGCTCAGACTTCCATGTCCCGCACGATGAACAAGAAGCGCCCGAAGAAAGGCAGTTATGGATTGAGGCGGACTTCGTTTTTCCCGAGTTGGAGGGTGAAGAAGATAACTCAAGCGTTGCTCCCCATTTCAGTCACATGCGCCTTGATGACCCTGACGGAATTCCTCGGGTACGGTATCGCCTAAGTGCCACTATGGGCCTAGATGGAGATATTGATGAAGCTTTCGTGTATGTGCTTGAAGTTGGTCCGGACGGCTCACCTATAAATCCTGAAACAGTTCCTCGATCTGACCGAAATCACATACAAGTCCACTATCTGCCAGCCAGGAGAGATCCTACTGACCACATAGCATACGGAACGAGTGCGCTGCTTGGCCGCTTGCTACGTGCCGTGAACTGGGAAAATGAACGAGAAAAGGTCAAAGGGTTCACCGACCAGATTAGTGAGAGCCTGGCTGCTAATTCATCGGTTAATGCTTTTAGCTCCCACCTGAAGAAAATATGGGGCACCCTCCATAAAGGCAGCTACTTTACAGATCCCAAGATTACTTTTGTGGCATCTGAGATCGAGGCGTTGCTTCGTCATTTGTCCGTATCATTCTCGCCTGGACATGATGACAATCTTGTCGATTTTTCTCGACTCAGTGACGGTCAGAAGTCGATGCTCTATCTATCGTTGGTTCTCTCATCTCAAGCTGTTGGTCGTGCTGTCCTTGCCGGTGAGGACGACTCTTTTGACCCTGAAAAGTTGCGTCCGCCAGTCTTTACTTTAATAGCCCTTGAGGAACCAGAGAACAGCCTCTCACCTCACTATTTGGGAAGAATTGTTAACGCTCTTAACTCAATGACGAGTAACGAGGATGCTCAGGCCCTAGTCGCTACGCATGCTCCGTCGATGTTGCGACGTGTCGATCCGGAACATATTCGATATCTTCGACTTACTGAAACCCGGCAATCAAGAATTAAGAAAATCCAATTACCCGCTAAAACCGATGAAGCGCACAAATTTGTACGTGAGGCTGTCCAGGCATTTCCTGAGATCTACTTCTCTCGTTTGATTGTGTTGGGTGAAGGGGATAGCGAAGAAATTGTATTACCGCGCCTTTTCCAAGCAAAGGGTGCGCCAGTTGATGAATCAGCGGTTACGATTGCTCCGCTTGGAGGTAGGCATGTAAACCATTTTTGGCGTCTGTTATCCGAACTGCAAATCCCATTTTTGACTCTTCTAGATTTAGATGTGGGCAGATATCAAGCGGGCTGGGGAAGAATAAAGTATGTAAATAACCAACTTGGTTTGTATCAACCTGAAAAGGTACTACCAACTACTTTTTCTTTATCAGATTGGAATGATGACAAAGTACCTGTTCGTACACATCATTTCTTTGAAAACGGCACTAAGAGTGTATTTTTAGAGCTGGAAACACGTGGTGTTTTTTTCTCATTTCCAATGGATTTAGATTTTTCAATGCTTCTTGCTTTCCCTAATGCGTACGGTGTTCAGCAGGAGGTTTCAGATGAGTCTACGATTAAAGCCGTTTTGGGTAAGAGCCATCATGGCTCATACCAATACAGCGGAGACGAGTTAAATCTTTTCTCTACGTATCACAAGCTTTTTAAACTGGGTAGTAAGCCCGCTGCGCATATAGATGCTCTTGCTCAACTGAGCAACGAGGAATTGCTGGCGAACATGCCAGGATCATTTGGACGACTTGCAGATGCCGTGATAGCCAAGCTTGCGGAGCTGCCCGAGTGATTGCTGTAGATGCATGGTTGCCTTCTGATGGGCTAACACTTGAACCCAATGCTCTGCTGGCTGCGAAGGAACAAGCGCGCTGTCTTGCACTGACTGCGGGGCCGGGAGCGGGCAAGACGGAAATGCTTGCACAGCGAGCTGACTTCCTCCTCCGAACCGGAACCTGCCGTTATCCGAAGAGAATACTCGCTATTTCTTTCAAAGTTGACGCCAGCAAAAACTTGAAGGAGCGAATCCAGCGACGCTGTGGACAAGAATTGGCTTCCCGTTTTGATAGCTACACATTTCATGCGTTTGCAAAGCGTATTATTGATCGCTTCCGAGTAGTGCTTACTGGTAATGATGCTCTGGATACGGATTATTCGATTGGCGAAAGAAAAGTCACAAGAAGGCAAATTACATTTCATGATCTTGTGCCGCTAGCAATTCAAATTCTCAAGGCCTCTGTTGTCGCAAGAAATGCCATACGCCAAACTTACAGCGATGTTTTCTTGGATGAATTCCAAGACTGCACGGATCAGCAATATGAACTCGTTAAGGTAGCTTTCCAAAGTACAAGCATTCGTCTTACCGCTGTCGGTGACACCAAGCAGAAAATCATGGGATGGGCAGGAGCTTTGGACGGAATTTTCCAAACGTTCGCTAAGGATTTTTCAGCCGTACCACTAAACATGTACCGAAACTTTCGTTCAAAACCACGCCTGCTTCGGATGCAGAACGAGATAATTCGTGTGCTTGATCCAGCTTCCGTTATGCCAGATCACCAACTTGCTGGTGAGGAGGGAGAGGTTTTCGCGTGGCAATTCGAGAATGCACAGGGGGAAGCTGAGTATTTGGCCGATTTGATTGCCGGGTGGATAAGAAATGAAAAGGTTCCGTTGTCCGAAATCGCCGTATTAGTGTCCAAACAACTAGATCTTTATGCCAACCACTTGATGACGGCATTGGAAGTTAGGGGAATACCGTACCGGAACGAGCAGGAGATGCAGGATATTACTGTTGAACCTGCCGCGAGGCTCGTTGTTGACTATTTGTCCTGCCTCTACGGCCAGCGAGAGCCCAAAGCTTGGGTTCGGCTTATGAATCAATTGATTCCCTTTGCTGATGATGAGGTGCAGTCTAGCGCTAGGCAAAGCTTCCAACGCTTCTTCAAGGAGCAGAGAAAAATCATCACCATGACCGAGCTGTTGGATGAGCCGTTTTCGGGATGGTGGGATTCTGTGTGTAGCTTTCTGAAGAAAATAGGAATGGAGACTCTTGTTGCTCTCTCGCCCGACTATGAGTCACATGCTAGGTTAGGTGAAGTTGTGAGAGATACCAAAGCGCGCATTGAAGAATTGCTTGAACTTACCCCCGATTTGCCTCAAGCCTTGACTCGTTTCTCTGATGATCAGGCTGTGCGTATTCTGACTATCCATAAGAGCAAAGGATTGGAGTTCGACTCAACGATAATTATGGCCGTTGAGAACGAAATATTCTTTGGGGATCAAGATGCTAATCGGTGTGCTTTCTTTGTTGGTGTATCCCGTGCCAAGCGTCGGCTTGTTGTTACATACGCAAAAGAGCGAGATAAGCCTGATAATTATTCAGGGATATGGCGAACGAATCGCTCTGCTCAGTTAGAATATTTTGGATATACATCTCCTTTTGTTAAGTGAGCCGATAGTAAGTTAGTTGAGCATCCAAACACCGCCCAAAAGGCGCTTTTTGATTATTTCCTACCACTCAAGAATCGTTCAGGTTGTAAGGTTCTATCTAAAAAGCATCAAAAAGCGACTTCTGAATATACAAGACATTTTTAAGAATGAAAACATCACCCAAAAGCCATCGAAAAGCCACTTTCTGATGAACTTGACGTTACTATCAGATTGATTAATATATGAATTGTAAACGGTAGCTGGCCCAAAACAGCATTTTTCCAAATCTAAGGCGTTTGCCTTCACTTCGTTAACCCTCAGGGGGACTGTCCCCTAGGGGCACTCCTCCGTCTAAAACCTATCTCCCCGGAGGAAAATCAGATGTTTATCATCATTGTGCTTGCAGCGTTTTGCTGCTGCCTGCGTTTGTGCATTCCGCAAGCGACCAGGCTTCCATATCGCGATCTGGCTGACAGCTATGTCGCGTTCCTGGCGCTCAATTCCGAGCGGCCAAACACAAGAGGGCCTCCCTCATCCGTCAGAACGAGTGCTGGATTTCCGGCTTACTCTATGCTCCACCCCGTCTCTGTCGCCGTAGGCGTAAACAGAGACGGGGGTAGAGCCCCCGACGGAAGCCTTGAGCCTCAAGGGCTCTAGGCTTTCGCACCGCGCACGAATGTGCGCGAATTATACCGCCTTCGGCGGTTAGCGCGCTTCGCGCTTTCCTTTCCAAAGAATGACACGACAGTACCAGCCGGATCTGCTGGCAGTTTGTTCCGTCGGAACAGACCAGCCAATGGAATGAGCAGTTCGCTCCATAGCAGTACAATTCGTAATTAATGACCGTGGACATCGGGTTTAACTGTCCTGTGTTTGGGCAAGATCCCAGCGTTGGCCTTAGCATGCAGAGCTAATTAAAAAACTGCGTTTCACTTACCACCGGATACGGACGGGCCAACAAAGTAACAATTTTGATTAACAGAGTTAGGGGGATCAATGCGTTCAGAGCGGACTAATCCGGATTCACGGAATTTTGGTCTTCGTAGTCGAGATATAAACAAGGCAGCCCTGAACGCTCTCAAGGAGGGGATGAAGAGTTTTCAGTCCATAGCCACTATTCATGACCGATGGAGCGTTTTTAGCGCTTGGATTAAGTCCGAACAGGGCATAAAGGACATGCGGGACATAGAAAAGGCTCATTTGGTCGCTTATGCGGCGCACCTTAATGATCGCTACGAGCGGGGAGAAATTGCGCCATCCACGGCGCAGAACTACCTGAGCGCAGTGAATCGGGTGATGGAGATTGCGCGTGGCGACCGACAGGTACGTGTAGATCCTGTCTCCGAGGGGGGACTTCCAAAGCGCTCAGGTATCGCCACTGGCGACCGAAGTGTTTCGGAAGCTTCCCATAATGCCGCAATGGGGGCAGCCTCCGAGCGCCTTGGGGCTTTGCTGGAACTACAGCGTAATTTCGGTCTGCGGTTCGAGGAATCGGCCAAGCTGGATGCAGCCAGAGCACTAAGAGAGGCCGAGAAAACTGGCTCCGTGAGCATAAAAGATGGCACCAAAGGTGGCCGGGCGCGCACTGTTCCGATCACCAGTGATGCTCAAATTACGGCACTCCAGCGAGCCGCCGCCATACAGGATGGCCGCAGCATGATCCCCGCAGAGAAGAATTATCGTGAGTTTCGGCAAGAAGCCTACCGGGAGATCGGCCGCCATCCGGTGAACTTCCATGGCGAAAGGCACCACTACGCTCAAACGCGCTACAAAACTTTGATGCGTGCTGATTGCCCGGTAAAAGCAGGTGTTAAACATGGGCGAGAGCACTATGAATATTTAGCCAAAGAACTTGGAGTATCAATAGCTCACGCCAAAATGCTGGACAAAGAAATCAGATCTGAAGTGGCTTTGGAATTGGGTCATGGTCGCATCGATGTGACAAATAGTTATTTGGGGTAATTGATGGAAAAATGGGTAAGAGAAAGAAGCCATGTTTATGTGCGGCATGGAGGGAAGACGGCTCGGCGAGCTATGGTAAAAAGGCTAATTTCGGCTCTAAACGATATTGCCGCCAATGAAAAAGGAGTCAACGCACCATCACAAATTGGAAGAGCTCATATCCACCGGTATTACACAAGGCATCAAGGATTGAGTACCACGACATTGCGGGATCATTTTTATGCGTTCCGACTCTTGTGGGAATTACTTAACCGTCCTGGAGAGCCTCCGCGCCCAAAAAACACCGGCTCTGCTGATTAAAAGCCATCTACGCCTATGTCATATTCCTTAATAAGACCTTCCGTTCGCTGCTTTGTTTAAATGTGCCCAAAAAGGGCCAATACAGCGCGTGTCGATTCAGAAATGAGCTGTTAAATTTGAATCAACTTCAGCTCCGTGCTGAGTATGTGCGATAGCTGGTCGCCAAAAACAAACAGCATTTTATCAATTTATCCCGTAACCGGGGTTCACCGGTTATGCGGTGTAACCCCTTCAATTCCAACTAATTGGAGGTGTTTATGTACTTTTCTACGTTCGTTTTGATCATGATTGTTACCGTGGGCGTTATTGCTTTCGGGGCTACGATTGTCGCCAAACTACTAAATAAGGCTTCGATTCTGGCATATCGATCATTGATAAAAACGCGGCCTGTACGGGTCGTTAGCCCATTGGTAACTAATAGCAGTTCATTGTGTGGTGAATGGTTGAAAGCTACCTCCGGTAGCCATCAACCTAGAGTCTCCGATGCTGTCGAATGCGCTCCGCTTGAGGGGGAGCTGGTTGCTGAACGCGCTGTAATAGGTTCCACCAGGAAATTATTGTCAGCTCAAAGATGAGGGAGATTTTATGTATCGACTGATTCTGACAAACAAAAAAAAGCGAACGCGAGAGTATCAGCCTTCTGATGCTGGTTATAGGGCAGCTCTCAAAGCCACGCGCAAGTTTTTGGAACAAAATCCCCAGGGAAATGCAGTGCTTTACGGGCATGGTGTTTGTGAGTCCTTGACTATACGCAACATGCCTGAAGCCTAATCCCTAATTAAATAACCCAACCGGGTACTTTGCCCGGTTGGGCTAAGTCCCGGCTATTAAACTTTTGGAGAATTAATATGTTGGGACAAAATCAAACAGAGATCCATCAATTCGATGTGTGTGGCCGCGTGTATTATCGTGGGGTTAACTACACTGAAAAAGAAGGTGAGTTGGCTGTTGAAACAGTAGAAGCTACTTCTCATGATGAAGCTGAAGCGCTGTTTAAAAGCCTGCAGGATGAGTATGCTCGTGAGTGTAATCGGACTGTTGAGCGCATCGATATCACTTTCACTATTGACTTGACGATAGCTGAAAGCGACAACGATGAACCGTACTTAGTGATGTAATTACTAAGAAAAGCAAAGGGCCAGCTTGTCTGGCCCTTTGCTACTTCTGGTGATAGGAATCTACTGAATCGGTTTCATTATCCTGCTTGGCCGTTTGCTCATCCAAGAGACGGAGCATCTCTGATGCCTTGCGTCTGGCCTCGGCTACAATTTCTGGCTTCTCATGCTCCAAGATCTGGTCTAGTGTTTTTGCCACTGGTAAATCTCGCTAGTTTAGTTAGACTCTAAGTATATAAGGTTTTACAAGAGAGGTTCAGTTCCGTGGATGCCTTTACTATTGCAATGTTAAGTTTGCTCGCATTTTTTACCATTGTGACGTTCGGAAGTTTGTATTTATACAACAAACACAATCAAAATCGCGCTGATCAATAAATATATGTGTATTAAACGGCCCTGTTATCTATGCTGAATAATTCAGCAACAAACTGGTATTTTTACTGTCTCAATTAGATGATCGGACATAGCGTTAATTTCCTCATCGTCTAGCTTCGGGGCAAACAGGGGCGTTCCCCAGAATTGAACCTGTGGATAGTCTGAAAGCCTAAATACTCCATGCGGCCATCGGTCCTCGTCACCCAACCACCGGCGTAAAGTCAGATCTATACCCCATCCATTCTTTAGCTCTATCCAGCAATGCGGATTGATTTGAGTCTTGCTATGCACTGTTTCAACAAACCCTACTCTGCACTGATGTGGAATGTCTGATTTGGCTAGAATGTGGCTGATCACGTAAGTCATCACATCACAACCGGCTTTTGAATCCTCCAGATTTAGCAAAGCCAGTTCCAGTTCTTCATGCCACAGACTCATTGTGCCTTCCTAAATAGCAATTGCTGGCCTTTTTCATAGATAACTGGATATGGTAAAGCTTTGCCATCCTGGAACACACTATTGGGCGGGAAATACATGACTGCCCACTCCGGCAGCGCTCGGCTCGTACTTTTGTAAAAATCGTCCATTGGAAATGATTTCACGTCGCTGACCTGGGAGAAAATCAATCGAGAATATTTGGTCGTGTTATTAGCGGCCAGATTAAAGCTATCAATATTACCACTGCCCACAAAGGCTGGTGTTTTCCACGGATTAGGCATTGTAACGTTGTATGCAATTACGCAGTTTGAGCCATCACAGCCAAATTGTGGAGCCGTTACTGCCCACATAATTAAGGGATTTCCATCAATCTTAGGCGCTGTACTTTCCACTATTTTAGTTAAATCCAGGTTCATAGATTTCGCGGCTACCGCAACGGCATTATCAATTAGGTTTATGTAGTTGCTATAAGCATCTTCTGAGGATTTAGCCATTGATGCAGGCATCCAAGCCATCAAACTTGGCCTAGCGGATGGGTTATCCGGTGATGTAAGAATGCTTGCAGTGTTAAACATGAGAGTTTGCTGACCGTTCAATCCTCTTAATGGAGCATCAAGCGATGTGGCCAGGCTTGTGACATTTAGCGCTTTCATCAGTAGAGACTGTCTATATGAGTTCCGCCCATCTTCTGAGTCTCTCAGATCTTGGTCATAAATACCCCCAGCTCTTGCCAAGTTTAACGCTCTGGACATCTCTGAATTATAGGATTTTGGGGTTGTAGCACAGCCTGCGAGCATAATGGCGGCGAACAAGGCTGTAGCTGAACTTACGGAAGTTGACATATTCATTTTCATTTAAAGCTCCTCTTTTAGAAATAGAGTGCCATTGGTTTGTGAAAATGCAACAAGGGTTAATTAAAACTTTTTAAAAATCATAAGTTTGTACTGACGTGACAAAGTTGCCGACATTATTCAATGATTAACTTTCACATGTGAAAGTTTTATTTGGACTGCCCAAATTGGACAGTTTGGGAGTTCGGTTTGTACTCATTTGCTCGGTAGGCTTTCGGGTGACACGAAACCTATTGGAGCAACAGTATGAGAGTCTCTCCCCCTTACATTAGAACACTATCTGCCTCTTGTTTAATCATCTTCTCTGTCGTCGCCACTCATGCCTCGGCTGAAGGGCTTCAGTCCGAGATGGATAGACTATTCAACGAAATGAGTAATACAACTAGACCGGGTATTCATGAGACACAACGCCGTGGAGTTATTGCGGGTGGGCGTGTGACCACCAAAGCGCGTATTTTTGATGAAAACCTAGTTAGCTTTGTCCCTCCATCCTGGAAAGCTGGGTGTGGTGGCGTTGATCTATTCGGTGGTTCTTTATCGTTTGTGAATGCAGATCAGATTGTTCAACTGATGCGAGCTGTGGCAGCAAATGCAAAGGGCTATGCTTTTCAACTAGCTCTGGATAATGTTTTTCCTGATGGTGCCAAATGGATAGAAAACTTTCAGAAGAAAGTTCAGGCTTTGAACCAGCATTTAGGCAATTCTTGTCAGTTAGCTCAGGGTATTGTTAACGATTCACTAAGTGCTTTTGACACGAAACTAAAGAACGATACTCGTACAAAAGCATCGACCAAAGGTTTATTTGAAGACATGTTTTCTGCAACGCAGGAAACGGATGGACAAACGGCAATCAAGACGCTGAAAGACAACTCGCCACAGGCCTACCAAGAGATGATAGGTAATATTGTCTGGAAGCAACTCAAAAAGAATAGTGTAAGTTCATGGTTCCAGTACGGGGATAACAGCCTGCTTGAAGCCATGATGTCTATAACTGGTGCCGTTGTCATTGGTGATTTAATTAATGATCCAAATCTTGCTGGAGCAAACAACAGTACTAATCCCATCGTCACCTTACCGGGGAATCGAATTACCCTTGGAGATCTCATTTCAGGTGGCTCTGTTAAAGTTTATTCATGTGACAGTGATACGGTTAACTGTATTTCTGCTGGTTCTGAGCTGAAGAGTGTTCAGCTCAGGGGTATTGGCAATCAAATGTCAGATTTACTTCTTGGTTCTGATTATTCACCTGGATTGATTTATAAATATGCAAACAATGTTGGGGCTTTAAGTTCTGCCGAGATAGCTTTTGTATCAAATCTCCCCAGTAGCTTTGGCTCACTTTTCCGAAATCTTTCCGCTGTTTCCAGTGATACAGCAGAGCAGTTTGCTCAGCAAGCACAGACCATCATAGCGCTAGATATAACCTACAGGTTTATTGAGGAGATATACCGGGCAACAACTATTGCGTTAGCTAACAGTGATAATGCCTATCAACAAAAAGCTGTTGATGTACTTGATGCTTCTCGGGCTGTTGTCAGACAAGAGTATGACCAATTAATTGTGAGGCACGGGAAGCTAAGTGATCTGATGGGGTATTACAACAGCTTACTTGATGTCACAAAGAAGCAGCGGCTTTTACTTGCGGCCCAAGCATCAGGGAAAAAGGAGTAACTAATGGATTTTAGTATTTATTCCGTCGGTGATGCCGCATTTCTAGAGCAAATAATGATTGCTGTAGCGATGGCTACAGGCACCGGTGATTTTGAACGAATGGTAAGTATTGGCCTTTTAATTGGCGCTCTTATCATCTCATTTCAGTCGTTATTCCAGGGAGCTAAATCCTGGGATTTACATCAAGTTTTTGCTTGTTGGCTCGTGTATGCCATTTCCTTTGGAGCCGGCGTTACGGTAACTATTGAGGACGCGTACAACGGACAAGTGCGAGTAGTGGATAACGTACCTGTTGGTCCAGCCGCCGCTGGTTCTATAATCTCAAGCGTTGGATTTGGTCTCACAAAACTCTTTGAGGTTGCATATAGCCCTGTCGCGAGTGTGACTGAATCAAAGTTCATGGATTCTTTAGAGTTATTATCAAAGCTCAGAAATCACGAAATGGAGTCAGCACTATGGACTGTCTGGAATGATTCCCTAGGAGGCGGTGCTGTTGATATGAAGAAAAGCCTGACTAACTACATATCAGAATGCACAGCAATTAAATTTTCATTAGGTGAGTCAAATGAGGATCAAATCAACACAGAGAATTGGCGTACAGCTCTCAGATTTGATTCACAAATATATGGGACCCGATTGTACCTGTCTCCATCTGGCCCGACAGATCCCAGTTGTACAGATGGCTGGATTCAGTTGAGCCAATCCTTTGAAACTGCCTTCAATTCTGGCCTTTCGCAACAAGCTCTTGGCTATTTGTTGTCTACCACTGATGCTTTGAATGCTACATCTGACGCTTTATATCGCCTGCAGGTTACGAATGTGGCCGCAGGTGATTTTATAAAAGCCAATTTTCTGCAACCTATCGTACAGCGTGGCTTTGCTCAGTACTACAGTGATATGAATGATCCGTACGCACAAATCATGCTCACTCAAGCTGAGTCTCAGCGAAATACGCAATATGCAGCCGAACAGTCTTTGTTTGTAAAATCGATTCAACCTCTTATGACCTTGGTAGAGGGGTTTGCCTATGCGATTACGCCCATAGCCGCATTTGTGATGGTGCTAGGTTCTAAAGGTTTGCTATTGGTCGGTAAGTATCTTCAAATGCTTATATGGGTACAACTTTGGTTGCCAATTATGTCGGTAATCAATCTATTCATTTACATAATGGGGCAGCAGGCGCTCGCAAAATATACCACAGGGAACTTATCCTCATTTGAAGGCGTTGCATATGCTGGGGCCGAAATTGAGCGTTGGATAGGGATAGGTGGAATGATGGCCGCAGCAACGCCAGTCCTATCGTTGATGTTAGTAACTGGCTCAGTATATGCCTTCAATAGTCTTGCTCAACGAGTGGGGGCGAGTGATACAGTCAATGAAAAACTAATGTCTCCAGACTTAGTGGACCGTGGTTCTGTTTTGAGTCAACAACCACAATTTAATCAATCCCGGATTGCTGGAACAATGACCTCTGGAGGTGAGTCGTTAGTTGATAGTATTAACTTAGGGAGTACCGTAAGTAATGCCCTTAGCAGTAGTTCTGCTGCTACTGCACAGGCTCAGAAAGGTTTCGCTAGCCAATTAAGTAATAGTGTGTTTTCTGGACATGGTTCAGAACAGACTTATTCACAACTACAATCATTAGGACAAACGTTGAGAGCGTCTGATTCAACTCAGGCTAAAAGTATTTTGTCCGCGGCGCAGAACTACGTTACTGATCGTGGGATAAATGCTTCTCACACGGATGCTGTGGCAGGAGCTATTGCTATGCGTGCTAGCGCTGGAGTGGATGCCGGAAAACTTGCTGCTGCTTTTACAGGACCGGTTGGTGCCGCTGTAAATGCCGCTAATCCGGTATCTATGAACGGTAGTTTAGATGTATCTGCGCAATCGCAGAGTCAGGATAGTAGACAGCAGCTTAGTTCTGATATTGACTCTTTATCTCGCGGACTCGGTTTTACAAAAGATGACAGTTCAGCATTAACGAGTGATTTGGCGCGGCAAGTGTCTACTGATAAAGGTCAACGTTTTACCCAGAGCTTAGGTGAAGAGCAGAGAAAGCAGCTCATGCAATCCAGTTCTGATCTTTTGTCTTCGCAACAAACCTACCAAGAGTTATCTCAGGCTCAGCAAACTATCGGGACTACTAGCAACAATAATATTATCGCGTTAGCTGACAAAGTTCTGAACAACTGGTCAGCCGGTAAGTCATTGTCAGATGGTGTTAGACAGTCATCGCCAGAGACAAGAGATTTTGCGCAAAGAAAAGCCCAGCATTACCAAGATTTAGGTATTGATTCCCAGAGGGCAATAGTTGGAGGGCAGTTGTTTGCTATGCTCAATTCCAACTCTCCATCTGAACAAGCAATTGCAGCCGGTGCAATAGCAAAGGCCACTGGTGGTAACAGTGGTATTGACTTTAATCAACCTGGTCATAGTGCAATGTTGGTAAAGGATGCTCCGCGCTATGTCTCGCCGGTTGAAAATTCGAGCGCACTTTCGGCACCGGAAAGAATGAGCAATGAACAAAAGCTTTTAGCTGAATCAGGCAGTATTGGATCTGAAAATTCTGTTCGTGACGCTCATGAAAAGGGTATCCAACAACTTGAGCAGAGTTATGGGACAAGCAGAAATGAATATCTTAATGACCGCTTGCCTGCGTTAAGAGCACAGATCATGGCATCCGATTTGGCCCCGTCAACATCCAGTGCTTTGTTTGCAGGTGCTGAGGGCGCAGGTCGTTTTGTACAGCAAGTTGTGGGTGGCGCAGGAGCCGCCAAAGAAGGGTTCGCAGAGAGTTTTGGGCAATCGATGTCTAAGTTAGCCCAGATGACTCCGGAACAACGAGATCAGTTTATTGAGGACACAAAGAAAGGGGACGATTACGTCAAGCAAGAGTATGGTCTTGGAGGCTTCCTGGCTGTAGGTGCTGCAAATCTGGGTAGGGACATCATTGGTGTGGGGATCAGTGGATTTGAAGCCGGTAAAGAATGGTTAACCGGTAAGTCAGATCTTTCAGAGGCAGCACAGGGAATGTCTGTTAGAGAAAGAGGGATGTTTTTTGCTTCTGCATTAGCAAGTGCAAGCGAGGCTGGAGCTGGAAAGGCGGCTGAGTTTGTTCAGCAATATGGTGACGAATTCAGGCAGATAGCAATGGATACTGCAAGATATGATTATGGTTTGAATAGTCAGGCAGGAGCAGAATTGTTTGCTGCATCGTTGATGGGCGGCGATTCATCGCGCTCTGGAGAACTAAGAGAAAATCTCAGAGAAGAGGTTGGTGATAACGTATTGGCAGATAAAATGGCTGCGATTATTGAAAGTTCTGCGGGGGCAGGTAAAGACCAAGCGGGCGGATATTTAGCGCCTGTATCAAGGTATTTGTCCGTAGCCAAAGGAGGCCGTTAATGAGCAGACGAGCTGAATATAGACGCGCAATTAAAGAGCTTAAAGTGATGATATTACTGGGGGAAGGGAGATGGCTAAACGAAAAGCCAATCTCCTGTGGAAATAAAAAATTTATCGTCGATGGTTCGGTGTTGAACAATGTAATCAGAGAGCATCCGGAACTTAATAAACACATTTTGATAGGTTTTTTTTCGTCGCCTCAACGGTATCCGTTATTAAGATATAAAGATAGGCAGTTAACGTTAAGTCTATAATTAATAAAAACAAAGGCTCTCAGGAGCCTTTGTTTTTATTCAATCCATAGAAGCTTCCGGATACATCTACGTCACTTACCATTGGAGATCCTGTGGCAGGGTTGTATGTGACGTCTGCAAACAGATCTCGCCCAGATAATGTGTTCGTTTTACTCCCGGAATTACTGATTAGATAGGCTCTTCTACCAATCTTTAAAGATGCCAGCAGAGAAACTCCGACTACAAAAAATATGAGCGACCATAGGCCAAGAAGTTTGTACGAATAGAACAAACTTACGATTAAAAACAAAGAGAATAGCGCCTTTTTCATTTACGCCTCCTGATTAATATGTAACCGATTATAGATTATCGTTCAGAAATGCAAATCTTCATAGCACCATAAAATGATACTGTAAAAAAACACAGTGTTTGGCGTTGCATTATCAAAAAGTCATGGTATTTATGATTGATGACAAAGTTAATCAGTGAATAAATCAGGTGTGTTATGGAGAAAGATATGAAGCATTTAGATCGTGAAACTGAAAAGCGATTAAACATCGTCGTTAAGGCAATCGGAACGTTGTTTATTCTAAGCTTTCTTACTCACTTGTTTATCTCGTCGTGGAGAGATGACCAATATGGATTTACCTTACTAGCGTTGATTGCAGGGAGCGCGTTAGTTTCAATCAATCTAGGCCGCAGAAAAAAAGGTAAGGAGGACTACTGATGTATGCCTTAGAGCCGTTAGAACGTGATGTTATTGGTAGCTTTGACAAGTTTGCCGTTCAATTGAGTGAAGAGAAGCCAGACCAAGATATTTTTGAGTTTGATTTGACTCTGTGGACACTACTGAAGCTTTTATCAGCCAATGCGCCATCCCAGGTTAGCAATCATTTTTCTCTTCCAGAAGATCTTGTTAATAAATTGGCGTCAACTCCTGACAGTTATCTTTCACAATTAGCGAGTGGAGTTCTTCTTAGCTTTAAACTTGAAACAGATCAAATGGAAGTGATCGATGCTCTTGCCGGTAGCTACGATTCTGTCATATGCCTTAAAAATGTTGTGGACGACTTTGACGCAGCGTACTGGCTATTGCTTAATAAGTTAGCTAGTAGAAACTTGGACATGGCGAGGCAAAATTTTGGTGTATCTTCTGGTCTTGCTTCCTCAGTCGCCGCCTCCTCAAACAGCCAGTTAAGGTCGTTATCGCATAGGGTCGTTATTAGATTTTCATTGAGATTTGATATTGGCGTACTCGATCAATTCTTATCAGCAGCTCTTGCCGATACAACGCCGATTTTATTAAAAAAGATTCAGCAATCTTTGGTGTGGAGATAATCATGAGTGAATGTTTTACATCTGGTTCGTTATCTCGCTGGGTAAAAGCAAGGCACATGGCATTGGCGGGTTATATCACAAAGATAATTATCCTAGAGACTGGTTTGACTTATAAGCAAGTTCGCAGGCTGTACGCTGAGCTTGAATATTGCGGATATGATGTGAAGGATAAGAAATCCAGGACATTCCGTGGTGGAGCGACGCTGATCCACAGTCAGACATCTAAAATTCAAGCATCGCTTTTAATGCAGCTCTATTCAAATCTTGGAGGGGAAAAAGTTAAGCGTTCTGTAGATATTAGCGCTCTGAATAAAGCGTTTAGGATGTATCACGCTATCCGTAAAGAAGTACCAGGTATGAAAGGAGGAAAATGGGAGCCCTTCGACATTACAGATGCCTGGTGTCTTGCCTCTGAAATGCGCAATGGAGAAGCAATGATAGAGCATTGCGAGCAATGCCAATGCACTTTTTTTACGTCAATTAATCAGCGAACATGTGTTGAATGCCCATTCTGCCGGGTCTCAAAAGCTGCCTGAATACATCCGCGTATGCCGCAAAAGGGCAAATAGCGATGCTAATTTTTATGAGAGAGCGACATAGCATTATCCAAACTAAAAAGCTGGAGAAATGCTATGTCCACTATGCCGCCCATCATGACGAGGTTTGTTGCCTCGCTCCTATGTTTAACCATCTCAGTTCTTCCGATACATTCTTATGCGGGTAATCAGGAACCTAACATCGGAGCTGTTGGTCGTGATGCCAAACAATTTGGTTTATCTATTGCGAACGGAGTTAAGCAAAACTCTGCTCAGGTTCAAGATGGTAAAATTTCTCTACCAGTCGGTAATGGTCAATCAACATCCATAAACATAAATGAACTGTTTCCTGGAGTTCAACCTGGTCAAAATACCGCAGAGTATTTCCCTGATGCAGCATCTCCAGAGGAGCTAGAACAGATATTTAGTGATGCTGATGCTATGGATCAGTTTGGTAATGAGGCAAAAGCCAATTTATTCCAAGACGCCAACAGCTCCAATCCCTCAATATCAGGTTCTGCATATCAAGTTCTCATGGATGCGGCCAATCGCTCACGCCCTGATTTCAGTAATGACCCGGTATTGAATCTAAGCAAAAAGACCTATGAGGATATGGACCTCATCGCAGGTGGCTTTGGGGATTGTTCTGCCGAAACAACCATTAATCAGAATACTATCAACACCCACATTCCAGAGTATGAACGGTGTCAGCGTGTTGTAGATCAAAGCGCGGACTGTGAGGTTGTCCATGACTACGATGCCTCTGTGGTGAAGCACTATGATGGCCCATACAACCTCAAGTCCTGTGGTGACGGATGCACGGAGCTCTGGATTGGTAAGGTTGGGGACGATTACTGGGCTGGTAACTGTAAAATCTATGAAGAGTACACAAGAGTCCAGGTTAGTAACCCGGATGCTATCGTTTCCGCAACACTTGAATATGTTAAGTGGGATGATTACATGCAAGTGTGGGTCGGTAAGTCCGGCCAAGAAACTAAAGTGTGGTCTGGCCCAGATGGCAACTTCCCTCCAGAAACAGCCGGTAGATGTGAGCTCTCCACGAGTTGGGAGCGAAACCCTAATGTTGATGTCACTCCCTATTTTAAGAACGTGAAAGATGGTGATGTTGTTACATTCAAGATCCGTGTTTCAGTAACTGGTGAAGGTGAGGGTTTTGGCCGCATAAAACTCCGCTATGACCCATCGAAAGCCATTACCAAGGATGAGTGGGCTCCACAGAGCTGCATGGATTCAGCCAAAGGGGTTGTAGATGGTTTTGCCGAAGGCGAGATAACATGTATAGATGACCCGACTGATGCTACGGGCTGCACAGTCATCAACGGGGTCAAAGTTTGCGAATCCCAACTGAAACCGTCACCTTTCCCTGGCATTCCAAAGCTGTGCAAAAAGGTTCGAGTTAAAGCCGACTATGACTTTTATAAGGGGCAAATGGACTGCTGGACAGATCCTCAAGGTGAAACACACTGCCCTGTAAATACTGGTGGAAATCTCAACAGTTGCCAGATGTATGAGGATAATCCTCAGTGTGGATTTATTAGTTCTGAATGTATTGATGGAGCAGAGGGTTCCTCGGGTAAGTGTTATGTGTTTAAAGATACCTACGACTGCGGAACGGACATATCAATACCTACTTTAGAGAAAGAAACGACGTATCAATGTGGTGGACCCATTAGGTGTATGGGGGATGATTGTCTCGATATAACAAAGTCACAAAGCACTGATTTCGCTCGTGCATCTGCATTGTTGAATGCAGCTCAGTTCATGACTCAGGATATGAGTTGTACTGGTCAAAATTATGATGATAACCCCACTGGTGAAGAAAATGTGATGTGTTCAGCTTTTGCCGGTGAGGCTGGGGAATGCAAGATTGCTGTGGGTGGTGTCTCAGATTGTTGTGAAAAGCCGACGAATATTTCGTTTGCTGATTATCTCAATTTGATTATGGCCGTGCCTAAGCTAGACGGTGCCGTTATGGGACTCTCTGATGGCAGTGCCGTGAAAGGAGCATACCAAGTATTAAGAGACCCCGTAATGTCTGGCTGGACCGAAATAACACAGCCTTTTGCAAGTTATATAGAAAATATTAGTGGAGCGGTTGATAGTTTTCTCCAGCCTGTTCAACAGTTTGCCCAGGAGACTATTGGCGCATTAAAGGAGCAAATTACCAAGCTGACTTCTGAAGCTCTAGGAAATGCTTCTGCGACGGGAGCCGCTGGCGTACCTGCTGGGGCTCCTGAATCAATGACTGAACAAATCCTCGGCCAACAAGGTGCCGCCATGCTAAGCACCGTTATGACTGTTTACACAGTCTATGTAGTGTCGATGGTCATGATCCAAATGATTTGGAAGTGCGAGGAAAAGGAGTTCACCATGAATGCTAAAAGAGCACTAAATAGCTGCACATACGTTGGATCTTACTGCAAGTCCAAAGTACTGGGAGCATGTGTCGAGGAGCGAGAGTCCTATTGCTGTTTCAACTCGCCACTCTCTCGAATCATCCAAGAGCAAGTGCGGCCACAACTTGGCCTTAACTTTGGTGATGCGCGCACACCTCAATGCGGCGGAATTCCATTGGATCGAATAGCGGATATTGATTGGAGTAAGGTTAACCTAGACGAGTGGTTGGGTATACTTCAGCAAAATGGAAAACTTCCTGATCCCGCATCGTTAAACTTGGATGCTTTAACGGGAGCTGGAAGTGATTTTAATATTGATGGTACTCGACAAGACGCCTCAGAACGTATTATGGAGCGGCTGGAAGGGATTAATGTGGACAAAATTAGAAACGACAAAGCGCGTGAAATCTTTCCTGACTTGGATGGCAATGGTGGTTGATGTTTATCAATGAGAAACTTTCACATGTGAAAGTTTTTGTGTCGGAATAAATCGCCTAGGTGCCCAAATAGGGCACTTCCAGAGGCCATGTTTACGGGGGTTCACCCTCAAAATTTCTCCAGTAAATCAATGATGATGCTGGAGAAATTTATGCAGCAAACTTTAAATGAAAAAGATTACAGTCACCTGCAGATGATCTCTGTGTATGAGGTGACTGCCCTACTTAAAATCTCTGTGCCAACGCTTCAACGAATCCGCACAAACGACCCTTCATTTCCCAAACCATATAAAATCAGTGGCGATAAAACACTAAGATACAGGTTAGATCAGTTGGAGGCATGGCTTGATTCCCGCAGGGTAAGTAATGAAGCCATTTAGCCAACTACTTGCTCAGTATCAGGCGGATATCGAAGTAGAAAATAGTGATAAATCACAAGGCTTGAGTCGGGCTGAGTCTGAATTAATAGATGCCTCAGTAAGGATTAAATCAGATCCACCCTCGCCCAATGATTTCACTTTTATGCACTCAATCATGTGCCAAGTCGGTTTGCCTCGTTCAAGAGTAAATGGATCTGAGTTTGAGAGGCGTTGTGGTGCTGCTGGTCTATACATCCGAGCGGGTAAAATTTGGGATGGTAAGCAGTTTCTCCAACAGCCTGTTCCGTATGGTCCCATGCCAAGGCTTGTAATGGCATATCTGAATACTCAAGCGTTGCGTTCAAAATCACCCGAGATTGATGTCGGCAATAGCGCCAGTGCTTTCCTCAAACAACTGGGCAAGGAGTCATCAGGAGGAAAAAATGGGAGCTATACAAACTTCCGTAAACAGCTTTTGGCGTTATCTGCTTGTAGTATTACCCTTGGTTTTAGTACCGCTGATAAAGCGTTCACTTACGATGGTAAGCCCATCCAAAAATTTGAGGCTTGGATTGGTAACAGCGACAATCAAGGTGCTTTATGGCCTGGTGTTATTACATTTTCACACGAGTATTTTACTACGCTAAGCGAACATGCTGTACCGCTTGATTTAAGGGCTCTAAATCAGCTTAATAGCAGTGCTCTTGCGATGGATATTTATGCCATGCTTTCGGATCGTTTACATCGAATTAGCGGTAGGCCTGTCGTATTGTACTGGCGTAATTTGCGCGAGCAGTTTGGTCAAGAATATACCGGAGACGACGCTGACAGGAACTTTAAGAAGGTATTCCTTCCTGCTCTAAAGAGAGTCCTTACTGTTTATCCGGATGCAAAAGTTAAGAAAGTGACTGGCGGAATTCTGATGATGTCCAGCCCCCCACCGATTCCATACCGTAATTGACTTAATAACCGGCCAATGTGCCGGTTTTTTTATGTTATTGTTTTGCAAAGTTGTGGAAAACACTGTTGGTTTTGGATTTTATCCACGCATAATCGCCCCCCCCTTTTTACGCATAATTACCCCCCTGACTACTGACGAGCTGCGCATAATCACCCCCACTTTGCACGCATAATTTCCCCCCCCCTAAACCTATAGGTATTGCCTTTAAAAAAATCCTATAAAGATACCTATAGTTGAACCATGTTCAGGCGTTAATAACTTTGTTCGCGCCCTAAAAGGGCAGATCCAGAGCCGAGGATTGGTAGCTGTCTCTCATAAACTAGGTCTATCAATAACTGGTGTGTAACGGGTAGGCTGATGACTGTAGACGTGAATGAAACCTTGAATGCCTTGAGAAGCGAAATTGCAGAAATGAAGCAATTACTGGCTCAGGTCGTTGAAAATACGGTGAGTGACGGCAGCAAATCAAACTTACCACCATCTGATAAAGAGTATCTTACCGTCGATGAGGCGGCGGCATACGTTGGAGCAAAACGCTCATACATCTACCGCCTGACGCATGAAAAGCGCTTATCGTTTACTAAGCCGGGTGGTAATCGGGTGCTAATTAAGCGCTCAGACCTTCAAGCATGGTTGGAAAAGAACAGAGTGAAGTCTGCTCATGAACTTCACCAAGACGTTACAAATTACATCACGAGTTTTCCTCGCGGCCGTAGGGCATCTTAAAGTGTTTTATTCAATACGGACTTTCCGCAGTGAGGACAGCAAGTTCCAGATTCTTGTACTTTATCTTCAAAAATATCTGGAAAGCCTCTCATTGCTGTTACCCGGCGACTTTCAAGGATATCAGCATAAATTTCCGTTGTTCTCAATTCTGAGTGTCCAAGAAGGCGAGAGAGAGAATAGATATCAACCCCACGGTTAAGCTGGGCCACAGCAAATGTATGTCTGCCTACGTGGAAAGTAACATGTTTTTGAACGCCTGCTAGCATTGCCCAGTGTAGCAAAGCAACGTTGGTGTAACTGCTATATTTTAACCCTTTAAATACTCGCTCCGCTTTATCTTGGCGCTCTCCCATAAGCTTGACGGCTGAGTCTGGTAGATCCAGGTAGACTAAGCTGTTTCCGGCATTCAGTAATTTAGCTTGTTTGAAAATAATTCTGTAGTGTCCATCCTGAAACTCTTCTATTTCTTTCCAAGTAAGCTTCTGAATATCGCTCCATCTCAAGCCAGTTGTGCAACTAAAAAGAAATGCTCGTTTAAGTACGTCATAGCGACATTCCGCTTTTGTCATAGCTCGAACTTCATCCAGAGTGAGGTAGGTTCGCTGGGTATTTTCTGCTTTGACACTTTTTACTCGCTGGACTGGGTTATCCCTGATGATGCCTTCCCGGAACGCTTCATTTAGTGCGGCTCTGACTTTGTTGAAGTAACTAGAGGCTGTGTTTTTCGCAAGTTTTGATTGCGATTTCGTTAGTGGTTCCTCTAAAAGGTATTTCCTAAACCCTTCTAGGAATTTTTTATCAATTTCTTCAAAAGTGAGCTCTGCTCTTCCGTGATAGCTCCGAAGATGTTTACCTGCTGAGATCCAAATAGAATAGTTTGAAGAGCTTCCAGACTCTTTACTGGCAGTTAACTTGTCGTAGTAATCGTAAAAGCTCGAAGCAAGTTTTACTCTGTCTTCCAGTTGGAACTTATTACTGTGAGATTCAACGAGCCTTGCTGACCGCGCAGCCTCAGCCTGACGCAACATTTCTTTATTGTGCTGACGCTCTGCTTGTGTCTTTGGGTTCTCGTAGAGATAGAGTTCTAAAGGTTCGTAGTCGCGCTTTGCTCGTTTTTTGCCATCCTCACCTTCAACAACTCCGTAATAGTACACTAGCCTAAGTTGCTGGAGCCCCTTCGAGTTAGGGTTACGCTTGTTTACTGATACCTTCATAATTGCTCCGCTTTGCTCCCGTTACTCCAAAATTTTAACTCGGGAGCAAATGTGGATCAATAATTAGCAAAACGGAGCAAAATCGTGAGAAGGGAAGTAAAACCTAACCATAAGAGAACTTCCTAAAATTGCCATAAATAACAATTGGTTGTTTTGATATGTTTTGAAAGGTTTTACTTCGTTTTTAATTTAATTTAGGAGATTTACTTCCCAATACAGAAGCTGGAGAAAATCCGTCCCAGCAGATCGTCGGAGGTAAACTCGCCGGTAATCTCGCTTAAGCTTTGCTGCGCCAGGCGCAACTCTTCCGCCAGCAGTTCCCCTGCCCATGCGCCTAATAGCTGCGCTTTGCCCTGCTCAAGGTGTTCAGCGGCTTCCGCCAGCGCCTGTAGGTGACGGCGACGGGCCAGGAAGCCGCCTTCCATATTGGTATCAAACCCCATGCTCTGCTTGAGGTGGTTACGCAACACGTCGACGCCTTCGCCGGTACGCGCCGAGAGGCGAACCAGTGAGTGACCGTTTACTTCACTAATACCCAACGGTTCGCCGGTGATATCCGCCTTGTTACGTACCACGGTAATCGGTAGATTTTTGGGCAGACGGGCGATAAAGTCCGGCCATATGTCGGCAGGGTCAACGGCGTCCGTCGTGGTGCCATCCACCATAAACAGCACGCGATCGGCCTGTTCAATCTCCTGCCAGGCGCGTTCGATGCCGATACGCTCAACTTCGTCGCTGGCGTCGCGCAGTCCGGCGGTATCGATGATATGCAGCGGCATCCCGTCGATGTGGATATGCTCGCGCAACACGTCACGCGTGGTACCGGCGATATCGGTGACAATGGCTGCTTCACGGCCTGCCAGCGCATTCAGCAGGCTGGATTTCCCGGCATTCGGGCGTCCGGCAATCACTACCTTCATCCCTTCGCGCAGCAGGCTGCCCTGGCGCGCTTCGGTGCGCACGGCGTCAAGATCGGCGATGACGCCATTGAGCTGCGCTTCGATTTTGCCGTCAGAGAGAAAGTCGATCTCCTCATCCGGAAAATCGATAGCCGCTTCGACGTAGATTCGCAGGTGAGTAAGTGCTTCCACAAGGTGGTTAACGCGGGCGGAAAATGCCCCCTGTAACGAGTTTAGCGCCGAACGCGCCGCCTGTTCGGAACTGGCATCGATCAGGTCGGCAATGGCTTCTGCCTGGGCTAAATCGAGCTTATCGTTGAGGAACGCTCGCTCGGAGAACTCGCCCGGTCGGGCAATGCGCACGCCTGGAAGCGTCAGGATACGTTTTAACAGCAGGTCCAGGATCACCGGACCGCCGTGCCCTTGTAGCTCCAGCACATCTTCACCGGTGAAGGAGTTCGGGCCGGGAAACCACAGCGCAATACCCTGATCCATCGCGCTGCCGTCAACGTCTTTAAACGGCAGGTAGTCGGCATAGCGCGGCTTCGGCAGCTTGCCCAGCACCTCTTGCGCAACGTCGCGCGCCTTCAGACCGGAAATACGCAGGATACCCACGCCACCGCGTCCCGGTGGGGTTGCCTGGGCGACGATAGTGTCGTTATGGCTCATGGTTAGTCTCAACTTTGTTGCAATAAAAAAGGCGGTCATATGACCGCCTTTTGATTGTAGGCCTGATAAGCGTTAGCGCCATCAGGCTGACCGGCGCGCCTTGCCGGATGGCGGCTTCGCCTTATCCGGCCTACACCGAATCAGGATTTTTTCTTCTCGCGGCTATGCAGGCCACGCTTCTCCAGACCACGGTAAATCAGCTGCTGCTGAATGATAGTGACCAGGTTGCTGACGATATAGTACAACACCAGACCTGACGGGAACCACAGGAAGAACACCGTAAAGATGACCGGCATAAAGGTCATGATCTTCTGCTGCATCGGGTCGGTCACGGTGGTCGGCGACATCTTCTGAATGAAGAACATCGTTACGCCCATCAGGATCGGCAGAATGTAGTACGGGTCCTGTGCGGACAGGTCATGAATCCACAGCGCGAACGGCGCATGACGCAGTTCAATGGAACCCATCAGCATGTAGTACAACGCCAGGAAGATAGGCATCTGGATGATCAGCGGGAAGCAGCCGCCCAGTGGGTTAACCTTCTCCGCTTTGTACAGGGCCATCATCTCCTGGCTTTGGCGCTGTTTATCATCGCCAAGACGTTCGCGCATCGCCTGAATTTTCGGCTGCAGCATACGCATCTTCGCCATTGACGTGTACTGCGCTTTGGTCAGCGGGTACATGATACCGCGAACGATAAAGGTAATGATGATAATGGAGAAGCCCCAGTTGCCCACAAAGCTGTGGATCCACTTCAGCAACTTGAACAGTGGCTGAGAGATGAACCACAACCAGCCGTAGTCCACGGTCAAATCCAGGTGCGGTGCAACAGCCGCCATTTTATCCTGAATTTCCGGGCCGACCCACAGGGTGCTGGTCATCGCGCCAGTCTGGCCTGGCTGTACCAGTACCGGCTGCGCTTTATAGCCGATAGCGACAATGCCGTTACCCAGATTGGCGGTGTAGAAATTGTTGGTGCCGTCGTTACGCGGAATCCATGCGGTAGCGAAATACTGTTGCAACATTGCCACCCAACCGCCTTTGGAGCTGACGTTGAGGTTTTCGTTATCGGCAATAGTGTCGAATTTGTATTTCTCATACTTCTCATCCGGCGTGGAGTACGCTGCGCCGCGGAACGTATGCAGCGCAAAGTTGCTGCTGCCGGTGTCGCGATGAGGAGGTAGGTTGACGGATTGTTTTAACTGACCAAAGGTGGAGACTTCCAGCGGTTTTTCGCCGGTGTTCTGCACGCTATAGTTCACGTTAACCGCATAATCGCCACGCTTAAAGACAAACGTTTTGGTAAACGTGTTGCCTGCGGCGTCAGTATAAGTCATCGGAACCTGCAGTTCGTTCTGACCGTCGGCCAGTACAAACGCCTCTTTCTCGACGTTGTACAGCGGACGCGGGCCGTTCGCCGGGTTATCCGGGCCGTCGCGGCCTGTCAGGCCGCTTTGCGCCTGATAGATAAACTGCGGGGTGGTTTCCAGCAGCTGGAACGGTTCGTTGGAACCCAGTTCTTTCGGGTAAGCCGGGAGCAAGGCCTGCTCGACATCACCACCACGGGTGTTGATAGTCAAATCAAGCACATCGGTTTTCACCGTAATCATTTTCCCCTGGCCACTGGCTGGTACGCCCTGGTCGGCGGCGCTACCCGCTGCGGTGGTCGTTGTCTGCGTGGTCTGTTGAGTCTGAGGTTGCGGATTTTTATCCTGCTCCCAGGCTTGCCAGATCATGAAAGACACGAACAGCAAAGCGATGACTAAAAGATTGCGTTGCGAATCCATCGTTAGTGTTCTCTGGTATCAAATGGTCCGGGCGGGACGGGATCGTCACCACCAGGGTGTAAAGGGTGGCATTTTAATACGCGTTTCACCGTCAACCAACTGCCTTTTATCACTCCAAACCTGCGCAATGCCTCAATTCCGTAGCTTGAGCACGTTGGCGTGAAACGACAATGCGGCCCAAGCAGCGGACTGATCAGGCGTTGATAGACCCGAATAAGGGCTATCAGGACCCGCGAGCCAGGCGACAGTGGCGGCGCCATAATTTTTCCAACGCTTCCGAGAGAGCACGGTTATCGAGGTCGGCAACCCCTTTTTTCGCCACCACCACGAAATCCATTGCAGGAAGTTCATGCTGGCGCAGACGGAAGCTTTCACGCGTCAGACGTTTAATCCGGTTGCGTTCATGCGCACGTCGAACATTTTTCTTGGCGACGGTAAGACCGATACGGGGATGCCCCAGCGAATTCAGGCGGCCGAGGATGGTGATTTGCGGCGTGCCAGCCCGTTGAGGTTGCTGGAAGACGAATGTGAAATGAGCGGGAGTTAACAAACGTAACTCCCTGGGAAATGCGAGCTTAACCACTCAGGGGTTAGCTTTATTACTTGGAAACGGTCAGACGAGCGCGGCCTTTAGCACGACGACGTGCCAGAACCTGACGACCATTTTTAGTAGCCATACGAGCACGGAAGCCGTGAGAACGGTTGCGCTTCAGTACAGACGGTTGAAAAGTGCGTTTCATGGCGATTTCTACCTAAACTTGAATAAATTCACTGACTTTTGCGTATACCCGAACAAACTTTGAACGACTTACGCCACAGTGTGGGTGATTAAAGAGGCCGGATTGTAATAATTGTACACTCCGGAGTCAATTCTCTTTCCTTATTTTCCCGCGATTTTCCACGCCTTTTTGTGCGGAAAATAAGCAGCGTTGACGCCATATGACGGGCATTGCGCGACGGGTGGAGAATTATACGGACTGCCAGGTAAAGCGCAAGGATCGCCCTGGATCTTTATGCGATCTTTTAGGCGTCTGCTCACCTTTACCTATTAATTTTTTCAATATGCGCGCGAAAGCGTACAGGAGTTCCCCAGGATCGATTACACTTATCCTTTCCTGGAAAGTCCTGTGGATAAATCGGGAAGAATCTGTGAGAAACAGAAGATCTCTTGCTCAGTTTAGGCTATGATCCGCGGTCCTGATCGTTTCAAACGATCCTGGTCAGGCATGAACACGAAATCTTTCAGACTGCGTGAAGTCGCGATCGTTTGAAAGATCCGTGAAAACCGCAGACAGCGGTTCGTGCGTCACCCTTCATGCAGGGTCTTATCGACGTGCGCCAACAATCATTAATGTATCAGCCTTTGTCATTTATCGACTTTTGTTCGAGTGGAGTCCGCCGTGTCACTTTCGCTTTGGCAGCAGTGTCTTGCCCGATTGCAGGATGAGTTACCAGCCACAGAATTCAGTATGTGGATACGCCCGTTGCAGGCGGAACTGAGCGATAACACGCTGGCTTTGTATGCGCCAAACCGTTTTGTGCTCGATTGGGTAAGAGATAAGTACCTCAACAATATCAATGGATTACTCAACACATTCTGTGGCGCGGATGCCCCACAACTGCGTTTTGAAGTGGGAACAAAGCCCGTTACGCAAACGCTAAAAACGCCTGTGCATAACGTTGTCGCGCCTGCGCAGACAACGACGGCGCAGCCGCAGCGCGTAGCGCCTGCGGCCCGTTCGGGCTGGGATAACGTACCAGCGCCGGCGGAGCCGACCTACCGCTCCAACGTCAATGTTAAACATACATTTGATAACTTCGTCGAAGGTAAATCCAACCAACTGGCGCGCGCGGCGGCACGTCAGGTGGCGGATAATCCTGGCGGCGCTTATAACCCGTTATTCCTCTATGGCGGCACCGGTCTGGGTAAAACTCACCTGCTGCACGCGGTGGGTAACGGCATTATGGCGCGCAAACCCAACGCGAAAGTCGTGTATATGCACTCCGAGCGCTTTGTGCAGGACATGGTAAAAGCCCTGCAAAATAACGCCATCGAAGAGTTTAAACGCTACTACCGCTCCGTTGACGCATTGCTGATCGACGATATTCAATTCTTCGCCAATAAAGAACGATCCCAGGAAGAGTTTTTCCATACCTTTAACGCTCTGCTGGAAGGCAATCAGCAGATCATTTTGACGTCGGATCGCTATCCGAAAGAGATCAACGGCGTTGAGGATCGTCTCAAGTCCCGCTTTGGCTGGGGGCTAACAGTGGCGATCGAACCGCCAGAACTGGAAACCCGCGTGGCGATCCTGATGAAAAAAGCGGACGAAAATGATATTCGTCTGCCAGGCGAAGTAGCGTTCTTTATCGCCAAGCGTCTACGCTCTAACGTACGTGAACTGGAAGGCGCGCTGAACCGGGTGATCGCCAATGCCAACTTTACCGGCCGGGCGATTACTATCGACTTTGTGCGCGAAGCGCTGCGCGATTTACTGGCGTTGCAGGAAAAACTGGTCACCATCGACAATATTCAGAAGACGGTGGCCGAGTATTACAAAATCAAAATTGCGGATCTGCTTTCTAAGCGTCGATCTCGCTCGGTAGCACGTCCGCGCCAGATGGCTATGGCGCTGGCAAAAGAGCTCACCAACCACAGTCTGCCGGAAATCGGCGATGCGTTTGGCGGGCGCGACCACACTACCGTACTTCATGCCTGTCGTAAAATTGAGCAACTGCGTGAAGAAAGCCACGATATCAAAGAAGATTTTTCGAATTTAATCAGAACATTGTCGTCGTGATCCTATGAAATTTACCGTTGAACGTGAACATTTATTAAAACCGCTTCAGCAGGTCAGCGGCCCGCTGGGCGGTCGTCCTACGCTGCCGATTCTCGGTAACCTGCTCCTCCAGGTAGCGGACGGTACGCTTTCTCTGACCGGCACCGATCTTGAAATGGAGATGGTCGCGCGCGTTACGCTTTCTCAGCCGCATGAGCCGGGTGCTACTACCGTGCCGGCGCGGAAATTCTTTGATATCTGCCGCGGCCTGCCGGAGGGCGCGGAGATTGCCGTTCAGTTGGAAGGCGATCGGATGTTGGTGCGTTCTGGCCGTAGCCGCTTCTCGCTGTCTACGCTGCCTGCCGCCGATTTCCCGAATCTTGACGACTGGCAAAGCGAAGTTGAATTTACGCTGCCGCAGGCCACGATGAAGCGCCTGATTGAAGCGACCCAGTTTTCGATGGCCCATCAGGATGTGCGCTACTACTTAAACGGTATGCTGTTTGAAACGGAAGGCAGCGAACTGCGCACTGTTGCGACCGACGGCCACCGTCTGGCGGTGTGTTCAATGCCGCTGGAAGCGTCTTTACCCAGCCACTCGGTGATTGTGCCGCGTAAAGGCGTCATTGAACTGATGCGTATGCTCGACGGCGGTGAAAACCCGCTGCGCGTGCAGATTGGCAGTAATAATATCCGCGCGCACGTCGGCGATTTTATCTTTACCTCGAAGCTGGTGGATGGTCGCTTCCCGGATTACCGTCGCGTTCTGCCGAAGAATCCGGATAAACATCTGGAAGCGGGCTGCGATATCCTCAAGCAGGCGTTTGCCCGCGCGGCAATCCTCTCGAATGAGAAATTCCGCGGCGTGCGTCTGTACGTCAGTGAGAATCAGCTCAAAATCACCGCCAATAACCCGGAGCAGGAAGAAGCGGAAGAGATTCTGGACGTGAGCTACGGCGGGACGGAGATGGAAATCGGCTTTAACGTCAGTTACGTGCTGGACGTGCTCAATGCGCTGAAGTGCGAAACCGTGCGCATTATGCTGACGGATTCCGTATCCAGCGTACAGATTGAGGATGCGGCGTCACAGAGTGCTGCCTACGTTGTTATGCCAATGAGGCTGTAGAATCTGAAAAGGGGCTGGTTTACTTGCCATTTCGCCTCCCGGCAGTGCTCGAAATGCTCACGTACTTCGTGTACGCTCCGCTTTCTGCGCGCTGGCGGTAGACGAACTGGCTGCGACACACACGCCCCTGGACGAATGTACTAATATATGTCACTGACGCGCCTTTTAATCAAAGACTTCCGCAACATAGAAAATGCGGATCTCGCTTTATCCCCCGGCTTTAACTTCCTGGTTGGCGCCAACGGCAGCGGCAAAACCAGCGTGTTGGAAGCTATCTATACGCTTGGCCACGGTCGGGCTTTTCGCAGTTTGCAGCCTGGCCGCGTGATTCGTCATGAGCAGGAAGCGTTTGTTCTCCACGGGCGCCTGCAGGGCGAAGAGCGTGAGATGTCGATTGGTTTAACCAAAGATAAGCAGGGCGACAGCAAAGTCCGTATCGATGGTACTGACGGTCACAAGATCGCGGAGCTGGCGCATTTAATGCCGATGCAGTTGATTACGCCGGAGGGGTTTACTTTACTCAACGGCGGCCCCAAATACAGAAGAGCGTTCCTTGACTGGGGATGCTTTCACAACGAAGCCGGATTCTTCACCGCCTGGAGCAACCTGAAACGATTGCTGAAACAGCGTAATGCCGCGCTGCGCCAGGTGAGTCGTTATGAGCAATTGCGCCCGTGGGATAAAGAGCTGATTCCGCTGGCGGAACAAATTAGTACCTGGCGGGCGGAGTACAGTAGCGCTATCGCACAGGACATGGCGGATACCTGTCAGCAGTTTTTACCTGAATTTTCCCTGACGTTCTCTTTCCAGCGCGGCTGGGAGAAAGAGACAGACTATGCGGACGTGCTGGAGCGAAGCTTTGAGCGTGACCGTATGTTGACCTACACCGCGCACGGGCCGCATAAAGCGGACTTTCGCATTCGCGCTGACGGCGCGCCGGTGGAAGATACCCTGTCGCGCGGGCAGCTAAAGTTATTGATGTGCGCCTTACGTCTGGCGCAGGGCGAGTTCCTCACCCGCGAAAGCGGGCGGCGCTGCCTGTACCTGATAGATGATTTTGCCTCTGAACTTGACGATGCGCGTCGCGGGCTGCTGGCCAGCCGCTTAAAAGCCACGCAATCGCAGGTCTTTGTCAGCGCAATTAGCGCTGAACACGTTATAGACATGTCGGATGAAAATTCGAAGATGTTTACCGTGGAAAAGGGTAAAATAACGGATTAACCCAAGATTAAATGAGCGAGAAACGTTGATGTCGAATTCTTATGACTCCTCCAGTATCAAAGTCCTGAAAGGGCTGGATGCGGTGCGTAAGCGCCCGGGTATGTATATCGGCGACACGGATGACGGCACCGGTCTGCACCACATGGTATTCGAGGTGGTAGATAACGCTATCGACGAAGCGCTCGCAGGTCACTGTAAAGATATCGTCGTAACTATTCACGCCGATAACTCCGTGTCCGTAACGGATGATGGCCGTGGCATTCCGACCGGTATTCACCCGGAAGAAGGCGTCTCGGCGGCGGAAGTGATCATGACCGTTCTGCACGCGGGCGGTAAATTTGACGATAACTCCTATAAAGTCTCCGGCGGTCTGCACGGCGTGGGCGTCTCGGTAGTCAACGCTCTGTCGCAAAAACTGGAACTGGTTATCCAGCGAGATGGCAAAATTCACCGTCAGATCTACGAGCACGGCGTGCCGCAGGCACCCCTGGCCGTCACTGGCGATACCGATAAAACCGGCACGATGGTACGTTTCTGGCCGAGCCACGAAACCTTCACCAACGTCACTGAATTTGAATATGAGATCCTGGCGAAACGCCTGCGTGAACTGTCATTCCTGAACTCTGGCGTTTCCATCCGCCTGCGCGACAAGCGCGATGGCAAAGAAGATCATTTCCACTACGAAGGCGGCATCAAAGCGTTTGTTGAATATCTCAACAAGAATAAAACGCCGATTCACCCGAATATCTTCTACTTCTCCACCGAAAAAGACGGTATCGGCGTGGAAGTAGCGCTGCAGTGGAACGACGGTTTCCAGGAAAACATCTACTGCTTTACCAACAACATTCCGCAGCGCGACGGCGGTACCCACCTGGCAGGCTTCCGTGCGGCGATGACCCGCACGCTGAACGCCTACATGGACAAAGAAGGCTACAGCAAAAAAGCCAAAGTCAGCGCCACCGGTGATGATGCCCGTGAAGGCCTGATTGCGGTGGTTTCCGTAAAAGTGCCGGACCCGAAATTCTCCTCGCAGACCAAAGATAAGCTGGTCTCTTCCGAGGTGAAATCGGCGGTAGAACAGCAGATGAACGAACTGCTGAGCGAATACCTGCTGGAAAACCCATCTGACGCGAAAATCGTCGTCGGCAAAATTATCGACGCCGCGCGTGCGCGTGAAGCGGCGCGTCGCGCCCGTGAAATGACCCGTCGTAAAGGCGCGCTGGATTTAGCCGGTCTGCCGGGCAAACTGGCGGACTGTCAGGAACGCGACCCGGCGCTGTCCGAACTGTACCTGGTGGAAGGGGACTCCGCGGGCGGCTCTGCGAAGCAGGGGCGTAACCGCAAGAACCAGGCGATTCTGCCGCTGAAAGGTAAAATCCTCAACGTCGAGAAAGCGCGCTTCGACAAGATGCTATCCTCTCAGGAAGTGGCGACGCTGATTACCGCGCTGGGCTGCGGTATCGGTCGCGACGAGTACAACCCGGACAAGCTGCGCTATCACAGCATCATCATCATGACCGATGCGGACGTCGACGGCTCGCACATCCGTACGCTGCTGTTGACCTTCTTCTATCGTCAGATGCCGGAAATCGTTGAACGCGGCCACGTCTACATTGCCCAGCCGCCGCTGTACAAAGTCAAGAAAGGCAAGCAGGAACAGTACATCAAAGACGACGAAGCGATGGATCAGTACCAGATTTCCATCGCGCTTGACGGTGCGACTCTGCACGCGAACGCTCATGCGCCAGCGCTATCCGGCGAAGCGTTAGAAAAACTGGTCTCTGAATATAACGCCACGCAGAAAATGATTGGTCGTATGGAGCGTCGCTTCCCGAAAGCGCTGCTCAAAGAGCTGGTGTATCAGCCAACTCTGACCGAAGCCGATCTTTCTGATGAGCAGACTGTAACGCGCTGGGTGAATGCGCTGATTACCGAGCTGAACGAGAAAGAGCAGCACGGCAGTCAGTGGAAGTTCGATGTTCATACTAATACGGAACAGAATCTGTTCGAGCCGATCGTTCGCGTGCGTACGCATGGCGTGGATACCGATTATCCGTTGGATCACGAGTTTGTGACCGGCGCGGAATATCGTCGTATCTGCACGCTGGGCGAGAAGCTGCGCGGTCTGATTGAAGAGGACGCGTTTATCGAACGCGGCGAGCGTCGCCAGCCGGTAACCAGCTTCGAGCAGGCGCTGGAGTGGCTGGTGAAAGAATCACGTCGCGGTCTGGCTATCCAGCGTTATAAAGGTCTGGGTGAAATGAACCCGGATCAGCTGTGGGAAACCACCATGGACCCGGAAAGCCGCCGTATGCTGCGCGTGACCGTTAAAGATGCGATTGCTGCCGACCAGCTGTTCACCACGCTGATGGGTGATGCCGTTGAGCCGCGTCGTGCCTTTATCGAAGAGAACGCCCTGAAAGCAGCGAATATCGATATTTAACCTGCCTTAATCCCCGGCCTACCGCTGGTTGGCCGGGGCATCATGATGTTCATCGACATAGCTGAATAAAAAATCTCTAAAGCGCTGAGTGGCGGGCGTTTGTGCGCGCCACGCATGGAAATAAAGGTTCATATTGCGCCGCAGCGGAGGCGTGAGCGAACAGGTCGCTAATTGGTAGCTTTTGGCGTAATGGCGGGAAAAGGTTCCGGCGATCACCACGCCTTCACACTGCGCCGCCAGCGACATGGCGGTCGCCATATGTTCCACCGTCATTTTGGGCTTAATGCGCACGCCAGCGGTTGCGGAGATCATCGGAATGGATTCGTTGCCAACGGCGATCAGCTCTTCGCTTTGAATCTCTTCCCAGCGAACCGTTTTTTTATGCAGCCGATAGTCCGGATGGCAGTACAGGGCGATTTCCGTTGTGAACAGCGTTTGTTTGTCGATTTCCGGTTCCAGCGGCCGCTCCGGGCCGATACCAAAATCGGCTTCTCCCAACATAATGCTTTTTTGTAATTGCGACATGGGATTATCAATAAGCTGTACGTGGGTATGCGGATGCTGCCGCTTAAAGGCATGGATGATTTGCGGCAGAAAAGCACAGGCGATCAGCGGCGCGCCAACAACCCGCACCAAGGATTTTTTGATCTCTTTCAGGTCGCGGGCATAATTTTCGGCCCGTTGAAACTCTTCAACAACCCGCATGGCGGCGGGTAAAAACTTTTCGCCGTCGGGCGATAGCTTCACCACGCGCGAAGTGCGGTCGAAAAGGGAAACCTCCATCTGGCTTTCCATTTCGTTGATTAAACCGCTAACAGCTCCCTGCGTGATGCACAGATATTTGCTGGCGGCGGTAAAACTACGCAAATCCGCGACGGCCAGAAACGCGCGAAATTGCCGGATAGTTAAATTCATTTGCCACCTGTGTTACCCCTTTACTGAGAGGATTTTATCTCAGGCTGGATAAGGTCACGTTGATACGACTCGCAAATACAGGGTGTCTGCCTGCGGCGCAGGCAGACAGTTGGCTTATTTTACGGTAATGGTTGGTGATTTTTTCATGGTTTCTTCGGTCAGTTCCTGGCCGATGCCGGGAAGCTCCGGGACTTCGTACATGCCGTTCTTCGGCAGGTAGTTGTATTTACAGGTCTGTGTATTCGGCTCCAGCAGCGCATACCGGTGCAGTTCGTGGATGACGAAGTTAGGGATCACGGTTTCCATATGCAGCGCCACTGCTGTGGAAATTGGCCCGCCGCAAACGTGGATTTGCACCGTTTTGTCGTAAACGTGCGCCATATCGCAGATTTTCTTCACTTCGGTGATGCCGCCGCAGGTGCAGATATCGGGCTGAATAACGCTCAGGCTGCCGTTTTCCAGGAAAGGACGGTATCCCCAGCGCCAGTAAATACGTTCGCCAGCCGCCAGTGGAATATTGACCTTATCGGCAACCTGCTTCATCTGTGCGGGATTTAACGGCATAACCGGCTCTTCGTAGTAGAAGATGCCCAGTTCTTCGATCATGCGGCCAAACTGAATCGCCGAGGTGGTGTCGGTAAAGGCATGCATTTCGGCGATGATATCCACGTCCGGGCCGACTGCATCGCGAATGGCGGCCATACGGTCGTAGCCCAGACGCAGGATTTTATCGGTGAGAGGCCCGTTGAGGTTTTGCTGGTTCCAGTTGCCGTGGCGATCCATTGCGACGGTATCCACTTTTATTGCGTCATAGCCTTCGCTGACGGCGGTCAGCGCCGCCTGTGCATACTGCTCCGGCTCGGTCAGCATATCTTTATCGCTGCCGTCCCCCCAACCAAACTGTAGCTGACTGGCGTAGGTTCTTATTTTCTCGCGGCTTTTGCCGCCAAGCATTTTATACAGCGGTACGCCCCACGCTTTGCCTTTGATATCCCACAGCGCGATATCGATACCGCTCATCGCCGCGGAAAAAATGCCGCCGCCGCCCTGCCCCCAGAAGGTTTTTTTGAGCATTTTTTCCCAGATAGCTTCGTTATTCATCGGGTCCATGCCGATGATAATGGCCGACAGGTCTTTCGCCATTCCGATGCCCGCAGAAGCGCCGACGCCGTAAGCCAGCCCGACTTCGCCAAAACCGGAAATGCCCTCATCGGTATTAATTTTTACCACCACCGGACGCCATTTGCTGGTGGCGGACGCAAAATCGTTCGCCACATCAATAATATCAACGCTGGTAATTTTCATAATTTACTCCTCGTAATTAATATTTTTTAATCGTTAAGATTAATGCCGATACCACGGCGATAGCGCTGATAAAAACCAGGCATAGTAAGCCGCCGGTATAAGTTCCAGTGATAGAAATAAATAAGCCGATAAATACAGGAGATAATGAAGAGAGTCCGTTGGCGACGCCGTTCATTACGCCGCTGGCGGCGGATATGGATTTTCCTGGTATCATTCCCTGTAATAACGTCCAGGCAACGGGCGTACCCATCGTACAGAAAGCAACAGCAAAGGAGAGGAGTACCGCTGACATATATTTATGTTCGGTTATGGTACCGAAATAGATACTGACGCCAGCGAAAAACATTAATACCATTAATATGGGGGCGCTGCGTCCTATTTTATCGACGAAGACGCCTGCGGCTGCTTTGGCAAATATCGACAGGACAAAGGGAAGCGACGCCAGCCAACCCATTTCCGCCCAACTGAACCCTCTGGCTGATTTTAGATAGGTCGGCAGCCAGGTAATCATCCCCCAGTACAGGCATTGCAGACACAGATACCACAGCACCAGCAACCAATAGCTGTAGTTGGTAATCACCGGTTTTACCCGCAACATAAAACTTTCGCTGCTGCCTGCGCTTTCCGTTTCCTGCCCGGCTTTGATATAAGCCAGTTCCTGCTCGCTGATACTTTTATGTTGTTCTGGTTTATCAGCAACATATCGCCAAAGTAGCCAAAGAGGGATTAACCCGAGAGCGGCGCATAAGAAAAAGTTGGAACGCCAGCCGTAGGTGCCTATCCACCAGGTGAAAAAAGGCATCGCAATGGCGGGTGCCACCGACTGGCCGACGATCCACGCCGCGTTTGCTCTGCCGCGCTCCTGCTTCGGGAACCAGTTTTTAATAAATACGCTTTGCAGCGGATAATAAAAACCCTCCCCAACGCCCAGTAATATACGGCAAATAATAATTAGAGCGAATGATGTTGCTACGCCGCCAATCATTAAAGCGATAGTCCAGATCAGAATACAAAGCATCATTGCTTTTCTGGGGCCGAGATAATCGCCAAGCGGTGATAATACAACGTTAGCGATACCATAAGCGGCCAGAAAGACGGTCATCATCATGCCGATTTGCAATGGCATACCTTCAATACCCATATAGGCTAAGAAGGGTTCATTCGCGGCTAATACCGAAACATTAACGCGATCGAGATAAGCAATAAATATTCCAATAAACAGACAGGCAACGATTAAAAATCTTTTCCTGGTTGGGGGGGCGGTAAGGGCCATCGACATTAGCGATCTCCTTCTCATCGGATAAGGTTATTTTAAAATATAAGTTTTTGTTGATTTTTACTGATTAAGAACCAATCCCATTAGGCTCTAAGTGATGATGTCCAAAGTAGCAATACACATTCTTTTAGAAAAACGGTATTTTCTGTTTGATTAATGAGGTTATCTAATACATCAGGAGGGAGAATACGGCCTGAAAAGGGGAATCCCGTTTGTGAATCTTATCCCCCTTTCTCTCGGATTCTTTACTGTTTTTTGAGCGGAATCGCGTTAGCATGAGTCAGGACTCATTTAATGCGGGGATTTCATGGCTATCAAACTTATTGCTATCGACATGGATGGCACCCTTCTGCTGCCCGATCACACCATTTCTCCGGCGGTTAAAAACGCGATTGCCGCTGCGCGTGAAAAAGGGGTAAACGTGGTGCTGACCACAGGCCGTCCGTATGCGGGTGTGCACAGTTACCTGAAAGAACTTCACATGGAACAGCCCGGTGATTATTGCATCACCTATAACGGGGCGCTGGTGCAGAAAGCAGGGGACGGCAGTACGGTTGCGCAAACGGCGCTCAGCTATGATGACTACCGTTACCTGGAAAAACTGTCCCGTGAGGTGGGTTCTCACTTCCACGCATTAGACCGAAATACGCTTTATACCGCTAACCGCGATATCAGCTACTACACGGTGCATGAGTCGTATGTGGCGACCATTCCGTTGGTATTTTGTGAAGCGGAGAAGATGGACCCGAACACCCAGTTCCTGAAAGTTATGATGATCGATGAGCCTGCCGTTCTCGACCGGGCGATTGCGCGTATACCGGCAGAGGTGAAGGAAAAGTACACCGTGCTGAAAAGTGCGCCGTACTTCCTTGAAATCCTCGATAAACGGGTTAATAAAGGCACTGGCGTAAAATCACTGGCCGAGGCGCTGGGTATTAAGCCAGAGGAGGTGATGGCGATTGGCGATCAGGAAAACGACATTGCGATGATCGAATACGCCGGTATGGGCGTGGCAATGGACAACGCCATTCCGTCGGTCAAAGAGGTGGCTAACTTTGTGACTAAATCGAACCTTGAAGATGGTGTTGCCTGGGCGATTGAACAACATGTTCTGTCCTGATTCACTCCGGCCCGATCGCCGTCGGGCCGATAGTTCCACCCATGAAGCTAATGTGTTGCAACAAAGACGTTGTAGAAAATAGTTTTTTATTTCAAAAGATTAATTCGCACAGAAATCCCGCCCACCAGGCGACGATTACTATATTCTCCCTCCTCCTTTCGATCCGGCGGCGCTTCTCGCCAGAATAAACGCTTCATCATTATGAAAAAACGCTCCCTTTTGCTGTTGGCGCTGCCCGCTATGGCTTTTTCTACCTGGGCGGCTACCAGCCCCCCGGCGAACCTGTCGCTTGTTTATAGCTATCAGGATGACGTCCCATCTGCTGCCACACCGCCAGTCGCGACAACGCCGGTGGCAAAGCCTGCCAGTACATCAGTGTTGCCTTTTCTGGGTGATGAAGCCCGAAAGCGTGGCTATGAGCTTCCCGAGCCATTTGGCCTCAATATTAACTACATGAATATTGGGCAGAATATTAACGTTGATAGCATCAACTTTAATGGCCTGGCTTTAGGTCCCAACGGGGGAATTCCATTAGATAACGCATTTAAAATTAACGTCGGTCATACCCGTGAAAAGAGCAAGACCGAAACGGTCAAGCTGGATGCCTGGCTGCTGCCATTTATGAATGTGTACGGCCTGGTGGGCTATACCGATGGTCATTCCGTTTCGCAAATTGGTGTTGGGTTGATGACGAAAAATGGCCACGTTTTTCATCCCGCCGATCTGCAAAACCTCAAGTTTAAACTCGACTTTAAAGGCACTACCTATGGCATCGGCACCACGCTGGTCGGCGGCGTAGGTAACTGGTTTACCGCTGTTGATGCTAACTACACCCAGACACAGTTCGATATTCTTGATGGCAGCATCGACGCCTTTACCGTCTCACCTCGTGTTGGTTACCGTTTTACCACCCCGGGTATAGATAAGATGCATCTGCCGTCGGGCAAGCTAAACGTCTGGGTCGGCAGCATGTATCAGGATGTGCAGCAGGAGTTTAAAGGCAGCCTCGACGACCTGACCATGCCGTCAGCGACGCTACAAAGGCTGGTGAGTATGGCTAACTATAACAATAACGGCCGCTTTGACGTCAAACAGCATCTACAATCACCGTGGAACATGCTGCTGGGCGCACAGTATGAAATAACCCGCCATTTCAACGTTACCACAGAGTTTGGCTTTGCCGAGCGCAATAGCTTCTTTGTGGCCGGTGAGTACCGCTTTTGAACCGCTGCCATTGCCGACTGTTGCTTTGCGTCGCCGGTGTGCTGTCCGGCGTGGCGCAGGCGGCGCTGCCCAGCCGCAGTCAGGTGGACGGCTGGCTACAACAAATGGGGGATAGCGATACTTACGATGCCGCCAAAGGCGTCAACTGGGGAGTAATGCCCGGGCCATTTTATACCCCTGAACTGGGGCTGGGCATCGGCACCGCCATCGTCGGTATGTATCGCCCCGATCCTGCCGATAAGGTTAGCCAGGTATCCACGCTGTCGCTGAGCGGCTATTTCAGCTCCACAGGCGCTTTTGGCGTAAGCCTGCAAAATTACGCTTTTTTCGCGCAAGATCGCTGGCGTTTCTTCCTCACTGGCGCATTGAGCGACACGCCCACTTACTATTGGGGACAGGGTTTTGCCGCCGGTGATAAAGACAGCCATAAGCAGGCCTATACTGCGCAGGTGCTGGATCTGCAACCCATGCTGTATCGTCGGCTGGTCAACAATATCTATCTTGGCGTTGGCTGGACGCTGGATATACAGCACGCCGCGCAAATTGATGAGACCGATCCGCCCAAAATTCAAAGTACAGCGCAGGGCTGTTCTTCACTGAGTAACGGCGGTAGCGTTGAGATTAGCTGGGATGATCGTGATTTTATACCTAACCCACGCAAAGGGCAGTATGCCACCCTTCGCTATACCCACTTCGCACCGGACGTCGGTAGCGATACGCGGTTTGATGAATACCAACTGCACTATAGTCGTTACCATGCCGTCAATGATAAAGATGTGCTGGCCTGGGAAACGGACGGCGCCTTTACTCAGGGTGATGTGCCGTGGAATATGCTGCCGCTGCTGGGCAGTAACCATCGTATGCGCGGCTATTATGAAGGACGCTATCGCGATAAAAATGCTATCAGCGGTCAGCTGGAATATCGCCATAAGCTGAGCTGGCGGCATGGCGTTGTCGGTTGGGTGGGCGCGGGCACCATGGGATCGTCTTTGCACCATCTGGATGACGGGCGATGGCTGCCTTCTGCGGGCGTGGGCTATCGCTTTGAGTTCAAGCCGCGCGTCAACGTGCGGCTGGATTACGGCGTGGGCAAAGCTAGCAGCGGTTTTTATTTTCAGGTAGGAGAAGCATTTTGAGGTCCGTCGTTCGGGTTATCTTTCTGGCGCTGCTGTTTCTGGCGGGGAGCGCCCGCGCCGCCTTACCACTGACGCTCTATCTGTCCTCTCTCCCAATGCCAGTTGCCAGTGAAGCCTGGCCGACGATGCCGCCGCAGCCACTGCCAAAGGGGTTGCGTCCGTGTTGCGCTTTTGGTTACGACCTGCATGCCGAGCTGCTGGGACTGCCGGTTCCGTTCTATCAGTTAAATAACATCGTGACGGTGGACTCGCTGGGGCATCATCAGTACAACGACCATCTGTACTCGGGCGTGGCAAACCTGATTGGCCTTAGCGGTGAGAATAACGGTATTGTGTATACCTTGCGTGGCGGATTCATCGACACCGCACATGTGCGGGATACCGCTGATATGACAGTGTATATCTTCAGCCAACTACTACCAAAGCTGGGGCAGGCTTTTACGCTGAATCTGGGCGAGGAGCTGGCCGAACGGCGTCTGGTTTTTACTGCTTTTACCCCTCCGGTCGATGCACGCGAGCGTTACACGCTGGCCGCCTGGCTGTCGGCGCATCTGGCGTTCCAGGTGGCGGAGTGGCACGAAATCGCCCAATGGTACGGTTTCGAGTCTGTTCGCGGATTTTCTGAGGGAGTATCGGCCTTTTCGCCGGAAGATCTCTATTCTAACCTCGCGGGTGCCCGTCTGGCGGCGTCTTTAATTGTCGGCGGCCAGACGAAAACGCAAGAGATGTACAACACGGCGATGGAAACCGCGCTGCGGCAAGCGCTGACGCAGCTGGCAGCGCAGCCGGCGCAGATCACCCGTTTTCAGTTTGATATGCTTGATGGCCGTTGGTGGAACAGCCAGCGGCGGGTACCGGAAAAATATCTGGTGCTGCATCGTAATTATCAGATGGGCGATGACCGCCTGCCGACCGCCATTCCTGGCGAGATAATGCCGCTATTGCCGCTGAGCTTGCCCCATCGCTGGCGCGGTATCCAGCTTAGCACGCTGGCGCAACTACAATTGTGGCCCAGCGAGGATATGGCGCAGCTACCGCCTCCCGCGCACTATTACAGCGAAAAAGATTTTGCCGCCCTGGCGGAGCAGGCACGGCTACAGGACGAAAAAACACAGAATCATTAAACAGGCAGTAGCCGTAGGCTATTTCCCTCTTATACCCTCGGCGTACTGTTTTATGTTCTGATAACTGGTGATGTGAAACGCGTCGTTTGGCGAGCCGGAAGCTATTATGGCGAAGGATGACCGGCTATCCATGCGTCGAGCGCCGTCACTCCCTGCGTCACGATAGTTTTAATATCTATATCGCTAAGCGGTTGCAATTCCAGCTCCCGACAGGCTTCGGTTGCCTGCGTCATCCCCAGGCTGGCGCAGCCGCTTTTTAATTTATGCGCCAGCCGCTTAATGTTAACGTCGTCATTCATGGCGCGCGCCGCCTCGATCTCCTCGACTAAAGGCAGCGCGCTGTCTTTGAATAACGCGATCCATTGCCGGAGTTTTTCCGGGCCGACAGACGCCATATCGCCGGCAAGCTGATGTTCATTCAGCATCGCCCGCGCATTGTGAGATTTGCCCTGTAAATAGTGCGCTATCATGCGGTAAAGCTCCTCGCGGGGAACGGGCTTTTGAATAATCCCGCAGAAAAGACCGGCGGTACGCTGACGAAGATTATCGTCTATCACATGCGCGCTAAAACCAATGCGTTTCATGGCGGGATACAGGCTCATCAACTGCTGCGCCAGGGTTAAGCCGTCATAATCCGGTAAATCAAAATCCACCAGCGCCACATCAAAGGACTCGCCTTCGGCTAAACAGCGTAGCGCGTCATTCGCGCTTTCAGCTACTGAGACCTTCACTCCTTTACCCGTGAGCATTTCAGCGGTAATACGCTGCGTCAGCATATTATCTTCAATCAGCAACAGGCGTAGTCCGTTAAGATTTATCGGTTCCCTGAACGCATTTTTGCTTGCGGGTTTGGGGTGGCGAACCGGCAGTTGTAAGCGAAAACAACTGCCAACATGAAGCGTACTGGTGACGGTTAGCGTCCCGCCCATCGCCTCTGCCAGGCTGGCGCTGATAGCCAGCCCCAGGCCCGTCCCGCCCCGGCGTCCAGTCGCCTGCACAAACGGTTTGAAAATAGCCGTCAGTTTTGCTTCAGGGATACCGCACCCGGTATCTTCAACCTCAATAAACCAGCTCTGATCGTCGCAAAATGTGCGTAGCACTATGCTGCCGCGATCGGTAAATTTCGCCGCATTACTTAAAAGATTAATCACAATTTGACGTATCCGGCGCGGATCGCCTTGTAGCGTGGAGGGGAGTTGCTCGCTAAAGTCGGCGATGAGCGCCACCTGCACGCGGCTGTGCATTAAATGCAGCGCGCTATTCAACAATTGTCGCGGTTCAAACGGCTCCTCGCTAATAGAAACGTTGGTACCGCCTACTTCAATCGCCGAGTAATCCAGAATATCGTTAAGAATCGCCAGTAGCGATTCGCCTGAATCATTAATGGCCTGTAAGTCGTCGCGGTAGTTTGCCATGAGCGGTTTATCGGCCAGCAATTGTACCGTACCGAGAATGCCGTAAAGCGGCGTGCGAATTTCATGGCTCATGGCGGCAAGGAACGTCGATTTCGCCTCGTTGGCCTTTTCCGCTTCGGCGCGCGCCTGCCGGTGTTCCAGCACCAGCGCATGAAGCTCCGCCGTTTGCGATCGCACCTGTTCCGCCAAATCCTCACGATGGCGGTTTAATTTGCGCACGTTGGCGCGAAACGCTTCCATCAGACGGCTGATGGTATCCAGTTCGCTGACGCCAGCCGCCTCCGGAAACGGTGAGTCAATATCGCCCTCCAGTAGCCGCTGTAAGGCCTGCGTTTGTTGCGCCAGCGGGCGGGATACGGAACGGTAAACCACTCGCCAAAGGATAAAACTTAATGAGCACAGCGCCAGGATACCTAAGATCACTAACCCTATTTGCCCACGCTGACTGGCGTGTGTAAGGCGCGCTAACCCAGCCTCGTTTCGTTTTTCGATGGCGTTCACCAACTGCGACACTTCCGTACTGAAGCGGGTAAACTGAAAGAGGTTATTGGCCATAAGCGTTTGAAGCTGGTCGCGGATGGCATTTTCCTTACGAAACAGGGTAACTAGTGTGGTGTACTGGTTTATTTTCTCCAGCGCGTCGGCGATTTGGGCGCGAACGGTAGGATCTTCTATACGCTGCTGGCGGCGGGATAAAATTTTAACCAACTGATTAAGTTTTTCATCGGTGTCCTCGGCATCGCTCAGCCCTTGCGCGTCTTTTAAGGTCACAATGAGCTGCTTAAACCGCAGGGCATTGACCCGCAACTCATTCATCTGATTCACATACTCAAGGTCGATATCAATCAATCGGTCAAGCGCGCGTTCAGCCTGATCCCCTTTACCGCTTTCGATAAGATCGTAAATACCGGCCTGGGTGGCGCCCGCAGATGTCGCGGCATTATTGGCCTGACCGTGAGCCTGGGCGGCAATGCTTTCCGCCGCCTCCGCAATCTGGCGGCTTAACTGCTGTTGCTGTGCGCGCAGCGTGAGAATTTCACCGACCAGCGTTCCCTGTTGCCCAAGCGTTTGTGCAATCTCTTTTTCTTGCCGGGCGATGGCCGAGGTATTAAACCCCTGCTCGCTTAATGCCTGCAAAAGATGGTTAATTTTAAGGCTTTGCGCTTTCAGCATCTTCCCCTGCGCCAGCCAAACGCCCTCACTGTCGGCATTGGTCAGATTTTGCGCGGAAAAGAGCTCGTAAGCGCTGGCTTCGCTTAACTGCCTGGCCATATTCATCGTGGGGAGCAGCGCTTGCGTATTGGTTTGCTCCACCTGACTAATGACGCGCAGGCTTATCCAGCCGATCACGGTGCTGAGCAGGGTGAGTGCCGCCATCAGGGCGAAGGCCAGCCATAATCTGCGGGTCAGTGAAGGCGTTGACATTTATGCGCCGCGGGTGAAATGGGTTGAGTTGCCGCCGGAAAAACCATTAGGATAAAACCTTGTTGCTGGTGGGGCTATCATGCGCGCGCTTATTTCGTTCTTTTTTTTGATAATCATCGTCTCGAATGTAGAAACGGCGTCAGCCGAAACCGGGCTGTTACACTGGACGCGCGCCGATCGGGCGATTCCCTGGCGGCAAACGTCAGTCAATGCGAGTAAACCCTGGAAACTGTGCGCATTATACCCCAGCCTGAAAGATTCTTACTGGTTGTCCGTCAACTACGGGATGCAAAAAGCGGCCAAATTGTATGGCGTTGATTTAAAAGTGCTGGAAGCGAATGGCTATCGGCAACTGGCGACGCAACAACAGCAAATGATGCAATGCCGGGAGTGGGGCGCCGACGCTATTCTGCTTGGCAGCAGTACCGATCGTTTCCCGGAACTGGAACGGTATGCCGGTAATGTGCCGGTTATTGAACTGGTGAACATGATTCACGATGCCAGCGTCGCAACCCGCGTTGGTCTGCCGTGGTTTCAGATGGGGTATCTGCCGGGACGTTTCCTGGTGCAGTGGAGCAAAGGAAAAGCGCTTAACGTTTTACTCTTCCCGGGGCCGGAAGAAGCCGGCGGCAGTCAGGAGATGGTGGCGGGTTTTCGTCAGGCAATTAAAGGCAGCGCCATCAACATTGTGGATATCGCCTGGGGCGATAACGACATTGAAGTGCAACGAAACTTACTCCAGGAAATGCTGGAGCGCCATCCGGACGCCAATGTGGTCGCCGGGTCGGCGATAGCGGCGGAGGCGGCGATGGGCGAAGGGCGAAATTTGACGACTCCGCTCACGATCGTCTCATTTTATCTGACGCATCAGGTTTATCGCGGTTTAAAACGCGGCCATATCCTGATGGCGCTCAGCGATCAGATGGCCTGGCAGGGAGAATTAGCGATAACGCAGTCGATTAAGGTCTTACAGGGGCAACCGGTACCTGAAAATATCAGCCCGCCAGTGCTTATTTTGACGCATAACAACGCTGACAGCGCGCGCGTTCGTCGTTCGCTATCGCCTCCGGGATTTCGGCCCGTCTATCTGTATCAATACACCTCCGAGGCTAAAAAGTAGCCTTCGCCATGCTGTGTGACCAACAGTTCCGGCGTAATTTTATGGCGTAAGCGGCGAACCAGGACATCAATCGTGCGGAGATCCGGAGTCTCTACGCGGCGGGCGGAAAGCATTCGCAGCAGACGTTCGCGATGCAGCACTTTGCCTGGGTTGGTCACAAAGGCCAGCAGTAACTCGTACTCCGCGCGCGTAAGCTTAATGGCTTCACCGTTGTACTCCAGCGTGTGATTCATCACGTTCAGGCAGTAACCGGAAAACATATAGCAGTTTTCACTGGCATTTTGCGGCGTGGGGCGGGCCAGATCGATGCGCCACAAAAGATTTTTCACCCGTACTACCAGCTCGCGCAGTTCCAGCGGCTTGGTGACGTAGTCGTCCGCGCCCATCTCCAGTCCGACGATGCGGTCTATTTGGTCGCAACGCCCCGTCACCAGAATAATGCCCACCGTGGAACGTTCGCGTAGCGCCCTGGTCAGCATCAACCCGTTTTCATCGGGGAGGTTGATATCCAGCAGGATCAGCGAAACGTGCTCATGCTCCATAATGTCGCGCAGGCCCGCGCCGCTGTCGGTCACCGAAACGCGATACCCCTCCTGCTCAAAATAGGCCTGTAATCTGGCCTGAGTAACAGGTTCATCCTCAACAATAACAATGTGATGTGACATCCTGCGCGCGGTCTCTTTCTGTTCATATCTGTTCATATATTGCCGTATCCCGTTCATCCTGACCAGTGACGCTGTTCATATTTGCGGAATAAGATCTGCGCATTAAACCATATAATTACAGGGGCTATTATGCGAAAACTCTGGAGAGCGCTACTCAGGCCAAGCGCCCGTTGGTCGATACTGGCGCTGGTCATTGTCGGGATTGTGATCGGCGTTGCGCTGATCGTGTTACCTCACGTCGGTATCAAACTGACCAGTACGACAGAGTTTTGCGTCAGCTGCCATAGTATGCAGCCGGTGTATCAGGAATATAAACAGTCCGTACATTTCCAGAACGCTTCCGGCGTACGCGCGGAATGCCACGATTGCCATATCCCCCCTGATATTCCAGGCATGGTGAAACGTAAGCTGGAAGCCAGCAACGATCTTTACCAGACATTTATCGCCCACTCGATTGATACCCCGGAAAAATTTGAAGCCAAACGCGCCGAGCTTGCCGAGCGTGAATGGGCGCGCATGAAAGAGAATAACTCCGCGACCTGTCGTTCCTGCCATAACTACGATGCGATGGATCACGCGAAACAGAACCCGGAAGCGGCGCGGCAAATGAAAATCGCCGCGAAAGAAAATCAATCCTGCATCGACTGTCATAAAGGGATTGCCCACCAGCTACCGGATATGAGCAGCGGTTTCCGCAAACAGTTTGATGAACTGCGCGCCAGCGCCAGTACGCATAATGACGGCGATACGCTCTATTCGCTGGATATCAAGCCGATTTACGCCGCTAAAGGCGATAAAGAACCGGCAGGTTCGCTGTTACCTGCTTCTGAAGTGAAAGTCCTTAAACGGGACGGTGACTGGCTGCAAGTGCAAATCGAAGGCTGGACGGAGACGGACGGTCGCCAGCGCGTGCTGACGCAGTTGCCTGGTAAACGTATTTTTGTCGCCTCGATTCGCGGCGATGTGCAACAGCATGTGAAAACGCTGGAAGAGACCACCGTCGCGGCGACCAATACTCAGTGGAGCAAATTACAGGCAACTGCGTGGATGCAAAAAGGCGACATGGTAAATGACATTAAACCGATTTGGGCCTATGCCGACTCCCTCTATAACGGCACCTGTAATCAGTGTCACGGCGCGCCGGACAAAGCGCACTTTGACGCTAACGGCTGGATCGGCACGCTCAACGGCATGATCGGTTTCACCAGTCTGGATAAGCGTGAAGAACGTACCTTGTTGAAATATCTCCAGATGAATGCGTCTGATACCACCAACACGCCGCACAGCGATAAGGGAGAACACAATGAAAAATAAGGACTCGTTACACGTCTCTCGTCGACGTTTTCTGGCGCAGCTTGGCGGTTTGACGGTGGCAGGAATGCTGGGGCCGTCACTGCTGACGCCCCGTAGCGCCCGCGCAGCGGATGCCGTTGCGCCAGGCGCCGCGACGAAAGAGGGTATCCTTACCGGCTCTCACTGGGGGGCGATTCGCGCCACGGTGGTTGACGGTCGATTTGTGGCGGCAAAACCGTTTGAACAGGATAAATACCCGTCCAAAATGATCGCCGGCCTGCCCGATCACGTCCACAACGCGGCGCGTATTCGCTATCCGATGGTGCGCGTCGACTGGATGCGCAAAGGTCATCAAAGCGACACCTCGCAGCGCGGCGATAATCGTTTTGTGCGCGTCTCCTGGGATGAAGCGCTGGATCTGTTCTATCAGGAACTGGAGCGGGTGCAAAAAACCTACGGGCCGAGCGCGCTACTGACGGCGAGCGGCTGGCAATCTACCGGCATGTTCCATAACGCCTCCGGGATGCTGGCGCGCGCGATTGCGCTACATGGCAATAGCGTTAGCACGGGAGGGGACTATTCGACCGGCGCGGCGCAGGTGATTCTGCCGCGCGTGGTGGGTTCAATGGAAGTGTACGAGCAGCAAACGTCATGGCCTCTGGTTTTACAGAACAGTAAAACGATTGTGCTATGGGGTTCTGATATGGTGAAAAACCAGCAGGCAAACTGGTGGTGCCCGGATCACGATGTCTATCAGTACTATGAACAATTAAAAGAGAAGGTTGCCAGCGGCGCTATCTCGGTCATCAGCATCGACCCGGTCGTCACCTCCACGCACGATTATCTGGGGCGCGATAAGGTCAAACATATCGCCATTAACCCGCAGACGGATGTCCCGTTACAACTGGCGCTGGCGCATACGCTGTACAGCGAGAAACTGTACGATAAAAATTTCCTCGATAACTACTGCGTCGGTTTTGAGCAGTTCCTCCCCTATTTGCTGGGCGAAAAAGATGGACAGCCCAAAGATGCCGCCTGGGCGGAAAAACTGTGCGGTATTGACGCCGACACCATCCGCGCGTTGGCGCGGCAGATGGCGGGCGACAGAACGCAAATCATCGCTGGCTGGTGCGTACAACGTATGCAGCATGGCGAACAGTGGTCATGGATGGTCGTCGTGCTGGCGGCAATGCTGGGACAGATTGGTTTACCGGGCGGCGGCTTTGGTTTTGGCTGGCACTACAACGGCGCCGGGACGCCTGGCCGTAAAGGGATCATTTTAAGCGGCTTTTCCGGTTCGACGACCGTTCCGCCAGTGCACGACAGCACGGATTACAAAGGCTACAGCAGCACCATTCCTATTGCGCGTTTTATGGATGCCATTCTTGAACCGGGCAAGGTCATTAACTGGAACGGCAAATCGGTTAAATTACCGCCGCTGAAGATGTGCGTGTTCGCCGGGACTAACCCGTTCCACCGACACCAACAAATTAACCGCATAATTGAAGGGTGGCGCAAGCTGGAAACGGTCATCGCTATTGATAACCAGTGGACGTCGACCTGCCGCTTTGCGGATATCGTTTTGCCGGCTACCACCCAATTTGAGCGTAACGACCTCGATCAGTTCGGCAATCACTCTAACCGCGGGATTATCGCCATGAAACAGGTGGTGTCGCCGCAGTTTGAAGCGCGTAACGACTTTGATATTTTCCGCGATCTCTGCCGACGCTTTAACCGTGAAGCGGCATTCACGGAAGGTCTTGATGAAATGGGCTGGCTGAAACGCATCTGGCAGGAAGGGAGCCAGCAGGGAAAAGGTCGCGGTATCCACTTACCGACTTTCGAGGTGTTCTGGAATCAACAGGAGTACATCGAGTTTGATCATCCGCAGATGTTTGTGCGCCATCAGGCTTTCCGTGAAGATCCGGACCTGGAGCCGTTGGGCACGCCAAGCGGTTTGATCGAGATTTACTCCAAAACGATCGCCGACATGCAATACGACGATTGTCAGGGCCATCCCATGTGGTTCGAAAAAATCGAACGCTCGCATGGCGGGCCGGGATCGCAGCGCTGGCCGCTGCACTTACAATCCGTCCACCCTGATTTCCGTCTGCATTCCCAACTGTGCGAGTCGGAAACGCTGCGTCAGCAATATGCCGTTGGCGGCAAGGAGCCGGTCTTTATTAACCCACAGGATGCCAGCGCGCGCGGGATCCGCAACGGTGACATCGTGCGGGTATTCAATGCACGCGGGCAGGTACTGGCGGGAGCGGTAGTTTCCGATCGCTATGCGCCGGGCGTGGCGCGAATTCATGAAGGCGCCTGGTACGATCCTGATAAAGGCGGCGATCTCAACGCGTTATGTAAGTACGGCAACCCTAACGTATTAACGCTGGATATCGGTACATCACAGCTCGCGCAGGCGACCAGCGCGCATACGACGCTGGTGGAAATTGAAAAATATACCGGCCCTATTGATAACGTCACGGCGTTTAACGGTCCGGTCGAGATGGTCGCGCAGTGTGAATATGTACCCGCATCGCAGGGGAATCCGCATGATTAAGCAGCCAGCGCTTGCTCAGGAACAGTACGCCTGCGTATATGCATGGCTGGCGTTACTCTTTTTCCGGGAAGTGGATGATGAAGGGTTAATACAATTACAGTCCGCGGAGATCGCGGACTGGCTGGCGCTGTTAAAGCGTCAGCCTGCGCTGGCGGCGTCGGTGGCGTTACTCGAACAAAAAATTGCCGCGCTTAGCCTGCGCCAGGATGCGCAGCTGGAGCTGGCCGCAGATTTTTGCGGATTGTTCCTGATGACGGATAAAAAATCGGCCTTGCCCTACGCCTCGCAATACCCACAGCAGGAACCCGGCATGATTAAACATTTATTGCTTGAAGCCGGGATGGAGGTCAACGACGATTTTAAAGAGCCGACCGACCACCTGGCGATTTATCTGGAATTACTCAGCCATTTACATTTTTCATTGGGTGAATCGTTCCAACAACGGAGAATGAATAAATTACGCCAGAAAACATTGTCGTCATTACTGGAATGGCTTCCGGAATTTACAAATAATTGCCTTAAGCATGATTCCTATGGTTTTTATGCTGCGTTAAGTCAATTATTGTTGGCTATCGTTCGTTTTGATGACGGAAAAGAGGATTTATCCATTGTTGCGGCTGAATAAACCCTGTGACGGGCATCGCAAAATAAATCTTACGATAGTCGGGGGTTATCATATCTATAGGTTTAGCCAATTGTAATTATTGATACCAATCAATATCCATGATGGGTTTGTATTTAGTATTGACGGGCCTCATGAGTAAAAAAATAAAATTTAATTAATCATGCCGCAATACCCCATAAGGATAGTGATATGAAAAAAATTACCCTCTATGCGACAACGGTTATCACCGTTGGGCTGTTATGTTATTTAGGTTTGTCCGGGTATGTATGGTATTACGACAAACAGCGCAGTAAAAAAAGCGATGTGCAGGCCTCGGTTATGGGTGAAAATAATAAAATACTGGGTTATTTCAGGGAGAAAGGATGTGATTATTGTCATACGCCTTCCGCTGAATTACCTTTTTATTCCTCTTTTCCGGTGGCAAAGCAGCTAATGGATTACGATATCCAGCTCGGCTACAAATCGTTTAACCTGGAGGCGGTACGGGCCGCCCTGATTGCGGATACGCCGGTGCCGCAAAGCGAACTAAATAAAATTGAATGGGTTATGCAACATCAGACTATGCCGCCAACCCGCTATGTCGCGCTGCACTGGGCGGGGGGCGTCAGCGATAAAGAGCGTACTGACATCCTGAACTGGATAGCCGATCAGCGTGAGCGCAACTATGCCAGCGCCGATACCGACGCCGCGCACCGGAATGAACCCGTTCAGCCTATTCCGCGCAATATTCCCGTCGATGCGAAAAAAGTCGACTTAGGTTTCCGCCTTTATCATGATGAACGTTTATCCGGCGACAGCACAATATCCTGTGCGCATTGTCACGCGTTAAATGCGGGCGGTGTCGATGGCAGAAAAACCTCAATTGGCGTTGGCGGTGCGGTAGGACCAATAAATGCGCCGACGGTATTCAACTCCGTATTTAATATCGAACAATTTTGGGATGGTCGTGCTGCAACCCTGCAGGAGCAAGCAGGCGGACCACCGTTAAATCCTATCGAAATGGCCTCTAAATCCTGGGATGAAATTATTAGCAAGCTTGATAAAGATCCTGTCCTGAAAAAAGATTTCCAGGCGGTTTATCCGCAAGGATTTACCGGGGAAAATATTACTGATGCGATCGCCGAATTTGAAAAAACGTTGATAACGCCGGATTCCGCCTTTGATAAATGGCTACGTGGAGATGAAAATGCGCTGACCGCGCAACAGAAACACGGTTATCAATTATTTAAAGAAAATAAATGTGCAACCTGTCACGGCGGTATCATTTTAGGCGGGCGCTCTTTTGAACCATTGGGATTAAAGCGAGACTTTAATTTTGGCGAAATTACCGCAGCGGATATTGGTCGTATGAACGTCACCAAAGAGGTTCGCGATAAATTACGGCAAAAAGTCCCGGGCTTACGCAACGTCGCGTTAACGGCGCCTTATTTCCATCGGGGCGACGTACCGACGCTGGATGGCGCGGTAAAACTGATGCTGCGTTACCAGGTTGGCACCGATCTGCCGCAAAACGATATTGACGATATCGTCGCCTTCCTGGAAAGCCTGACCGGTGTTTATACGCCATATCAACCTGAATATGCGCAATGACAATGATGCTTGAAGCCAGAGATCTGTACTGCGAGCGGGACGAGAGGACGCTGTTTCGCGGGCTGTCGTTCACCGTGGACGCCGGGGAGTGGGTGCAGGTCACCGGCGGCAACGGCGCCGGAAAAACCACCCTGCT
>NZ_JAMMIN010000014.1:0-50207 GCF_051702785.1 Salmonella sp. NW722
GTTCTTCGAGGCGCGGGTTTCCGCCTTGCGACGGAGCGGGGTCGCTGCCGACCGGCTCATCCTCGATCCGGGGATGGGATTTTTCTTGAGCCCCGCACCGGAAACATCGCTGCACGTGCTGTCGAACCTTCAAAAGCTGAAGTCGGCGTTGGGGCTTCCGCTATTGGTCTCGGTGTCGCGGAAATCCTTCTTGGGCGCCACCGTTGGCCTTCCTGTAAAGGATCTGGGTCCAGCGAGCCTTGCGGCGGAACTTCACGCGATCGGCAATGGCGCTGACTACGTCCGCACCCACGCGCCTGGAGATCTGCGAAGCGCAATCACCTTCTCGGAAACCCTCGCGAAATTTCGCAGTCGCGACGCCAGAGACCGAGGGTTAGATCATGCCTAGCATTCACCTTCCGGCCGCCCGCTAGCGGACCCTGGTCAGGTTCCGCGAAGGTGGGCGCAGACATGCTGGGCTCGTCAGGATCAAACTGCACTATGAGGCGGCGGTTCATACCGCGCCAGGGGAGCGAATGGACAGCGAGGAGCCTCCGAACGTTCGGGTCGCCTGCTCGGGTGATATCGACGAGGTTGTGCGGCTGATGCACGACGCTGCGGCGTGGATGTCCGCCAAGGGAACGCCCGCCTGGGACGTCGCGCGGATCGACCGGACATTCGCGGAGACCTTCGTCCTGAGATCCGAGCTCCTAGTCGCGAGTTGCAGCGACGGCATCGTCGGCTGTTGCACCTTGTCGGCCGAGGATCCCGAGTTCTGGCCCGACGCCCTCAAGGGGGAGGCCGCATATCTGCACAAGCTCGCGGTGCGACGGACACATGCGGGCCGGGGTGTCAGCTCCGCGCTGATCGAGGCTTGCCGCCATGCCGCGCGAACGCAGGGGTGCGCCAAGCTGCGGCTCGACTGCCACCCGAACCTGCGTGGCCTATACGAGCGGCTCGGATTCACCCACGTCGACACTTTCAATCCCGGCTGGGATCCAACCTTCATCGCAGAACGCCTAGAACTCGAAATCTAACGTCCGTTCGGGCATCGAGGTCCATGTCGGGGTGGGACGGGCCCGTGGCTTCAAGATCACTTGCAGTCCGACCGCGATGTCTTGGTTGCGCGAGAGGTTGTCGATATCCTCCACTTCCATCATCAACCCTGGATAATGCCGCCGCCGTCATCGCCGCCGACGCCCGTGCCGGGCTTTTCGGGCCTGTCAGGCTTGCTCGGCCTTCAGCCTGCCTGGGCGAGATCTCCGGCGGACGGATTAACGGCGGAGCTTCGCCGCCTTTCGTGCGTGTGAAGGCCGAAGATAGTTCTCTCAAAAACATCCGTTTATGAGAGATACCAAATGTCATTTTCAGAAGACGACTGCACCAGTTGATTGGGCGTAATGGCTGTTGTGCAGCCAGCTCCTGACAGTTCAATATCAGAAGTGATCTGCACCAATCTCGACTATGCTCAATACTCGTGTGGGCTCTGTTGCAAAAATCGTGAAGCTTGAGCATGCTTGGCGGAGATTGGACGGACGGAACGATGACGGATTTCAAGTGGCGCCATTTCCAGGGTGATGTGATCCTGTGGGCGGTGCGCTGGTATTGTCGCTATCCGATCAGCTATCGCGACCTTGAGGAAATGCTGGCGGAACGCGGCATTTCGGTCGACCATACGACGATCTATCGCTGGGTCCAGTGCTACGCCCCGGAGATGGAGAAGCGGCTGCGCTGGTTCTGGCGGCGTGGCTTTGATCCGAGCTGGCGCCTGGATGAAACCTACGTCAAGGTGCGGGGCAAGTGGACCTACCTGTACCGGGCAGTCGACAAGCGGGGCGACACGATCGATTTCTACCTGTCGCCGACCCGCAGCGCCAAGGCAGCGAAGCGGTTCCTGGGCAAGGCCCTGCGAGGCCTGAAGCACTGGGAAAAGCCTGCCACGCTCAATACCGACAAAGCGCCGAGCTATGGTGCAGCGATCACCGAATTGAAGCGCGAAGGAAAGCTGGACCGGGAGACGGCCCACCGGCAGGTGAAGTATCTCAATAACGTGATCGAGGCCGATCACGGAAAGCTCAAGATACTGATCAAGCCGGTGCGCGGTTTCAAATCGATCCCCACGGCCTATGCCACGATCAAGGGATTCGAAGTCATGCGAGCCCTGCGCAAAGGACAGGCTCGCCCCTGGTGCCTGCAGCCCGGCATCAGGGGCGAGGTGCGCCTTGTGGAGAGAGCTTTTGGCATTGGGCCCTCGGCGCTGACGGAGGCCATGGGCATGCTCAACCACCATTTCGCAGCAGCCGCCTGATCGGCGCAGAGCGACAGCCTACCTCTGACTGCCGCCAATCTTTGCAACAGAGCCTCCGTCGCCATGCTCACCTCGCTTTGGTGCACACGAGTATTGAGCATAGTCGAGATTGGTGCAGATCACTTCTGATATTGAACTGTCAGGAGCTGGCTGCACAACAGCCATTACGCCCAATCAACTGGTGCAGTCGTCTTCTGAAAATGACAACTTGCTAAGTTATGAACTGTTAAGAAAATGGTGGTTTGTTGAACAAGAAAATAAAAGCTCGGCTCTTTCTCTGAAAAACTTGATCTATATAAATAATCATATATAGTTCTATATATAGTTAATCCTATGGAGGTATTAAGATGCCAGTCACTATTAGCATTTCCGATGATGTGTACCGCAGATTGGAAGCGTTGGCTGTCGGATTCGACACACCAGAGAGAGTTATCGAGCGATTGCTCGACTCGGTTGAGGAGGGCGGACCCAAGTCAAGCGAAAACAAACCGTCCCTAACCTTTGTCCCTGATGAGACTGCTTTCAAAAATGAGCTGATAGCTCGCAAGAAGGCACAGGTCGTTCTTCATTTGAAAAACGGTGAACGAGATGTCATTCATTGGAATGCGTCTAGATTCCAACCCAGTTCAAATCTTCGAGCTAATTTATGGTCTGGCATTCTGAGAAACTGGAAGGATAAAGGGATCACCTCTGCTGAACTTTCGGTTCTACCCAGGAGCCACAATCATCCCGACGACAATACAGATCTATTAATAGCTATTGCCGGAGAAGTTCATTGGACGCTCGAAGAGGTAGAGCAGTACTTCGTTGATTACGATCTGGTAGGCAGTGACGACGGCCATCCTTACTATTACCTAGCGACGTTCAGTGATGAGACACCTGACGAGCTGAAGCGAATTGCAGGGCTGAACAGCTCAAATCAACTTCACATGGGTCTAAACATAGTTCCGGATGAAGATCAGGGAGAATTCGAGTAGAGTAATATCTTCATATAATCAATACTTTATGTGTTTTGTGATTGGTAAGTTTTACTCCACATTTACTCCAAAAAACATATAATTTATTGATTTAAAATAACTAATTACTTTCTGTATTGGTAAGTAACGTTGTGTAGCCCAGTGGCGCGATGCTTACCGGGCCTACAAAACCCGTAAGCCGGATAAGGCGTTTACGCCGCCATCCGGCAGCAATGATTTCCCATGCGGAAATCACTGTTGTCCAAATGGCAACTCGTCTCGCGCAACGTCGCCCCGTATTCTTAGCGCCACATTTTTCGTGAGGCCGCTATGAAACGTTTTCTACTGTGTAGTTTTGCCCTGGTTTTACTCTATCCTGCCGGTATTGATATGTATCTGGTCGGTTTACCGCGTATAGCCGCCGATCTGAACGCCAGCGAGGCGCAGTTGCATATCGCCTTCTCCGTTTACCTGGCCGGAATGGCGACGGCCATGCTGTTTGCCGGGAAGATAGCCGACCAGTCAGGCCGCAAGCCGGTCGCGATCGTCGGCGCGATCGTCTTTATGATGGCCTCACTGCTTTGTTCACGGGCGTCGGAAGGCTCGCTATTTCTGAGTGGGCGTTTTCTTCAGGGAGTAGGCGCAGGCGGCTGCTATGTGGTGGCGTTCGCCATTCTGCGCGACACGCTTGATGAGCATCGCCGGGCGAAAGTGCTGTCATTATTGAATGGGATTACCTGTATTGTGCCGGTACTCGCCCCGGTGATGGGGCATTTGATTATGCTTCGTTTCCCCTGGCAAAGTCTGTTCTATACGATGTCCGCGATGGGCATTATTGTGGGCCTGTTATCACTGTTTATCCTGCGCGAGACGCGCCCGGCAAGGCTGGCTCCACGCGATTTATCACGATCGTCGCCCGCCGCCGAGTCGCTGGTTAACCGTTTTTTCGTTAGTCGACTAGCGATCACCACCCTTAGCGTGTCGGTGATCCTGACCTTCGTCAATGCCTCTCCAGTGCTGCTGATGGAGGTGATGGGATTTAGTCGTGGCGACTATGCCATTACCATGGCGCTCACCGCAGGCGTCAGTATGGTCGTCTCTTTTTCTACCCCTTTTGCGCTTGGGTTATTTAAGCCGCGAACTTTAATGCTCGTCTCACAGGGGCTGTTTTTGACGGCTGGCGTGACGTTAAGCCTTGCTCATACCAATACCGTCACGCTCTTTGGCCTGACGCTTATCTGCGCCGGATTCTCGGTTGGTTTTGGCGTCGCGATGAGCCAGGCGCTGGGGCCGTTTTCGCTGCGCGCCGGTGTGGCCAGTTCCACGCTGGGTATCGCGCAGGTTTGCGGTTCATCACTGTGGATTTGGCTGGCGGCAATACTCGGTATCAGCGCGATGAATATGCTGATCGGGATTCTGATTGGTTGTAGCATAGTGAGTATTCTGCTGATCTTCTCCGTCGCGCCCAACAGGTCCGTAGCCGAGCATGAAGAAATCCCTTACCAATCTCGATCTTAATCTGCTGTTATGCCTACAGTTACTCATGCAGGAGCGCAGCGTCACTAAAGCTGCAAAACGGATGAACGTAACGCCCTCGGCGGTCAGCAAATCGCTGGCGAAACTCCGGGCATGGTTTGACGATCCGCTGTTCGTCAATACGCCGCTGGGCCTGGCGCCGACGCCGCTGATGGTCAGTATGGAGCAAAGTCTGGCGGACTGGATGCAGATGGGGAACCAACTGCTTGATAAGCCGCATCATCAAACGCCACGCGGTTTAAAATTTGAGTTGGCGGCAGAGTCGCCGCTGATGATGATTATGTTTAATTCACTGTCGCAGCAGATTTATCAGCGCTATCCGCAGGCTACCATTAAGGTTCGCAACTGGGATTATGACTCGCTGGAGGCGATTACGCGCGGGGAAGTCGATATCGGATTTACCGGACGCGAAAGCCATCCCCGCTCGCGAGAATTGCTCAGTCTGTTGCCGCTCGCGATTGATTTTGAGGTACTGTTTAGCGATTTACCGTGGGTCTGGCTGCGGGAAGATCATCCGGCGCTGCGCGAAGCGTGGGATCTGGACACTTTTCTGCGCTACCCGCATATCAGTATTTGCTGGGAGCAAAGCGATACCTGGGCGCTGGATGATGTCCTGCAAGAAATGGGACGCAAACGCCATATTGCGTTGAGCCTGCCGGGGTTCGAGCAGTCGCTCTTTATGGCCGCCCAGCCGGATCACACCCTGATAGCAACCGCGCCGCGCTATTGCCAGCACTACAATCAGCTCCACCAGCTACCGTTAGTGGCGCGCCCCCTGCCTTTTGATGCGCAACAGCGGGAAAAGCTGATGGTGCCGTTTACCCTGTTATGGCACAAACGTAATAGTCATAATCCCAAGATTGTGTGGCTACGACAGGCTATCAACACGCTCTGCCGTCGCCTTATCTGACCACCTGCGTTGATAAATTAACCTTCCTCTTACCAGAAATGTCACCGTCTGATTAAAGAACCTTCTGAAATTGAATTTTTAGCGCGTAAAACCTGTCCATAATTTACGTTAATGTTACTCTCGTCATTATCACGGCCCATTAATCACGGAGCGAAAAATGGCGACTCACTTTGCCAGAGGGATACTTACGGAGGGACAGTTGGTTTCAATTCGTCTCTCTTCGTCTTGCCATATTGAAGCCAGAAACCTGCCTGCTCACCGACGAACGCGTTTTCTCGCCTCCAGAGGCCTTCTTGCCGAACTGATGTTTATGCTGTACGGAATTAGCGAGCTGCCGGAAATCATTATTCAGGCGAAAGGTAAACCCGCGTTTCGTGACAAAAATCTGCCAGGCTTTTCTATCTCCTACGCCGGAAATATGGTTGGCGTGGCGTTGACCACCGAAGGAGAGTGCGGGCTGGATATGGAATTACAGCGCACCTCCCGCGGCTTTCACCATCCGCATTCGCTCGAACGCCACCCTTTCTCCCGTAATGAAAACTTATGGGTAGCCAATCAAAACGATCCCAACGAAGCGCGAGCGCAACTCATTACATTGCGCCAGAGCGTGTTAAAACTCACCGGCGATGTCATGAATGACGATCCGCGGGAGCTGCAACTTTTACCCGTTGCCGGACGCCTGAAGTGCGCGCATGTCACGCAGCTTGAAGCCGTGTGCGATGCGGAAGATGTACTGGTATGGTCCGTAACCGTTACGCCAGCGATAGAAAAATTAAAAGTGTGGGAGTTCGATGGCAAACTGGGCTGGAAAAGCCTGCCCGATATCCAGACGCGCGCCAATGAGCCAACCGGTCGTCTGATGCGATTCGCCCAACTCCCCGCCGCCAAATCGTATACGCTTAATCGTTCATAATGAAAAAAGGGGCACGTATGTCTGAAACGCTGAATGTGGTTACATTGCTGGGAAGTTTACGCAAAGGTTCCTTTAACGGGATGGTGGCGCGTACGCTGCCTAAAGTCGCGCCGGCAGGAATGACGGTATCGCCGCTGCCTTCGATCGGGGATATTCCGCTGTATGACGCCGATATCCAGCAGGAAGAGGGATTTCCAGCCAGCGTAGAGGCGCTGGCGGAGCAGATTCGCAACGCCGACGGCGTCGTCATTGTGACGCCGGAATATAACTATTCCGTTCCCGGCGGCCTGAAAAATGCCATCGACTGGCTATCCCGTCTGCCTGAGCAGCCGCTGGCGGGTAAGCCCGTTCTTATCCAGACCAGTTCAATGGGGGCGATTGGCGGCGCGCGCTGCCAGTATCATCTGCGCCAGATTCTGGTGTTCCTTGATGCGATGGTAATGAATAAACCGGAATTTATGGGTGGCGTGATTCAGAATAAAGTCGACCCGCAGACTGGAGAAGTGGTGGATCAGGGAACGTTAGATCATTTGACCGGTCAGTTGACCGCATTTGGCGAGTTTATTCAGCGCGTTAAAGCGTAAGTTCGTTAAAAACCCTCCCCCCGATGGGGCGAGGGTTCATTTCATCAGTGTGCGTCAATAAACACAATCTTCAGCACAAATAACAGCGCGACAATCACTACGCACGGGCTAAGGTCGCGCAGGCGACCGGTACCGATTTTCATCACGCAGTAAGAGATAAAGCCCAGCGCGATACCTTCGGTGATCGAGAAGCTAAACGGCATCATTACCGCCGTAATAAACGCCGGGACCGATTCGGTTAAATCCTGCCAGTTTACCCGCGCCAGGCTGGAGGTCATCAGCACGCCGACGTAAATCAGCGCGCCCGCCGCCGCGTAAGGCGGCACCATGCCCGCCAGCGGCGAGAGGAAGATAACCAGCAGGAACAAAATACCGACCACCACCGCCGTCAAACCGGTGCGACCGCCCACCGAAACGCCGGAAGACGATTCAATATAAGCGGTCACAGAAGAGGTTCCGACAAATGCGCCAGTGACGGAAGAGATACTATCAACAAACAGCGCCTGCTTCATGCGCGGGAATTTGCCTTTCTCATCCGCCAGGCCGGCTTTATCGGTCACGCCAATCAGCGTACCGGAGGAGTCAAACAGGTTTACCAACATGAAGGAGAAAATAACCCCCGCCAGGCCAAGATTGAACGAGCCTGCCAAATCGACATGCCCTACCACGCTGGTGACGCTTGGCGGCGCGGAGACAATGCCGTTGTAGTGTACATCGCCCATCATCCAGCCAAGCATCGTCGTGACGATGATGGACACCAGCACCGCCGCATGAATGTTGCGCGAAGCGAGAATCGCAATAATAAAGAATCCGAGAACCCCCAGCAGCACGCTGTGCGAGGTCAGGTTGCCGATGCTGACCAGCGTTTCCGGGTTAGCGACAATCACGCCGGCGTTTTTCAGCCCCATCATGCCGATAAACAGGCCGATGCCGCTGGTGATGCCCACGCGCAGGCTGACCGGAATGTTGGCGATCATCCAGTAACGCACGCGGAAGATAGTCAGCAATAAAAGACCAACAGCGCCCCAGAAAATGGCGCCCATGCCTACCTGCCACGGCAGTCCCATTGCCTGCACAACCACGAAGGCAAAGAACGCATTCAGCCCCATCGCGGGCGCCAGCGCCACCGGCAGGTTAGCGAACAGACCCATCAGAATACTGCCAAAGGCCGCAATCAGACAGGTGGTCACAAAGACGGCGCTGGTGTCCATGCCAGCTACGCCCAGAATTTGCGGGTTAACAAAAACGATATAAACCATCGTCAGGAAAGTGGTAAAACCGGCGATCACTTCGGTTCGTGCCGTCGTGCCATGTTCACGCAGTTTAAACACGCGTTCCAGCATACCCTGACCAGAAGCCTGGGTGGTGTGTTGTTGACTCATTATCAATTTCCGGAGAAAGGAGGGAAAATTCGCCGTTATCCTATACCAAAATGCGACACCTGGCGCAGTTGTGTGGTAATTTTTTTCACTCAATTTGTTAGTACGGCAACGATTGCGTCCCCTCATTCAGCATTACGTAAACGTTAAACTAGCGATATGAGACAGGAAATACTGAGGCAGCGACCAGGATATGAAAAGGATTTTTATGTTTACCCGTCTGTTTTTCTTACTCGCGTTGGTTTCTTCAACATCCGGGGCGGCAGGCTCATCCATTCTGAGTCTTATCAACACCATTCAACCAAAAACTTATCTGAACGCACCTGTACCGTTACCGCTAAAACCTGACCAGGTAGAAATATCTGACGTTTCTTTTAGCGCCGACGGCTTAAGACTGCCAGTAACGCGCTTTTACGTCATCTGTCAGGATGAGTTTTGTGGACTCTACAACGCCGCTGGGCAGGCAATCATTCCGTGGCAAAAAATCTATATTGAGCATTATGACAGCGAAACAGATCTGTTTTACGTCTCAACATCGTTCACCGGTAACCATACCGGTTTGTATAGCGCCCGCCAGCAGCAATTTATCTACCCGCCCGTCTATTCCAGCATTGAGTTAGCCGAAAGCAGCGCCATAGTTTTTCTCTCGACTTACCAGAATAGCGCTCAGCTAAGCGGCATGGGCGATGCTTACGGCAATGTGATTATTGCGCCGCAATTTTCGTCGATACAGATGATAAACCAGCGACCCGATGCGTTTGTCGCGGGAAAGCGGATGAACGACAAGATTTTATACGGCCTTCTTGATTTTTCAGGAAACATCATTATTCCCTTTCGCTACGATACTGTCTCTAATACAGATTATCGGTACAATATCAACTTCATCGCCGTTGCTAAAAACGGGCGCTGGGGAGTGATCGATAAAACAGGCAACCTGGTCAGGCCGCTGCGCTACAGCCGGGATGACACAGAAAAATGGTTAACGCAACGCGGCGCGCGTCCACGGTTTGGCGACTAAACAGGAAACATCATGTCCATGATAGAAGCGGTATTTTTCGATTGCGACGGTACGCTGGTCGATAGTGAAGTGATCTGTTCGCGCGCGTATATCGCAATGTTTCAGGAATTTGGCATCACGCTCGATCTCGAAACGGTATTTAAACGCTTTAAGGGCGTAAAACTCTACGAAATTATCGAAACTATCAGCAAGGAGTACGGTGTTACACTAAGACGCGACGTTCTGGAGCCGGTGTACCGCGCGGAAGTGGCGCGCCTGTTCGATACCGAACTGGAAGCGATCACGGGCGCAAATACCCTGCTGGAGAGCATTAAGACGCCGATGTGCGTGGTATCCAACGGGCCGGTCAGTAAGATGCAGCATTCGCTGGGTAAACTGGGCATGTTGCATCATTTTCCCGATTTGCTGTTCAGCGGCTACGATATCCAGCGCTGGAAGCCGGACCCAGCCCTGATGTTCCACGCGGCCAAAGCGATGAACGTAAACGTCGAGAACTGCATTCTGGTGGATGACTCCAGCGCAGGCGCGCAGGCGGGTATTGATGCGGGGATGGAAGTGTTCTATTTCTGCGCCGATCCGCATAACAAGCCGATCGATCACCCTAACGTGACGACGTTTACCGATTTGGCGCAGTTGCCGGGATTGTGGAAAGCGCGCGGGTGGGAGATTACGCGTTAACTGAAATGCCGGATGGCGCTAACGCTTATCCGGCCTACAGCATCTGTACCTGTAGGCCCGGTAAGCGCAGCGCCACCGGGCAAAAGAATGAGATTTACTCTTTCGGATCTTTCCCCGCCAGCAGCTTATCCAGCTCATCGCCGCCGACGTGACGAAAATCCTGCCCCTTCACGAAGTAGAAGATGTATTCGCAGATATTCTGGCAGCGGTCACCGATACGCTCGATAGAACGAGCGCAGAATAACGCGGTCAGCACGCTGGGAATCGTGCGCGAGTCTTCCATCATGTAGGTCATCAGCTGACGCACGATACCTTCGTACTCCTGGTCAACTTTCTTGTCTTCACGGTAGATACGCACCGCTTCGTCGAGATCCATCCGCGCGAACGCATCCAGCACGTCGTGCAGCATCTGCACGGTGTGGCGGCCCAGTGACTCCAGGCTGACCAGCAGCGGCTGGTGCTGCTGGGAGAATTTCTCCAGCGCGGTACGGCAGATTTTATCCGCCACGTCGCCAATGCGCTCCAGTTCGGCGATGGTTTTGATAATCGCCATCACCAGACGCAGATCGCTCGCCGTCGGCTGGCGCTTGGCGATAATACGCACGCAGGCTTCATCGATGGCGACTTCCATCATATTAACCTGATGATCGCCTTCTACCACGCGCTTCGCCAGCTCGCTGTCCTGGTTGTGCATGGCGGTGATAGCGTCAGAAAGCTGCTGCTCCACCATGCCGCCCATGGTCATTACCTGAGTGCGGATGCTTTCCAGTTCGGCGTTGAACTGGCCGGAAATATGTTTATTAAGGTTCAGACTGTCCATTACGCACTCCTGAATTAACCGTAACGACCGGTGATATAGTCTTCTGTTTGTTTCTTCGCGGGCTTGGTGAACAGATCGTCCGTGTTGCTGAACTCAATCAACTCGCCCAGGTACATAAACGCCGTATGATCGGAGCAACGTGCCGCCTGCTGCATGTTGTGGGTCACGATCACCACGGTGTAATCCTGTTTCAGCTCGGTGATCAGCTCTTCAATACGCCCGGTAGAGATCGGGTCCAGAGCTGAACATGGCTCATCCAGCAGCAGCACTTCCGGGCGAATGGCGATACCGCGCGCAATGCACAGACGCTGCTGCTGACCACCGGAGAGAGAGTACCCGCTCTGGTGCAATTTATCTTTGGTTTCGTTCCATAATGCGGCTTTGGTCAACGCCCACTGCACGCGCTCGTCCATATCGGCGCGAGACAGCTTCTCAAACAGACGCACGCCAAAGGCGATATTGTCATAGATGGACATCGGGAACGGCGTCGGCTTCTGGAATACCATCCCCACTTTTGCGCGCAGCAGCGCGATATCCTGGGTGTTGGTGAGAATATTGTCGCCATCCAGCAGAATTTCACCTTCCGCGCGCTGCTCCGGATAAAGCGAATACATTTTATTGAAGGTACGCAGTAGCGTTGATTTACCGCAGCCGGATGGCCCGATAAATGCCGTTACCTGATTCTTCGCGATATCCAGATTAATGTTCTTCAGGGCATGGAATTTGCCGTAGTAGAAGTTCAAATCACGAACCTGAATCTTACTCGGGGCAGTTTCAACCATACTCATTTCACTCTTTTCCTCATCCAGCGCCGCATCCGCCACGCCGTAAAATAATGCCTGATGGCGCTACGCTTATCAGGCCTACAATGTCTTTAACCGTGTTTTTTCTTCGCGAAAACAACACGCGCCAGAATATTCAGCAGCAGTACGCACAGGGTAATAATCAGCACGCCCGCCCAGGCTAATTGTTGCCATTCGGCAAACGGGCTCATCGCGAATTTAAAAATGGTCACCGGCAGGTTGGCGATCGGCTGCATCATGTCGGTGCTCCAGAACTGGTTCGAGAGCGCGGTGAACAGCAGCGGCGCCGTTTCGCCGGCGATACGCGCAATAGCCAGCAGGATACCGGTCATAATGCCGGAGATAGAGGCTTTCAGCGTAATCGCGGAGATCATCTTCCACTTCGGCGTACCCAGCGCATAAGCGGCTTCGCGCAGGCTATCCGGCACCAGCTTGAGCATGTTTTCAGTGGTACGGATAACGATCGGCACCTGCAACAGCGCCAGCGCAATCACCCCTGCCCAGCCGGAGAAGTGCTGCATCTGCGCCACCACGATGGTGTAAACAAACAGCCCCACAACAATTGACGGCGCGGAAAGCAGAATGTCGTTAATAAAACGAATGATTTCCGCCAGCCAGGATTTACGGCCATACTCGGCCAGGTAAATACCCGCCATAATTCCCAGCGGCGTACCCAATACGGTAGCCCAGAGAATCAACAATCCACTCCCCGCCAGGGCGTTCGCCAGCCCGCCGCCCGCCGTGTTCGGCGGCGGCGTCATTTCGGTAAACAGCGCCAGCGACATCCCGTCGATACCACGGGTGATGGTGGACATCAAAATCCAGATCAGCCAGAACAGGCCAAATGCCATCGTCGCCATTGAGAGCGTTAGTGCGATACGGTTCTTCATGCGGCGACGCGCCTGCATCTTGCGACGGGATTCCGCGAGCTGCGCGGTGTTCTGCATATCAAGCGTAGCCATTAACGTGCTCCCTCGTTCTTCGCCAGACGCATAATCATGAACTTAGACGCCGCCAGGACGATAAAGGTGATCACAAACAGGATCAGCCCCAGCTCCATCAACGCTGCCACGTGCAGGCCCGATTCCGCCTCAGCGAATTCGTTCGCCAGCGCGGAAGTGATGCTGTTGCCCGGCATATACAGCGACGCGCTGTCGAGCTGGTAAGTGTTGCCGATGATAAAAGTGACCGCCATCGTTTCACCCAGAGCACGGCCCAGCCCCAGCATAATGCCGCCGATCACGCCATTTTTGGTGAACGGTAGCACGATGCGCCAGATAACTTCCCAGGTAGTACAGCCGATACCGTAAGCGGACTCTTTCATCATTACCGGCGTTTGCTCGAAGACGTCGCGCATAACCGCCGCAATGTAGGGGATGATCATGATGGCGAGGATGACGCCCGCCGCCAGAATGCCGATACCAAAGGCCGGGCCGGAGAACAGCGCGCCGACAAACGGAATGTTGGAAAGAATATTGCCGACCGGCTCCTGGAAGTACGTCGCAAACAGCGGCGCGAAGATAAACAGCCCCCACATGCCGTACACGATACTGGGGATCGCCGCCAGCAGTTCAATGGCGATGCCGAGCGGACGCTTTAGCCAGCCTGGCGCCAGCTCGGTTAAAAACAGGGCAATGCCGAAACTGACCGGAACGGCGATCAGCAGTGCGATAAAGGAGGTCACCAGCGTGCCGTAAATGGGCACCAGCGCGCCGTAGATATCGTTTGGCGCGTCCCATTCCTTAGTCCAAAGAAATGAGAAACCAAATTTCTGAATACTTGGCCAGGAGGAGATGATCAATGAGACGATAATACCGCCCAACATCAATAGCACAATCAGCGCAGCCAGTTTTACCAGCGCGCTGAAAATCATGTCGCCTTTTTTACCCGGCGGGTTAAAAGCAGGCTTGGTTGCAGCCATAAATTACTCTTTCCATTAAACGCGTTTTACGACGTTGCCCCTGCCGGATGGCGCTACGCTTATCCGGCCTACAACGTGGGCCTGCGGTCGAAACCGTAGGGCGGATAAGCGTAGCGCCATCCGCCAATTCGTTAATTAATACAGCGCCTTACCGTTGCTGTCTTTTATACTGGTCTTCCAGGCAGTACGAACCTGCTCAACGACGTTATCCGGCAGGCTGGCGTAGTCCAGATCATTCGCCTGCTTAGCGCCATTTTTGTAGGCCCAGTCGAAGAACTTCAGCACTTCAGCACCCTGCTCAGGTTTCTTCTGCGCTTTGTGGACCAGGATAAAGGTGGTGGAGGTGATTGGCCACACATCGTCACCTTTCTGGTTGGTCAGATCCTGCGCGAAGGTTTTGCTCCAGTCTGCGCCTTTCGCCGCATTAGAGAAGCTCTCTTCCGTCGGGCTTACCGGTTTGCCGTCGGCTGAAACCAGTTTGGTGTAGGCCAGGTTGTTCTGCTTGGCATACGCATACTCAACGTAGCCAATAGCGCCTGGCAGACGCTGTACAAATGCCGCGATGCCGTCGTTACCTTTACCGCCCAGACCGGTTGGCCAGTTCACGGTAGAACCCGCGCCCACTTTCGATTTCCACTCGTCGTTGACTTTCGCCAGGTAACTGGTGAACACGAAGGAGGTACCGGAACCGTCAGCGCGACGCACCACAGCGATGTTCTGAGAAGGCAGCTTCAAGCCTGGGTTCAGTTTGGTGATGGCTTCATCATCCCACTTTTTGATTTTACCGAGGTAGATGTCACCCAGTGTTTTACCATCCAGCACCAGTTCGCCGGATTTGAGGCCTGGAATATTCACCGCCAGCACCACGCCGCCGATCACCGTCGGGAACTGGAACAGGCCTTCCTGATTCAGTTTTTCGTCAGACAGCGGCGCATCGGAAGCGCCAAAATCAACGGTATTCGCGGTGATTTGTTTCACGCCGCCGGAAGAGCCTATCCCCTGGTAATTGACTTTGTTACCGGTTTCTTTCTGGTAGGTATCCGCCCATTTGGCATACACCGGTGCAGGAAACGTTGCACCGGCACCTGTCAGGCTTGCTGCTGCAAAGGCAGAGAACGCGCTCATCGATAAGGTCGCGGCGACAACAGTTGCGACAGTGGTACGCATAACTTTCATAATGTCTCCTGCACGGTTTCGGTAAATCGTTGTTTGAGTTGCTACGATGAGCAAAATAGGACAAATTGATGACAGTTATATGTCTTGATTATGACGGTTTGATGACAATGGAAATAAAAAAAGCTGGCCCGGGGAGACACCAGACCAGCCTGCAGGGGGAGATGAATTAGACTGTTTGCGCAACCGCAGACGGTTTCAACAGCGCGTACATCAGGCCGCAGACAATCGTGCCCAGGGCAATCGAGAGCAGATATTGCATCACATGTTCTACCGCATGCGGGATCGCCAGGACAAAGAGGCCACCGTGTGGCGCCATCAGTGTACAACCGAAATACATGGATAGTCCCCCGGCGATTGCGCCACCGACCATCGTGGAAGGGATGACGCGCATCGGGTCACGCGCGGCGAAGGGAATCGCCCCTTCAGAGATAAAGCACAGCCCCAGGATAAAAGATGCATTACCCGCTTCATGCTCAGCGGCATTGAATTTCGCTCTGGCCGCCCAGGTTGCGACGCCCATTCCTAATGCCGGTACCATCCCTGCCGCCATAATAGCCGCCATTGGCATATAAGAATGAGAAGCCAGTAAACCGACGCCGAAGGTATACGCAGCTTTATTCACCGGCCCGCCAAGGTCAAAACCTTGCATTGCGCCCAGCAACATTCCCAGCAAGATAGCATTCGTTGAGGTCATATTCCCCAGGAACGTCGTCAGCCCTTCCATCACCGCAGAAACGGGGCCACCCACCACGTAAATCATGATTAGGCCGGTAATCAGCGTAGACAGTAGCGGCAGAACCAGCACAGGCTTAAGTGCTTCCATTGACGCTGGCAGCTTAATATTTTGCGCCAGAAACCGTACGCTGTAACCGGCCAGAAAACCGGCCACAATCCCTCCCAGGAAACCAGCGCCGCACAGGCTGGCCAACATCCCGCCAATAAGCCCCGGGGCCAGACCCGGACGATCGGCAATTGAGAAGGCAATAAACCCAGCCAGTACCGGCACCATCAGCGCAAAGGCCACCTTACCACCAATTTGAAATAGCGCAGCCGCCAGCGTGCCCGGCTCATTGAAGGCCTGGATACCGAAGACAAAAGAGAGCGCGATACACAACCCTCCCGCCACCACCAAAGGAAGCATATGGGATACGCCGGTCATTAAATGCTTATAAACGCCGGGTAGCTCTGTTTTACCAGCTGAAGAAGAGCGCCCGGCACTCCCCTGATAGACCTCGGCGCTATTGAAAGCATTATCCATTTCCTGCGCACTCTTTTTTAGCGCCGCGCCGGTACTGGTGCGATAGAGTCTTTTGCCAACAAAGCCTGACAGATCCAGTTCAATATCCGCCGCGATAATCACCACATCCGCCTGCGCTATCTCTTCCGCGGTCAGCGTGTTCTTCGCCCCGACGGAACCGCGGGTTTCAACCTTGATCCAGTCACCACGCTTGCGGGCTTCAATTTCCAACGCTTCTGCCGCCATAAAGGTATGGGCGACGCCCGTCGGACAGGCCGTCACAGCAACAATTTTTTTAGTCATAGTAGGGTACCCTGTTCTTTTAATTTAAAGAAAAAGCGGGAAAAAATGTTACAGGCGTGACCAGGCCGCTGCTTTCTGGAACAGCGCGTCATCCGGGCGAATCCCGGTATAAAGGACAAATTGCTCCACGGCCTGAATAGCAAACACTTCGGAACCGGTAATCACGGTTTTACCGCGTTCACGGGCGTAGCGGATCAGCGGCGTGACGGGCGGTAGCGCCACCACATCAAAGATAACGCTCGCCTTATCCACTTCCTGTTCGGAATAAGAGAGTTTGTCGGCATCATTACCGCCAGCCATTCCGATAGGCGTGGCGTTAATTAACAAATCGGCTTCAATACCGTCGGTATCCGGGCGCCATTCATAGCCATAGAGTTCGGCCAGTTGTTTACCTGACGCTTCATCAATCGCGACAATATAACCACGGGTAAACCCCGCATCCTTCAGCGCGCAGGCCACCGCCTTTGCCATACCACCGCTGCCACGCAAAGCAAACACCAGGTCGGGAGAGACCTTGTAATTCGCCAGCAAGCGAGCTATTGCAATGTAATCGGTGTTGTACGCCTTCAGATGGCCATTGGTATTCACAATGGTATTAACTGAGTGAATGGCCTGAGCGGAAGCATCCAGTTCATCCACCAGCGGAATGCAGGCTTCTTTAAACGGCATAGAGATCGCGCACCCACGGATCCCCAGACCGCGCACGCCGCTAATGGCCTGCGTAAGATCGGTCGGCGAAAAGGCTTTGTAGAGATAATTGAGATCCAGCGCTTCGTACAGATAGTTGTGAAAGCGTGTACCGAAGTTACTTGGGCGTGCCGCCAGGGACATGCAGACCTGAGTGTCCTTATTAATGCGCTTTGTCATGATGAATCCTCATAGAAGTTGCGATAGAGAAAATCATCGGCTAAAAAGGGGATATTAAAAATTGCTCATTCCCGTTAGGGAAATTTCACCTTTTATGGCAACCCGGCACACTGAACAAAAATACTTAAAGCTACTCCAGCACTATGGCGACAAGCCTGTTAGCGTGACGCTACAGGAGCTGGCGGATGTGTTGTTCTGCACCCGGCGACATATGCGTAATCTGTTGCTTCAGATGCAGGAGGCAAAGTGGCTCATCTGGCAATCACAGGCCGGACGTGGGCATCGCGCCCGGCTTCACCTGCGCTATAAACCAGAACAGCTGTTAAGCGAAAAGGCGGAGCAGTTACTGGAGTCTGGTCATATTGATCAGGCCATTCAGCTGCTGGGTAAAAATAAGCACCAGGTGGCGCAACTGCTGCGCTCAAAACTGGGCTATAGCGTGCGGGCAGACTATCAGCGGCTGTGCATCCCCTATTACCGGACAATGCCGTCGCTGTGCCCCGGCACGCCGTTGCGCCGCTCTGAACAGCATCTGGTCAGGCAGATTTTTAGCGGCCTGACGCGCATAAATGAGGAAAAAGGTGAAGTCGAAGCCGATCTTGCCCACCACTGGCGGCAGATTGATCCACTGCGCTGGCGTTTTTATCTGCGCCCCGCCGTCCTCTGGCATGATGGTCAGGAGCTGACGATCGACGCGGTTATCGCTTCACTGACCCGCAGCGCTAAGCTGCCGTTGTTCTCGCACTTGCAGACCATTCAGGCCACCGGGCCGCTGAGCCTTGAAATTACGCTGGCGCACCCGGATAACCGACTGCCTCTGCTGCTCAGCCATATTGATGCCATGATCCTACCGCCTGACCATACACAACGCGCTGATTTCCCGGTACATCCTGTGGGGACTGGCCCTTATGAGGTGGTGGAAAACAATGGCTTTCATCTGCAAATGAAGGCCTTTGACCACTATTTCGGTTTGCGCGGGCTGCTGGATGAAGTGGAGGTCTTTATCTGGCCGAATTTAACGGAGACAGACAACCTGGCGGAATCGCTGTCGGATAACGACACGGCAGCCTGGCTCAGTTCCAGCCTGAGCGATGAGGATTACGTTTCCGGACGGCTTAGCCAGGTATCAGGCAAACCTTCTGACAACCTGCGCGAGATGTTTCTTGAGCGTGGAGGCTATTTTTTATTATGCGACAGTCGCTCTCCGCACTGGCATACCGCCGAACATCGCCGCTGGCTGCGGGAAACACTCAGCCCTTACGCCATACTCCAGCATCTGAGTGAGGCAATTCGCCCCTTCTGGGTACCGGGCGGCAGCCTGCTGTCCTCCTGGTTTCATACTATTGAGGCGGGCCCGGCCTGTTCACCTTTTATCTCGTCGTCGCCCTACGCAAAACTGCGTCTGGCCTATCACGATCAGCACCCTGAATTTCCAATGCTCCTGGATATCATGCAAGAGATCATGCGCCAGCAGGGCATTTTACTTGAGGGCGTTGAGCTGAATTATGATGACTGGGCGAATGGCAAAGCCAATGTGGATCTCTGGCTGGGGACGGTCAATTTCCCCATTCCCGAAGAGTGGAACGTCGGTACATGGCTACTGGGCTCCCCTTTACTGCGCCACGCCATCAGCGGTGGGGATGATGCGCTGCTGGCCCAATGGGAAACCCAGTGGCATGCCGAAACCATCAGCGCGGAACAACTGGTCAGGGAAACCACCCGTTCAGGCTGGCTACAACCGCTTTTTCACCACTGGATGCGACTCAAAAGCCCCGACCGGGCCAGGGGGATCCACCTGAATAACCTGGGATGGTTTGATTTCCGATCCACCTGGATTGAGCCAGGGCCTTAAAGAAGAGAATGTGACCGGGTGCCCGTAGCGCAGGCAGGCGTAGCACCTCTTAGTCGCTCTTCAGCCACCATAGAGAAAGAACAGCGCCTGTCACAGCGCACAAAAAAAGGCCGTCTGTCGACGGCCTTCTGCCTGGTGCAACATTTGTACTTACTCTACCGTCACCGATTTCGCCAGGTTACGCGGCTGGTCAACGTCGGTGCCTTTAATCAGCGCCACGTGATACGCCAGCAGTTGCAGCGGAACGGTGTAGAAGATAGGCGCGATCACTTCTTCCACATGCGGCATCTCGATGATGTGCATGTTGTCACTGCTCACAAAACCCGCATCCTGATCGGCGAAGACGTACAACTGACCGCCACGCGCGCGAACTTCTTCGATGTTGGATTTCAGTTTCTCCAGCAGTTCGTTGTTCGGCGCCACCACAATCACCGGCATGTCGGCGTCAATCAGCGCCAACGGCCCGTGTTTCAGCTCGCCTGCAGCATAGGCTTCCGCGTGAATGTAAGAGATCTCTTTCAGCTTCAGCGCGCCTTCGAGCGCAATCGGATATTGATCGCCACGCCCCAGGAATAGCGCGTGATGCTTGTCGGAGAAATCTTCTGCAAGCAGCTCGATGCGTTTGTCCTGCGACAGCATCTGCTCAATACGGCTCGGCAGCGCCTGTAGGCCATGAACGATATCATGCTCAATGGACGCATCCAGACCTTTCAGGCGAGACAGTTTCGCCACCAGCATCAACAGCACGGTTAACTGGGTGGTGAAGGCTTTGGTAGATGCTACGCCAATTTCCGTACCCGCGTTGGTCATCAGCGCCAGATCGGATTCACGCACCAGCGAAGAGCCCGGCACGTTACAAATTGCCAGAGAGCCCAAATATCCCAGCTCTTTCGACAGACGCAGGCCAGCCAGGGTATCTGCGGTTTCGCCAGACTGTGACAGGGTGATCATCAGGCTGTTACGGCGCACGGCAGATTTGCGATAACGGAATTCAGAGGCGATTTCAACGTCGCACGGAATACCTGCCAGCGATTCAAACCAGTAACGGGAAACCATACCGGAGTTGTAAGACGTACCGCAGGCGAGGATCTGAATATGCTCAACCTTCGACAGCAGTTCATCGGCGTTCGGTCCCAGCTCGCTTAAATCCACCTGACCGTGGCTGATGCGCCCGGTAAGGGTGTTTTTAATCGCGTTCGGCTGTTCGTAGATCTCTTTCTGCATGTAGTGGCGGTAAATACCTTTATCGCCCGCATCATATTGCAGATTGGATTCGATATCCTGACGTTTTACTTCCGCGCCGGTGTTATCGAAGATATTTACCGAACGGCGAGTGATTTCAGCGATATCGCCCTCTTCAAGGAAGATAAAGCGACGAGTCACTGGCAACAGCGCCAGTTGGTCAGAAGCGATAAAGTTTTCGCCCATACCCAGGCCAATCACCAGCGGGCTACCTGAACGGGCAGCCAGCAGCGTATCCGGATGGCGGGTATCCATGATCACCGTACCGTACGCACCACGCAGTTGCGGGATAGCACGCAGAACAGCCTCACGCAGAGTACCGCCCTGTTTCAGTTCCCAGTTTACCAGGTGTGCAATCACTTCGGTGTCGGTTTCAGAAACGAAGGTATAGCCACGCGCTTTTAACGCTTCACGCAGCGGTTCATGGTTTTCGATGATGCCGTTATGCACCACCACAATGTGTTCAGAAACATGCGGATGCGCGTTAGCTTCTGAAGGTTCACCGTGCGTCGCCCAGCGAGTGTGAGCAATACCGGTGCCGCCATGCAGAGGATGTTCTTCCGCTGCCTGAGCCAGCATCTGGACTTTACCGAGGCGACGCAGGCGGGTCATATGACCTTCTGCATCAACCACGGCCAGACCGGCAGAGTCATATCCGCGATATTCCAGACGACGTAAACCTTCGAGAAGGATTTCAGCTACATCACGCTGCGCGATAGCGCCAACAATTCCACACATAGTTTTATTTCCTGATTATGGCATTACGCCATGCGTTGTCGCTGACCTGTATGCCCGTCGTTGCGGGCGCCCCGAGCCTTGTAGAGAGTGGGGTTATTTTTATAAGTACTGCTCATGGAGCGGAGGATTATTTTATCCTCTCATCTCCGGTCTGCCGGATGGCGCTGACGCTTACCCGGCCTACAAAATCACTTTTTCTTCACCGGACGCTGCCAGCCTTGCTTATGCACCTGCGGCACGCGGCTTAATACCAGTTCATTGTCAGCTACGTTACGGGTGACGGTAGTCCCTGCGGCGATGGTGGCCCCTTTACCAACAGTAACCGGCGCCACCAGTTGGGTATCGGAGCCGACAAACACATCGTCGCCAATAACCGTTTTGAATTTGTTCGCGCCATCATAGTTACAGGTGATGGTCCCCGCGCCGATATTCACGTTGTCGCCAATTTCCGCATCGCCCAGGTAGGTCAGATGGCCGGCTTTAGAACCTTTACCGAGACGCACTTTTTTCATTTCAACGAAATTGCCGACGTGAGCGCCCGCTAACAGCTCCGCGCCGGGACGCAGGCGAGCAAACGGGCCGATGGTGCAGGCCGCTTCCAGATGCGCATCTTCCACCACGCTGTATGGGCTAATTTCGCAGTCATCGCCAATAACGCTGTTTTTAATAATGCAGCCCGCGCCGATCTTCACGCGGTGACCGAGCGTTACATAACCTTCGATGATAACGTTAGCGTCAATTTCGACATCCATTCCACAATGAAGGGTGCCGCGGAGATCAAAACGTGCCGGATCGCGCAACATAACGCCGGATAACAGCAGTTTCTCCGCCTGTTCGGCCTGGTAAATACGCTCCAGACGAGAAAGCTGTAGACGGTTATTCACGCCGTCCGTTTCGCTGATGCGAGCCGGATGCACCGCGGCGATTTCCCGTCCTTCCTGATAAGCCAGCGCGATGATATCAGTGATGTAATATTCACCCTGTGCATTATTGTTAGTCAGCTTAGACAACCAGCGTTTCAGGTCCGCGCCGTTGGCGATCAGAATACCGGTGTTAATTTCCTGGATCTGACGCTGTTCATCAGTGGCGTCTTTATGTTCAACGATGCCGGTCACTTTACCGTTTTCACGCGTAATACGGCCATAGCCGCTCGGATCGTCCAGCTTCACGGTTAATAACCCAATACCACCCTGCGGTTTGGCATCGCGCAGGCGCTGTAAGGTTTCAACCGAAATCAGCGGCACGTCGCCGTAAAGCATTAAAATATCTTCATCGTCGCTAAAGAAGGGCGCGGCCTGCTGCATTGCGTGACCTGTTCCCAACTGTTCCGCCTGAAGCACCCAGTTTAGCTTGTCATCTTTCAGGGTCTGTTTTAACAACTCGCCACCGTGGCCATAGACCAGATGAACCTGTGCGGCCCCTAATTTAGTAGCTGCATCAATGACATGCTGCACCATGGGTTTACCCGCCAGCGTGTGCAGCACTTTAGGAATATCGGAATACATGCGCGTGCCTTTACCTGCGGCAAGGATCACTACGCTCATAGCACTATTTAACATACGCGTCCTGACTGTAATTTGAGAACGAATTTATACTGTTTCACGTTGAAAATACTACATTTTTTTCATCGTAAAATGGAAGAAGGATAAAACGCTCACCGGGATAAAATCCCCGCCTGCTAATGAATCATTTTCGTTCATTACCGCGCCTCTTGTCTCCTGAAAAGTAAAAACACCCGCGTATTGGCAACGTAGTCCGATGTTTTTGCTTTTTTTTTACTCCATAAATAAAGAAGATAACGTAATAAAGCGCAGGGGAGTCAGAAAAGCAAAAACCAGCGACAGAGGCCGCTGGTTTTCCGTTGCGCGTATTTTTTACTTAATTACGCGACATAAAAATCCGCAAAATATACCAGAACATGGTCGCGATAGAAGCGAACAGATGTAATGCCGCGCCAGCAGGGCGATCGGTAGGGTAATGGTGAATAATGTTAGAAGTATCGTAAAGTATAAACCCGGCGCACAGCAGTACCATTAGCGCAGAAAACCAGACGCCCAGCGAGAAACCGCAGATGACGCTGGCAATAATCGCGCCAAAAGCAATGAACCCAGCCATAGTCAGAAACGAGCGCAGAAAAGAAAAGTCTTTTTTTATGGAAAAAGCGGTAAACGTCAGACCGCCAACCAGCAACAGAGTCGTTATTGCCGCCGCGCCAATGCTCGACGGGTTAATATACGCCGCCACCGTTAACAGGGGGGCAAAAATCAGGGATTCTGCCAACACATAAATCCCCAGCCCGATAAGTTGCGTTTGATTATTCCCCGCATTATCCGCCAGACGGGTCGCCAGCATTCCCACCAGCATAAAAGCGCCGAGAACAACCAACCAGCTATATCTTCCACCAGCCAGCAGCACATCAAGCGCATACTCCCCGACCCCTATAAAACTCCACGCCGCGCTCAATACGATAAAACCGACGATGGCGCCGGCGAGATGAAGATAAGCGCGACGGATAAAGGTAGTACGATCAATCCTTGAGTCGGGTTGTGGACCCGCAAAGGATGGCTGAAATGACATAGTAATAATCCCTCATTTTATGCAATAAAAACGCATCCATTCCTTCCTTCTTCGCACAATGTGCAGATGCCAATGACAGAAAGAAGGATTTAATGAAAACAGCGCTGTCGCTGAAAACGCGTCGCCTTCAGCCGCTTGTTTTTGTCGTTGCTAGTTTATCGAATAAAAATTGAGAGGATAAAAAAAAACCAGTCCGCAATCAGACTGGTTTTATGCTTTCAAGCCGGTGTTACATCGCTTTTTTGGTCAACTCGATAACGCGCAGTTTAGCGATCGCTTTGGCCAGTTCCGCAGACGCCTGAGCGTAATCCACGTCACCGTGCGAGCTCTTAATGTGCTCTTCGGCTTTACGCTTCGCTTCCAGGGCTCGCGCTTCGTCGAGATCCTGACCGCGAATCGCGGTATCCGCCAGAACGGTCACGCTGCCAGGCTGCACTTCCAGAATGCCGCCGGATAGATAGATAAACTCTTCATGACCGTGCTGCTTAACGATGCGAATCATACCAGGCTTAATGGCGGTGAGTAGCGGCGCGTGCCCCGGGTAAATCCCCAGTTCGCCTTCGCTACCCGTAACCTGGATTTTCTCGACCAGACCGGAGAACATTTGTTGCTCCGCGCTGACGACATCCAGGTGGTAAGTCATTGCCATATCACCCTCCGATTAAGGCGTTAAAGTTTTTTGGCTTTTTCCACGGCTTCGTCGATGGAACCGACCATGTAGAACGCCTGCTCCGGCAGGTGATCGTATTCGCCTTCCATGATGCCTTTAAAGCCACGGATGGTGTCTTTCAGGGAGACGTATTTGCCCGGAGAACCGGTAAATACTTCCGCCACGAAGAACGGCTGGGACAGGAAGCGCTGAATTTTACGCGCGCGTGCTACCACCAGTTTATCTTCTTCAGACAGTTCATCCATACCGAGGATGGCGATGATGTCTTTCAGTTCCTGATAACGCTGCAGGATGGACTGAACGCCACGCGCGGTGTCGTAGTGTTCCTGACCAACAACCAGCGGATCCAGCTGACGGCTGGTGGAGTCCAGCGGGTCAACGGCCGGGTAGATACCCAGGGATGCGATCTGACGGCTCAGTACCACGGTTGCATCTAAGTGCGCAAAGGTGGTGGCTGGAGACGGGTCAGTCAAGTCATCCGCCGGTACGTATACCGCCTGTACGGAGGTGATAGAACCGGTTTTGGTGGAGGTGATACGTTCCTGCAGAACGCCCATCTCTTCCGCCAGAGTCGGCTGGTAACCTACTGCGGAAGGCATACGGCCCAGCAGTGCGGATACTTCCGTACCGGCCAGGGTGTAACGATAGATGTTATCGACGAACAGCAGTACGTCACGACCTTCGTCACGGAATTTCTCCGCCATGGTCAGACCGGTCAATGCAACGCGCAGACGGTTTCCCGGCGGCTCGTTCATCTGGCCATACACCAGGGATACTTTATCGATAACGTTGGAGTCGGTCATTTCGTGGTAGAAGTCGTTACCCTCACGAGTACGTTCCCCTACGCCCGCAAACACAGAGTAACCGGAGTGCTCGATCGCGATGTTACGAATAAGCTCCATCATGTTTACGGTTTTACCTACACCCGCACCACCGAACAGACCGACTTTACCGCCCTTCGCGAACGGACACATCAGGTCGATAACTTTGATACCGGTTTCCAGCAGTTCCTGAGAGTTTGACAACTCTTCGTAGGAAGGTGCTGCGCGGTGAATCGCCCAACGCTCTTCTTCGCCGATCTCGCCTTTCATGTCGACCGGTTCGCCCAGGACGTTCATGATACGACCCAGCGTGGCTTTACCTACCGGGACTTCGATCGGGTGTTCGAGATCTTTTACATCCAGACCGCGACGCAGACCGTCAGAAGACCCCATCGCGATGGTACGCACGATACCGCCGCCAAGCTGCTGCTGAACTTCCAGCACCAGCTTCTCATTACCATTCTGCACCTCAAGGGCATCGTACACGCGTGGTACGGCATCCTGAGGGAACTCGACGTCGACCACGGCGCCGATTACCTGGACAATCTTTCCAGTAGCCATCTTAAATCCTCTACGAAATAACCTGGTTAAACCGCGGCGGCCCCCGAGACGATCTCGGTGAGTTCCTGAGTAATGCTGGCCTGACGAGCTTTGTTGTATACCAACTGCAGCTCTTTAATCAGGCTGCCGCCATTATCGGTTGCGGCTTTCATCGCCACCATTCGGGCGGCCTGCTCGCTGGCCAGGTTTTCTACCACGCCCTGATAAACCTGAGACTCCACATAACGACGCAGGAGAGTATCCAGCAGCGCTTTCGGGTCGGGTTCATACAGGTAATCCCAGGCTTTACGCTTCAGATCATCATCTTCTGACGCCGGCAGCGGCAGCAGTTGAGTGATCGTCGGCACCTGAGACATGGTGTTAATAAATTTGTTGCTGACAATGTAAAGCTTGTCCAGACGGCCTTCGTCGTAGGCCTGCAACATCACTTTAACCGGACCGATCAGTTCGGACAGAGAAGGGTTATCCCCCATACCTGTCACCTGAGCGACAACGTTGCCGCCTACGGAATTAAAGAATGACACGCCCTTAGAGCCGATCATTGCGAGTTCGCACTGAACGCCTTTATCGGACCATGCCTTCATATCCGCCAGCAGCTTTTTGAACAGGTTAATGTTCAAGCCACCGCACAAACCACGGTCGGTCGACACTACCAGGTAGCCCACGCGTTTAACGTCGCGCTCTTCCAGGTAGGGGTGCTTATATTCCAGATTACCGTTCGCAAGGTGACCAATCACTTTGCGCATGGTCTCTGCATAAGGACGGCTGGCCGCCATGCGATCCTGCGATTTACGCATTTTGGAAGCGGCGACCATCTCCATCGCTTTAGTGATCTTCTGCGTGTTCTGGACGCTTGCGATCTTACTACGTATCTCTTTTGCGCCGGCCATGAGCTTCTCCTCAATGCCTTACGGCCTGCCCTAAGGCAAGCCGCCAGACGTTACCAGGACTGGGTTGCTTTGAAGGAATCGAGGATGCCTTTCAGCTTGCCTTCGATTTCGTCGTTATAGCCACCGGACTGGTTGATCTCTTGCATCAGCGGAGCGTGATCACGGTCGACGTAAGCCAGCAGTGCGGCTTCGAAGCTACCGATTTTCGCCAGTTCGACATCCGCCAGATAACCACGTTCTGCTGCGAACAGAACCAGAGACTGCTGCGCGACGGACATCGGCGCATACTGTTTCTGTTTCAGCAGTTCGGTCACTTTCTGACCGTGGTCAAGCTGTTTACGGGTGGCATCGTCAAGGTCGGATGCAAACTGAGAGAACGCCGCCAGTTCACGATACTGCGCCAGCGCGGTACGAATACCACCGGACAGTTTTTTCATGATCTTGGTCTGGGCTGCGCCACCTACACGGGATACCGAGATACCCGGGTTAACCGCAGGACGAATACCGGCGTTAAACAGGTTAGATTCCAGGAAGATCTGACCATCGGTAATGGAAATTACGTTGGTCGGAACGAACGCGGAAACGTCACCTGCCTGCGTTTCGATAATCGGCAGCGCGGTCAGAGAGCCGGTTTTCCCTTTAACTTCACCTTTGGTGAAGGCTTCGACGTAGTCGGCGTTAACACGCGCAGCACGCTCCAGCAGACGAGAGTGGAGGTAGAATACGTCGCCCGGGAATGCTTCACGTCCTGGCGGACGACGGAGCAGCAGGGAGATCTGACGGTAAGCAACAGCCTGTTTAGACAGGTCATCGTAAATGATCAGCGCATCTTCGCCGCGGTCGCGGAAGTATTCGCCCATTGCGCAACCGGCATACGGCGCCAGATATTGCAGCGCAGCGGATTCGGACGCGGTAGCCACCACAACAATGGTGTTAGCCAGCGCGCCGTGTTCTTCCAGTTTACGCACCACGTTAGAGATGGTGGACGCTTTCTGGCCGATAGCGACATAGATACATTTGATGCCGGAGTCGCGCTGGTTGATGATGGCATCGATAGCCAGTGCGGTTTTACCGGTCTGACGGTCACCGATGATCAGTTCACGCTGACCACGACCGATTGGGATCATGGAGTCAACGGCTTTATAGCCGGTCTGCACCGGCTGATCGACAGACTGACGATCGATAACGCCCGGCGCAATCGCTTCAACGGCAGAGAAGCCGTCATTATCAACCGGACCTTTACCGTCAATTGGCGCACCCAGGGTGTTCACCACACGTCCCAGCAGGCCGCGGCCAACCGGAACTTCCAGGATACGACCCGTACATTTAACCTTCATGCCTTCGGCAAGGTCAGCGTATGGACCCATGACTACCGCCCCCACGGAGTCGCGCTCCAGGTTCAGTGCGATAGCGTAACGGTTACCCGGCAGGGAGATCATTTCACCCTGCATACAATCGGCCAGGCCGTGAATGCGGATAACACCGTCACTGACAGAAACAATAGTACCTTCGTTGTGAGCTTCGCTCACCACATTGAACTGAGCAATGCGCTGCTTGATCAGTTCGCTGATTTCGGTGGAATTCAGTTGCATGCTCCAGTCCCCTTAAGACTGCAAGACGTCTGCAAGGCGCTCAAGACGGCCGCGTACGCTGCCATCAATGACCATATCACCCGCCCGGATGATAACGCCTGCCATTACAGACTTATCGATTTTGCAATTCAGCTTCACTTTGCGTGACAGACGTTTTTCCATCGCGGCGCTGATTTTCGAAAGCTGCTCTTCACTCAATGCGGTTGCCGACGTAACTTCTACCTCGGAGGTAGCTTCACTGGCTGCACGCAGATGAATAAACTGCTCCAGAACATCCGGGAGCGCGTTCAGACGATTATTTTCAGCCATCACCCGAATCAGGTTCTGACCGTTTTCGTCTAACTGCTCACCGCAGACTGCGATAAACGACTCAGCGAGCGTTTCCGGCGCCAGCGCGCCAGAGAGAAGCTCTGCCATTTGTTCGTTCTTGGTTACCTCGGCGGCAAACGCCAGCATATCCTGCCAGCGCTCTACACTTTGGTGTTCAACGGCAAAGTCAAAAGCTGCTTTGGCGTAGGGGCGAGCTACCGTAACAAATTCAGACATCAGCCCCTCCCTCCTTACAGTTCAGCGACAAGTTTATCCACGATGTCGCTGTTAGCAGCTTCATCCACGGAACGTTCGATGATCTTCTCGGCGCCAGCAACAGCCAGGATAGCAACTTGCTTACGCAGCTCTTCACGGGCGCGTTTACGCTCGGCTTCAATTTCCGCCTGCGCCTGCGCCACGATTTTAGTACGTTCCTGCTCTGCTTCAGTTTTGGCTTCGTCCAGGATCTGAGCGCGGCGTTTATTTGCCTGCTCAATGATTACCTGAGCTTCCGCTTTCGCTTTTTTCAGCTGGTCGGTCGCGCTGGCCTTTGCAAGGTCAAGATCCTTATGTGCTCGTTCAGCAGAAGCGAGACCGTCAGCAATTTCTTTCTGACGTTTCTCGATGGCTGCCATTAACGGCGGCCATACGTACTTCATGCAAAACCAGACAAAGAGAATAAACGCGATGGCCTGGCCGAGGATTGTTGCGTTAAGATTCACAGCACAATGCCTCTATCTAGTTAACCTTCTGATATTGCTCTTAATTCAAGCAACGCTTACTACGCGACAGCGAACATCACGTACAGACCCAGACCTACAGCGATCATCGGGATAGCATCCACCAGACCCATAACGATAAAGAACTGAGTACGCAGCAGAGGAATCAGATCAGGTTGACGCGCCGCGCCTTCCAGGAATTTACCCCCGAGGATGCCGATACCGATCGCAGCACCGATTGCCGCCAGACCCATCATCACAGCGGCAGCCATGTACAGCAGATCCATATTCAGGTTTTCCATGACAGTCTCCAGTTTGTTTCAGTTAAAACGTAGTAGTGTTGGTAAATTAATGCTCTTCGGACGCCATCGACAGATAGACAATCGTCAGAACCATGAAAATGAAGGCTTGCAGCGTAATAATCAGGATGTGGAAAATGGCCCACGGCACATTCAGAATCCACTGTGACCACCACGGCAACAGACCAGCAATCAGAATGAAAATCAGCTCACCGGCATACATGTTGCCGAACAGTCGCAGACCGAGAGAAACCGGTTTGGACAGCAGACTTACCCCTTCAAGGATTAAGTTGACAGGAATGAACGCCCAGTGATTGAACGGCTGCAGCGTCAACTCTTTAGCGAAGCCGCCGATGCCTTTCATTTTGATGCTGTAGAACAGAATAAGGATGAATACGCCCAGCGCCATCGACAGGGTGATGTTGACGTCAGCAGACGGCACCACGCGCGTTGCCGGCAGACCCAGCCAATGCTCAGCGATATATGGCAGCAGGTCGATAGGCAGTAAGTCCATCAGGTTCATAAGGAATACCCAGACGAAAATCGTCAGGGCCAGCGGCGCAATCAGCTTGCTTTTGCCATGGTACATGTCTTTGACGCTGCCATGCACAAAGCCGACTATCAGCTCAATCGCGGTCTGAAACTTGCCTGGCACGCCGCTGGTCGCTTTTTTAGCAACGCTACGGAACATCACCAGAAACAACAGACCCAGCACCACCGAGAAGAACATGGAGTCAATATTGAGCGTCCAGAAGGTGGCTGGGGGGTTCTGCGGATCCACCAGCGAGAAAGTACGCAGGTCCAGCTGAAGGTTATTCAGATGGTGTCCTATGTATTCCTGCGGCGTCATATTTTCTGAAGCCATGATGCCTTTTACCCTTTGTTGTTAATTACAGCCGGCGCCAGTATCTGAACCACCAGCACCAAAACCCACGTAACGATCAGCGGCAAAAACACCGCCTTTAAAACCGCCAACGCCACCACCAGTAAAACCAGCATCGCTAACACCTTGAAGGCTTCACCGAAGGCGAAAGTCCAGGACACGCGGCCCTTAGCAGGTGTATGCGCCTGGTGACGCCAGGCAAATATCATAAACAACATATTAGGCAGTGCCACTGCCAATCCCCCACATACTGCGGAGATGCCCCAGAAGGGGTCTTTGAGGCAAAACAGCAATCCACTTGCTATTACCGCCAGAAACTGAATGAACAGAAGCTTACGAGCAACGTTTCGACTCACGAGCGACACAGACATCACGTTTTTACTCCTGCTCACTTCGAGGTATGCCGCGTGTCGTATAAAACGTTCTTTAAGACTTAGAGTCAAGCATCAAAAAGCGGTCAAATTATACGGTGCGCACCCGTGATTTCAAACAATAAGTAGCCAAAAGGTGAATAAATGTTTAAATATTTTTCTCTGGCCCGCATTTTTAACTTTTAGCCAAAGTGTGAACGATCGTACAAAACTGCAAATAGCGCGAAAACACTGGCGATAAAGCGTGCACCAGATCACACATTAAACATATTCATGCTTACGCAATTCATTTACGTGTCAATTCATGCCTTTTCATCTTTTTGATATTTAAGCGTAAAACCAGGTACTGTTTTAAAAATACCAGCTTACACCTTAAAAACGCCCCATTGACATTTATAATAAAAATTTAACAAGCAAAAGTGATTTTTCGATTCGATTTTTAGCAGACTGATATTTACAAAGTTGATTACTCTCTGTTTTAACAAAAGAAGCGACGTTGTCATGTTGAAACGAAACCGTAAATCCAGAGTTAAATGTAACAACGCTTAAATGCGTTATACCTGTCGATTTTTAACACAAGCCGCGTCGTTTTTTTTCTATTTTTTTTGATAAAAATTAAACTTTGTTTGACTTAATAATCACCAGATGCCGCTCGCCTTCCAGTTGCGGAACGCGTAATTTTTCAACAGATTCGACGCTAAAATTGTCAGGTAGTGAGGCAATTTCATCCCCTGGCAATTGCCCTTTTAAGGCATAAAAACGCCCTTTCTCTCCCGGCAGATGGTGACACCAGCTCACCATATCATTCAACGATGCGAAAGCGCGGCTGATAACGCCATCAAACGGCGGTTCGGAGGGATAGGCTTCAACGCGGCTTTGAACCGGCGTGATGTTTTCCAGTTTCAGTTCGTGCTGGACCTGACGCAGAAAACGTACCCGCTTGCCCAGGCTGTCGAGTAAGGTGAAATGCGCGTCAGGGAGAACAATAGCCAGCGGGATGCCCGGCAGCCCCGGTCCTGTTCCTACGTCGATAAAACGCTGTCCCTGAAGATACGGCGCAACGACTATGCTGTCGAGAATATGGCGTACCAACATTTCGTTGGGATCCCGCACTGACGTCAGGTTGTATGCTTTGTTCCATTTGTGCAGCATATCAACGTAGGCGACCAGCAGCGTTTTCTGGTGATCGGTAAGAGAAATACCGGCATCAGCCAGCAGACGAGAGAGTTTGTTGAGCACGGTCATTACCTGTTAATAATCAAATGCCCGATGCGCTTTCGCTTATCGGGCCTACAAATTTGTAGGGCGGGCAAGCGAAGCGCCCCCGCCAAATTAGTGTTATCAAGCGCTACGACGCAGCATACCTTGTTTTTTCAGCCATACCAGCAGAATGGAGATTGCCGCTGGCGTAACGCCGGAGATACGCGATGCCTGGCCGATAGACGCCGGTTTATGATCGTTCAGCTTGGCGATAACTTCGTTCGACAGACCGGAAACCTGACGATAATCCAGCGTGGCAGGTAGCAACGTATTCTCGTTACGTAGTTGTTTTTCAATCTCATCCTGCTGGCGAGCGATATAGCCTTCGTATTTGACCTGGATTTCCACCTGCTCAGCGGCTTGCTCATCTTCAAGCGCAGGCGCGAATGCGGCAAGCGAAGTGAGCTGCGCGTAGGTCATTTCCGGACGACGCAACAGATCTTCGCCGCTGGCCTCACGGGAGAGAGGCGTGGTCAAATGCGCATTCACTTCATCGGCGGATTCCGCAGACGGCGTTACCCATGTCGATTTCAGCCGCTGACGTTCTCGTTCGATATTTTCCAGCTTCTCGTTGAATCGCGCCCAGCGTTCATCATCCACCAGACCCAGCTCGCGGCCCATTTCGGTCAGACGCAGATCGGCGTTGTCCTCACGCAGCATCAGGCGATATTCGGCGCGGGAGGTAAACATGCGATACGGCTCTTTGGTGCCCAGCGTACAGAGATCGTCCACCAGCACGCCGAGATAAGCCTGAGAACGCGCAGGCGACCAGCCCTCTTTGTCGGCGGAAAGACGCGCGGCATTCAGACCAGCGAGCAAGCCCTGCGCCGCAGCCTCTTCATAGCCGGTAGTACCGTTGATTTGACCAGCAAAGAACAGGCCGTGAATAAATTTACTTTCCAGAGTCGGTTTCAGATCGCGCGGGTCGAAGAAATCGTACTCAATCGCGTAACCAGGACGAACGATCTTCGCGTTCTCCATGCCCTGCATGGAACGGACAATCTGCATCTGCACGTCAAACGGCAGGCTGGTGGAGATACCGTTAGGGTAAATCTCGTTAGAGGTCAGTCCTTCCGGCTCAAGGAAGATCTGATGCTGGTTACGATCGGCAAAACGCATCACCTTGTCTTCGATCGAAGGACAGTAGCGTGGGCCGATCCCTTCGATCACGCCAGCGTACATTGGGCTACGATCGAGGTTATTACGAATCACGTCATGGGTTTTCTCATTGGTATGCGTGATGTAACACGGCACCTGTTGCGGATGCTGAGAAGCATTCCCCATAAACGAGAAAACCGGCATCGGGTTATCGCCATGCTGTTGAGCCAACACGCTGAAATCGATAGTACGCGCATCAATACGCGGCGGTGTGCCGGTTTTCAGGCGACTGACGCGTAGCGGAAGCTCACGCAGACGGCGAGACAGCGGGATGGATGGCGGATCGCCAGCACGACCGCCGCTGTAGTTATCCAGACCAATATGAATTTTGCCGTCCAGGAAGGTCCCGACGGTCAGTACCACCGCTTTCGCGCGGAATTTGAGCCCCATTTGGGTCACGGCGCCGACAACGCGATCGTTTTCGACAATCAGATCTTCAACCGCTTGCTGGAAGATCATCAGATTCGGCTGATTCTCCAGCGCGGTACGCACCGCCTGGCGGTATAAGACTCGATCCGCCTGAGCCCGGGTAGCGCGAACGGCCGGACCTTTGCTGGCGTTTAGTATCCTAAACTGAATACCTGCCTGATCGATCGCTTTCGCCATCAAACCGCCGAGCGCATCCACCTCTTTTACCAGATGTCCCTTTCCAATACCGCCGATCGCCGGGTTGCAGCTCATCTGTCCCAACGTGTCAATATTGTGTGTCAAAAGCAGAGTCTGTTGACCCATACGCGCTGCGGCCATCGCGGCCTCAGTGCCTGCATGACCCCCGCCAATAATAATGACGTCAAAAGGATCCTGATAAAACATGGTAATTGCCTCGCATAACGCGGTGTGAAAATGGATTGAAGCCCGGGCGGTGGATTCTACTCAACTTTAGCCGATGGAGAAAGCCCCGGGATCCGGGCTATTAAAAAGAAGATCTTTTTATTTAGAGATCTGTTCTATTGTGATCTCTTATTAGGATCGCACCAGGCTGTGGATAACCCGGATCCTGTAATAAAGATCAATGCGTTGGAAAGGATCATTAGCTGTGAATGATCGGTGATCGTGGTCCGTATAAGCTGGGATCAAAACGGGTACTTATACACAACTCAAAAAGTGAACAACGGTTATTCTTTGGATAACTACCGTTTGATCCAAGCTTTCCACCAGATTTATCCACAATGGATCGCACGATCTTTACACTTATTTGAGTAAATTAATCCAGGATCCGAGCCAAATCTCCGCTGGATCTTCCGGAATCTCATGTTCAAGGATGTTGATCTTCAGTGTTTCCCCAACCTGTTTTGCGCCAGCGCCTTTCAGTTCCGCTTCTATTTTCTCAATCGCGCCGCAAAACGTGTCGTATTCTCGACTACCAATGCCAATTGCGCCGAAACGTACCGCGGAAAGATCGGGTTTCTGCGTCTGAAGGTCTTCATAGAAAGGGGTCAGGTTGTCCGGAATGTCTCCGGCGCCGTGCGTTGAGCTGATTATCAGCCAGATCCCGGAAGTTGACAGATCCTCTAATAACGGACCGTGCACCGTTTCGGTTGAAAAACCGGCAGCTTCCAGCTTTTCCGCCAGATGTTCCGCGACGTATTCGGCGCCGCCCAGGGTGCTGCCGCTGATAAGAGTAATGTCTGCCATTGATCGCTCGCTCAGGTAAAGAGGCTGCATTGTACTCTGTGAACGAGCTGGGATCTACCTGTGGAAAAATGTGGGATTAAAAAAGCCGATCATGGCTTGATGGTGCGCATGATCGGGTTCTGCAAGACGATCAGTGTCTCAGTGGACTGAATTTCATCAATTGTTTGGATCTTGTTGATAAGTACGTGCTGAAGCGCGTCGATTGATTTGCACATCACTTTTATAAAGATGCTGTAGTGACCGGTAGTGTAATACGCTTCCGTCACCTCATCCAGGCTTTCCAGCCGGGCCAGTGCGGAGGGATAGTCTTTGGCGCTTTTGAGGATGATGCCAATAAAGCAGCCCACATCGTAGCCCAGCTGTTTAGGGCTGACGTCAATCCGTGCGCCCGTAATGATCCCGGCCTGCTTCATTTTCTCGACGCGAACGTGAATGGTTCCAGGGCTAACGCCAAATTGTTTGGCCAGTTCGGCGTAGGCGGTGCGGGCATTTCCCATTAAGGCGTCAAGGATGCCGCGGTCCAGATTGTCGATCTGATAATTTTCCATCGCTTTTTCTTATGCAGATTAATGATTATCTCTATTTTAGCCATTATTTTTAACGAATCAAAACCGAAGTTAGCTTTTTATCTGTTGATTATTGAATAGTGCTCTCGTTTTGTTGCTTAATCATAGGCAACAGGACGCAGGAGTAAAAAAATGAAAACCGCTTACATTGCCAAACAACGTCAAATTAGCTTCGTGAAATCACATTTCTCTCGCCAGCTGGAGGAGCGTCTGGGTCTGATTGAGGTCCAGGCGCCGATCCTGAGTCGCGTAGGGGATGGTACGCAGGATAATTTGTCCGGCTGTGAAAAAGCGGTGCAGGTAAAAGTGAAAGCGTTGCCTGACGCCCAGTTCGAAGTGGTGCATTCACTGGCGAAGTGGAAACGTCAAACCCTGGGGCAACATGACTTCAGCGCGGGCGAAGGGCTGTACACGCACATGAAAGCCCTTCGCCCCGATGAAGACCGACTCTCTCCGCTCCACTCGGTCTATGTGGATCAGTGGGACTGGGAGCGTGTCATGGGCGATGGCGAGCGCCAATTTTCCACCCTGAAAAGCACAGTAGAGGCTATATGGGCAGGAATTAAGGCGACGGAAGCAGAAGTGCATAAACAGTTTGGTCTGGCGCCGTTCCTGCCAGAGCAAATTCAGTTTGTTCACAGCCAGGAGCTGTTGTCTCGCTATCCGGATCTGGATGCGAAAGGGCGCGAACGCGCGATCGCCAAAGAACTTGGCGCCGTTTTTCTGGTGGGGATCGGCGGTAAACTGAGCGATGGCCACCGCCATGATGTACGCGCGCCGGATTATGATGACTGGAGCTCCGCATCTGAGCTGGGCTACGCCGGTCTGAACGGCGATATCCTGGTGTGGAACCCGGTGCTGGAAGATGCGTTTGAGCTTTCCTCTATGGGTATCCGTGTAGATGCCGATACGCTGATGCGCCAGCTGGCGTTGACCGGTGATGAAGATCGCCTGCAACTGGAGTGGCATCAGGCGCTGCTGCGCGGCGAAATGCCGCAGACCATCGGCGGCGGGATTGGGCAGTCGCGTCTGACGATGTTGCTGCTGCAATTGCCGCATATTGGTCAGGTGCAGTGCGGCGTATGGCCCGCGCAGGTTCGCGAAAGCATTCCTGCTATTTTATAAGCCGTTAGCGCCGCCAGCGTCTCAGCAGGCGGCTTCGCATCCCGGTGTCAAAGCGCCAGATATGATCGAAAATGCGCATGATGCCGGGTTTGCCGTGCGCCGACATCGCCACCGCGTGGAATCGATGCTGGTGAAGACGCTGCAACTCTCCCACTTTGCTCACCACGTCATCCGGCAAGCGCTGGGCGATAAAATCCGAAATGACCACCGCATCGGCATCAAACCATTCCCGTCCCTGCATTCTTTCAATAATGGCGCGAAAACAGCTGGCGATATCCGTGCCGCCGCGAAAACGTTGACTTAAAAAGCGGATGGCCTGCTCAATACCTTCCGGGCCGGAGAGTTCATAACGCACAACGTCAGTGGAAAACAGCATAATAAAGCAGCGGCGGTTATCCGCCAGCGCAACGCGCATCAACGCCAGGCAGAACGCTTTTGCGCACTGCTCGTTAAATCCTCCCATCGAGCCTGAAGTATCGACGCAGACAATAAACGGTCCGCGCGGCTGCTCGTCGACATCCTGGTGTACTACCGGCCGTTCGGTTACTTTCTCACGCCATGCTTCGCCATGCAGGCGATAGGTGAGGAGCTGTTTTTCCACTAACCGGCGGTAGAATTCATATTCCAGCTCGGTGATGCCAAGCGTCGCCAGCTCTGGCGGCAACAGGCGCAGAATATCATCGCCTTGCTGTATACCGTCAACCTGCTCCGGCACCGTTGCGGGTTCGCGTACCAGTGTACGAAAGGTTTCCATCGGCGCGTCTTTTTTCGGTACCGATTTGGCTTCCCGCGAACGTCCCAGTTGTTCCGCCAGTTGCATTAGCTCCGGCTGGGCGGCGAGAAATTCGCCGTATTTTACGATCAGTTGATAATCACCACGTTTAAGCTGGCCCGCGCTCATATCCCACAGGCGGCCTGCGGCATTATCATTTTCCGCCAGCGTCGGTTCCAGTTGCCCGCTCAGCGTCATCCGTTCCTGAACGTCACTCAGCAACTGCTCGCGCTCTTCTTCCAGTAGTTGCTGGTTTAACGTGGTGGCCTGCACGACCAGACTTAACCGCCAGCGTTGCAAAAAAAGCGTGTGTAGCGCAGGGGTAAAGGTACTGTTGCTCTCCGTCAACTGCTTCGCCTGCGCGGCATACGGTGAATGCAGGCGATGAAGCAACGCCAGTATTTGCGGCAGTTGCACGATGAACTGTGGGGTAGAGAGAAGTTGGCTTTGCTGATAACACATGACCTCTTCCGTGAGTTCCGGCGGAACGCGAGCGTCTTTAAGACGGCTGCGTAGCGCTTCCCGCCAGCGCGGGAGATCGGCGGTCACGGCGTTTTTTAAACGCGGAAACTTTTCAAAGAAAATGACCAGCTGTGGGGAAGCCAGTAGCGCGAGGATCATCTCTTCGACCATTCCCTCTTCGCTGACGGCCAGCATGGTATTTAGCGTATCCAGCGTCAGCATTGTTGCGCCTGGCGGATCTGTTCTCCTACATCCTGCAGGCTGGCCTCAATGCGCCCTAACCAGTCGCTGTGAATAAACAGGCAATGTTGCTGCTCGCTGAAGCGGGTATGCTGCTGGCGCCAGTCGTTTTCTAACGTTTCCAGCTGCTGTTTGATCTCCGCAGGCATACTGTCTTCAGCCGCTCCCGGTAACGCCAGACGGGTACCTTGTAGACTGATGTCGCGCACCACCAGATGTTGAGCGTTATCGACTTCCATATTCAACGTTTGGGCAAAGCCGATCCCGTTCAGTTTGCCGCGGATCTCGCCGCCTTTGGTCAGCCAAAGTTCCAGCGCGCTGCGGTCAAAGGTAATATGGATCACTTCCATATCATGCAGTTTTAGCGGTTTTTGTAGCAATAACGTCAACGTTGACGCACTGGCTTCCGGCGGTAAAGTGTAATGCGGGCGGCGGCTGAACATACCGCCTTCTTTAATGACGGTGAAGGCGGTTTTATCGCTTTGCTGTTGCTGCAACTGGAGGCGGCGCTGGACAATACCGCCGAGGCGAGTCAGCATGGCCTGCTGCTGCCAGGCGTGTCCGGTCATCAATATTTCCAGTTGCTGTTGCATGAGATTCAGACTCTGCGCGTCATACCACAAGCAATCTTTTAGCAGGATAAGGTCAATCGGCGCAACCGCGTCGCGTCCGCTAAAGAAGGCGCTGGCCTGTAACAGGCGGATGGCTTTCTTCCAGCGACGGTCGGAGACATAAGGCGCATTCGGCAAATTATCCAGCTGTTGGCGCAGAGTAAATATCAGCTCAAAGACCGGATCAGGGAGTGAAATCGCGCCGATATCTTTTTGCCACTGTTGATATTCTTCGTCGCTAACCTGTAACGAGGCGGGGACCGGGTTATCACTCTCATCCTGCTGACTAATCAGCATGGAGCGGAAATTGGCTTTATCCTGAACTTTATCCAGCCACAGGCGAATCAACATTCGGTCGTACAAGGCTTCCAGGCTGCTGTCCGCTTCGGGCAGTTCGTTGGAGGCCGCCACCAGCAGCCGCATCGGAATTTTTTCCTCAAATGCGCCGTTGCGGAAATGGCGTTCGTTAATGGCGGTCAGCAATGTGTTCAGGATAGCGGGCCCGGCTTTCCAGATTTCATCCAGAAAAACGATTTCGGCTTCGGGAAGATAGCCGGTCGTTAAGCGTTCATAGCGACCTTCATCTTTCAGCGCCTGAATAGAGAGCGGGCCAAACACCTCTTCCGGCGTGGAAAAGCGTGTCATCAGATATTCAAAAGCGCGGGCGCGCTGGAAAGCAAACTTCAGGCGGCGGGCAATCAGACTCTTGGCGATACCGGGCGGGCCCAACAAAAAGACGCTCTCACCGCTTAACGCTGCCAGTAGGCAAAGGCGTATGGCGTGACTACGTTCATACAGCCCCTTCTCAAGGGCGCTGCTCAGACGGGAAATTCTTTCCGCTAATAAATGTGGGTGAGCCATAATAAAGAGGCGTCCTTTCGACAAATGGATCATGCTAATTGCGAGTATAGACGTTTCACCACCGGGGCTGTAATCGTCTGACGCGCTGTTTATTTTTCTTTGAGCCAGGTTAATCTGGCTTCATTTAGGGGTACGATTTTATGATTAATCGTGCATACTGTGCGCTTTTTTGTGGGCCAAGGGACTAAGCACACATTTCATATCTATACACTCATTCATTCAAACTACATCAAGGCGGCAAAGGAGTGAATCCCCTGGCACTGACTTAAACGTGTGACTGGGGTAAGCGAATGCAGCCGACAAGGAGGTAGTGTGAAGGGTGACGTGTATAAACGAAAGATGAGTCTATGAGCACTGATAATAAGCAATCGTTGCCTGCGATTACCCTCGCAGCTATTGGGGTTGTCTACGGTGATATTGGCACCAGCCCGCTTTATACGCTTCGTGAATGTTTGTCCGGTCAGTTTGGTTTTGGCGTTGAACGAGATGCCGTGTTTGGTTTTCTGTCGCTGATCTTCTGGCTACTCATCTTTGTGGTTTCCATCAAATATCTCACTTTTGTGATGCGCGCCGATAACGCGGGTGAAGGTGGAATTTTGACGCTGATGTCGCTTGCCGGGCGTAATACCTCGGCGCGCACCACATCCATGTTAGTTATCATGGGACTGATAGGCGGCAGCTTTTTCTATGGCGAAGTGGTGATTACGCCGGCGATTTCGGTGATGTCGGCGATTGAAGGCCTGGAGATTGTCGCGCCGCAGCTGGATACCTGGATTGTCCCGCTCTCCATTATTGTGCTGACTCTGTTGTTTATGATTCAGAAGCACGGTACGGGAATGGTAGGGAAACTCTTTGCGCCGATCATGCTGACCTGGTTTTTAATCCTGGCGGTACTTGGCCTGCGCAGTATTATCGCCAATCCTGAAGTGTTACATGCGCTGAATCCTGTCTGGGCGGTACGTTTTTTCCTTGAATATAAAACCGTATCATTTATTGCGTTGGGCGCGGTGGTGCTGTCGATTACCGGCGTAGAGGCGTTGTACGCCGATATGGGACACTTCGGTAAGTTCCCGATTCGCCTGGCGTGGTTTACCGTGGTATTGCCGTCGTTAGTACTGAACTACTTTGGTCAGGGCGCATTGCTACTTAAACATCCGGAAGCGATTAAAAACCCCTTCTTCCTGTTGGCGCCGGACTGGGCGTTAATTCCGCTGCTGATTCTGGCCGCGCTGGCGACGGTGATCGCCTCCCAGGCGGTTATTTCTGGTGTCTTTTCGCTGACGCGTCAGGCCGTGCGTCTTGGCTATTTGTCGCCGATGCGCATTATCCATACCTCCGAGATGGAATCCGGTCAGATCTATATCCCTTTCGTTAACTGGCTGCTTTATTTCGCGGTCGTGGTTGTTATTGTTAGCTTTGAGCACTCCAGCAACCTGGCGGCGGCCTATGGTATCGCCGTGACCGGCACGATGGTGCTGACATCTATTCTTTCTACGACCGTGGCGCGTAAGAACTGGCACTGGAACAAATATTTTGTCGCGCTGATCCTCATCGCGTTCCTGTGCGTGGATATCCCGCTGTTCTCGGCTAACCTCGATAAATTGTTGTCCGGTGGTTGGCTGCCGCTGAGCCTGGGCCTGATCATGTTCACGATCATGACCACCTGGAAGAGCGAGCGTTTCCGTCTGTTGCGTCGTATGCATGAACACGGTAATTCGCTGGAAGCGATGATTGCTTCGCTGGAGAAGTCACCGCCGGTTCGGGTGCCGGGTACTGCCGTATACATGTCGCGTGCGCTCAGTGTGATCCCTTTTGCTTTATTGCATAACCTGAAGCACAACAAAGTGTTGCATGAGCGCGTAATCTTACTGACGTTGCGTACGGAAGATGCGCCTTATGTGCATAACGTTCGCCGGGTGCAGATTGAGCAGTTGTCTCCGACATTCTGGCGCGTGGTGGCCAGCTACGGCTGGCGCGAAACGCCAAACGTTGAAGAGGTGTTCCACCGCTGCGGTCTGGAAGGGCTTAGCTGTCGGATGATGGAAACGTCGTTCTTTATGTCGCACGAGTCGTTGATTGTCGGCAAACGCCCGTGGTATTTGCGTCTGCGCGGCAAGCTGTATTTGTTGCTGCAACGCAACGCCCTGCGCGCGCCGGATCAGTTCGAGATCCCGCCTAACCGCGTGATTGAGTTAGGAACTCAGGTCGAGATTTAACCTCTCATCAACATGCCGGGGGCCGCGTTGGCTTGCCCGGCTTGGCCAATCCGTAGATTCCCACACGATAATCGCCTGATTTCCGCTAGCGAAACGTTTCGACGGCGATCACAATTCTGTTACGTCATGATGGTTTTATGAACACATCCAGGGTTACACTGCGGCCAGCGAAACGTTTCGCTAGTGGAGCAGAAAAATGAAGAAAGGCACCGTACTCAACTCTGAAATCTCGTCGGTCATTTCCCGTCTGGGGCATACTGATACTCTGGTGGTCTGTGATGCGGGTTTACCTATCCCGAATAGCACCGCGCGTATCGATATGGCACTAACCCAGGGCGTACCTTCTTTTATGCAGGTGGTGGATGTTGTGACCCGGGAAATGCAGGTTGAGGCGGCGATTCTTGCAACGGAAATCAAACAACAGAATCCGCAGCTCCACGAAACGTTGCTCACTCACCTTGAGCAACTGCAGCAACACCAGGGAAACACCATAAAAATTAGTTATACGACACACGAACAATTCAAAAAATTGACTGCAGACAGTCAGGCAGTGATTCGCAGCGGGGAGTGTTCCCCGTATGCGAACGTCATTCTTTGCGCTGGCGTCACTTTCTGAGGCCGCTATGGACGCATTACTGCAACTCAAAGGGATCGATAAAGCGTTCCCCGGCGTGAAGGCTCTCTCCGGCGCCGCGTTAAACGTTTATCCTGGCCGCGTTATGGCGCTGGTGGGGGAAAACGGCGCCGGAAAATCCACCATGATGAAAGTATTAACCGGCATCTATACGCGAGATGCGGGATCGTTGTTATGGCTGGGTAAAGAGACCACCTTTAACGGGCCTAAATCGTCTCAGGAAGCCGGGATCGGCATTATTCATCAGGAACTGAACCTGATCCCGCAGTTGACCATTGCGGAAAACATCTTCCTGGGCCGTGAGTTTGTGAATCGCTTTGGCAAAATCGACTGGAAAAAGATGTATGCCGAAGCCGACCACCTCTTAGCCAAACTCAATCTGCGCTTTAAGAGCGATAAGCTGGTGGGCGAACTCTCTATCGGCGATCAGCAAATGGTGGAAATCGCCAAAGTGCTGAGCTTCGAATCCAAAGTCATCATTATGGATGAACCGACCGATGCGCTGACTGACACTGAAACCGAATCGCTGTTCCGCGTTATCCGCGAATTAAAATCGCAGGGGCGCGGCATTGTCTATATCTCCCACCGTATGAAAGAGATCTTCGAAATTTGCGATGACGTGACGGTCTTCCGCGATGGGCAATTTATCGCCGAGCGTGAAGTGGCCACGTTGACCGAAGATTCTCTTATCGAAATGATGGTGGGACGTAAGCTGGAAGATCAGTACCCGCATCTGGATAACGCGCCGGGTGAGATTCGCCTCAAGGTCGATAATCTGTGCGGACCGGGCGTGAATGATGTCTCTTTTGTGCTGCGAAAAGGCGAGATTCTTGGCATCTCCGGCCTGATGGGCGCCGGTCGCACCGAGCTGATGAAAGTATTGTACGGCGCGATGCCGCGAACCAGCGGTTATGTGACGCTTGATGGACACGAAGTGGTGACGCGTTCTCCGCAGGACGGGCTGGCCAATGGCATCGTTTATATCTCTGAAGACCGTAAGCGCGATGGACTGGTGCTCGGCATGTCAGTTAAAGAGAATATGTCGCTGACGGCGCTGGACTATTTCAGCCGCGCTGGCGGAAGCCTGAAACACAAAGATGAGCAGCAGGCGGTGGGGGATTTTATCCGTCTGTTCAACGTCAAGACACCGTCAATGGAACAGGCGATAGGCCTGCTTTCCGGTGGTAATCAGCAAAAAGTGGCGATTGCCCGCGGGTTGATGACGCGCCCGAAAGTGCTCATTCTCGACGAGCCGACCCGCGGCGTGGACGTCGGCGCCAAGAAAGAGATTTACCAGCTTATCAACCAGTTTAAGGCCGACGGCCTGAGCATCATTCTGGTCTCATCTGAGATGCCAGAAGTATTAGGCATGAGCGATCGCATCATCGTCATGCATGAAGGGCATCTCAGCGGTGAATTTACTCGCGAGCAGGCCACCCAGGAAGTGTTAATGGCTGCCGCAGTGGGCAAGCTTAATCGCGTGAATCAGGAGTAAAAAAGATGACAACCCAGGCTGTTTCTGGTCGCCGTTATTTCACTAAAGCGTGGCTTCTTGAGCAGAAGTCGCTCATTGCCCTGCTGGTGTTGATCGCGATTGTTTCGACGTTGAGCCCCAACTTTTTTACCGTTAATAATCTGTTCAATATTCTTCAACAGACCTCCGTTAACGCCATTATGGCGGTGGGGATGACGTTGGTGATTCTGACATCGGGGATCGATCTGTCCGTCGGTTCCCTGCTGGCGCTCACCGGCGCGGTTGCCGCTTCAATCGTCGGCGTTGAAGTGAATGCGCTGGTCGCGGTTGCCGCCGCGCTGGCGCTGGGCGCTGCGATTGGCGCCGTCACTGGCGTTATCGTCGCGAAAGGCCGCGTACAGGCGTTTATCGCTACGCTGGTGATGATGCTGCTACTGCGCGGCGTGACGATGGTTTACACCGACGGTAGCCCAGTCAACACTGGCTTTACCGATAACGCCGATCTGTTTGGCTGGTTCGGTATCGGCCGTCCGCTGGGCGTTCCTACGCCGGTCTGGATCATGGCTATCGTCTTTATCGCCGCCTGGTATATGCTGCATCACACCCGTCTGGGACGCTATATCTACGCGCTGGGTGGTAACGAAGCGGCGACGCGCCTGTCTGGCATTAGCGTGAGCAAAGTGAAAATTATCGTCTATTCACTTTGCGGCCTGACAGCGTCGCTGGCGGGCATCATTGAAGTGGCGCGCCTCTCTTCCGCGCAGCCGACGGCGGGTACCGGCTATGAGCTGGATGCTATTGCCGCCGTGGTGCTGGGCGGCACCAGCCTTGCAGGTGGTAAAGGGCGCATTGTTGGGACATTGATCGGCGCATTGATTCTCGGCTTCCTTAATAATGGTTTGAATTTGTTAGGTGTTTCCTCCTATTACCAGATGATCGTCAAAGCGGTGGTGATTTTGCTGGCGGTACTGGTAGACAACAAAAAGCAGTAACAACGACTACAGGACATCTGAAATATGAACATGAAAAAACTGGCTACCCTGGTATCTGCTGTTGCGCTGAGCGCCACCGTGAGCGCGAATGCAATGGCGAAAGACACCATTGCGCTGGTGATCTCTACCCTCAATAATCCCTTCTTCGTGTCGTTAAAAGACGGGGCGCAAAAAGAGGCGGATAAACTGGGTTATAACCTGGTGGTGCTGGACTCCCAGAACAACCCTGCCAAAGAGCTGGCGAACGTGCAGGATTTAACCGTTCGCGGGACCAAAATTCTGCTGATCAACCCGACTGACTCCGATGCGGTGGGTAACGCGGTGAAGATGGCGAACCAGGCGAAGATTCCGGTTATCACGCTTGACCGCCAGGCAACCAAAGGCGATGTCGTCAGCCATATCGCGTCTGATAACGTGCTGGGCGGTAAGATCGCTGGCGACTATATCGCGAAAAAAGCTGGCGAAGGCGCCAAAGTGATTGAGTTGCAAGGCATTGCCGGAACATCTGCGGCGCGTGAGCGTGGCGAAGGTTTCCAGCAGGCGGTAGCCGCCCACAAATTTAATGTCCTGGCCAGCCAGCCTGCTGATTTCGACCGTACTAAGGGTCTGAACGTCATGCAGAACCTGCTGACCGCGCATCCGGATGTTCAGGCTGTCTTCGCCCAGAATGATGAAATGGCGCTGGGCGCACTGCGCGCGCTGCAAACTGCCGGTAAAGCAGATGTGATGGTGGTTGGATTTGACGGTACGCCGGATGGCGAAAAGGCCGTAAAAGATGGCAAACTGGCAGCGACTATCGCTCAGTTACCGGATCAAATCGGCGCCAAAGGCGTTGAAGTGGCGGATAAGGTGCTGAAAGGCGAAAAAGTTCAGGCCAAATATCCGGTTGACCTGAAACTGGTCATCAAGCAGTAATAAACGACACGGGTCAACTATGGCCTGATGGCGACAGAAATACGCGAGCCTCCGCTGAGGTGAACGTAAAAAAAGAAAAGCAGGGCACGCGCCACCCTAACCGGTGGCGCACTTTGACGTGGAACCCCGAATATGAAAACCGCAGGTAATCTCATCGTCCTTGGCAGCATTAATGCCGATCATATCCTTAATCTTGAGTCCTTCCCTACCCCGGGTGAAACGGTAACCGGTAGCCATTATCAGGTCGCGTTTGGCGGGAAAGGCGCGAATCAGGCGGTTGCTGCGGGACGTAGCGGGGCAAATATTGCGTTTATCGCCTGCACGGGCGATGACGATATTGGCGACAGTATTCGTAAACAATTAGTCAGCGATCGTATTGATATCGCGCCAGTTAGCGTTATTAAAGGCGAGTCTACCGGGGTGGCGCTGATTTTCGTTAACGGCGAAGGCGAGAACGTCATCGGTATTCATGCCGGAGCGAATGCCGCGTTATCGCCGGCGTTGGTTGATGCGCAACGTGAACGTATCGCGCAGGCGGATGCGTTACTGATGCAGCTGGAATCGCCGCTGGAAAGCGTACTGGCGGCGGCGAAAATCGCCCATCAACATCATACTACTGTTGCGCTTAACCCGGCGCCTGCCCGTGAGTTACCGGATGAACTGCTGGCGCTGGTGGACATCATCACGCCAAATGAAACGGAAGCTGAAAAGCTGACGGGCGTGCGTGTGGAAAATGACGACGATGCCGCGAAAGCTGCGCAGGTTTTGCATGATAAAGGCATTCGAACCGTATTAATTACCTTAGGAAGCCGTGGCGTCTGGGCCAGCGTAGACGGCGAGGGCCGCCGCGTTCCTGGATTTAGCGTTGAGGCTGTCGATACCATTGCCGCCGGAGATACGTTTAACGGCGCCTTTATCACCGCGATACTGGAGGAGACGCCGTTGCCGGAAGCGATTCGCTTTGCCCATGCCGCCGCCGCGATTGCCGTAACGCGTAAAGGCGCGCAACCGTCCGTTCCGTGGCGCGAAGAGATAGAAGCGTTTTTACATCAGCAGGGGTAACGCTTGGCTACTATGAAAGATGTTGCCCGCCTGGCGGGAGTCTCTACATCGACGGTCTCTCACGTTATTAACAAAGATCGCTTTGTGAGTGAGACGATAACCGAAAAAGTTGAAGCGGCGATTAAATCACTTAACTATGCGCCTTCTGCGCTGGCGCGAAGCCTCAAGTTAAACCAGACCCGCACGATTGGTATGCTAATTACCGCCAGTACCAACCCTTTTTATTCCGAACTGGTGCGCGGCGTTGAGCGAAGCTGTTTTGAGCGCGGTTATAGTCTGGTGCTGTGCAATACCGAAGGCGACGAGCAACGGATGAACCGCAACCTGGAGACGCTGATGCAAAAACGGGTAGACGGTTTACTGCTGCTGTGTACCGAAACGCATCAGCCTTCTCGTGAAATCATGGAGCGTTATCCGTCTATTCCTACCGTCATGATGGACTGGTCGCCGTTTGATGGCGAGGGCGATAGCGATCTCATTCAGGATAATTCGTTGTTAGGCGGCGATCTTGCCACCCAACACCTTATCGATAAAGGATTTACCCGAATAGCCTGTATTACCGGCCCGCTGGACAAAACGCCAGCGCGTTTACGGCTGGAAGGGTATCGGGCGGCGATGAAACGCGCAGGGCTGGCTATTCCGCAAGGCTATGAGATCACCGGCGATTTTGAATTTGGCGGCGGCTTTGACGCCATGCAGGCGTTACTCGCCCATCAACAGCGACCGCAAGCGGTTTTTACCGGAAACGATGCGATGGCTGTCGGCGCCTATCAGGCGCTATATCAGGCGGGGCTTCGTATTCCGCAGGATATGGCAGTCATTGGCTATGATGATATTGAGCTGGCGCGCTATATGACGCCGCCGCTGACGACTATCCATCAGCCGAAAGATGAATTGGGCGAGCTGGCTATTGATGTGTTGATTCATCGGATGGCGCAGCCCGCCTTGCAACAACAGCGACTTCAGCTTACTCCGGTTTTGACGGTGCGTGGGTCGGTTTAGATTTATGCCGTTCTTTAATCAGATTGTTGCCGTCTTTGGCTCTTAGCAGCATAAACATCAGCGCGGACACGATAGTGATCGCCCCCATCGTGATAAAGGTATAGTGGAACTGTTCCACGGTACTGGTGCCCGCAAAACCTTCATAAATACGTAACACCGCCGCGCTGATCGCCACGCCTAAACTGATAGACAATTGCTGCGTAACCGCCAGAACGCTGTTGCCGCTGCTGGCGTTATCGTCCGTCAGATCCGCAAGAGTAATCGTATTCATTGCCGTAAATTGAGTGGACATCGCCATTCCAAGAATGAATAGCGGCAGTACGAGCATCCAGATCGGCATGGCGGGAGATTGAAACGAAAACTGGGCAATCATCAGACCGATAAATACCGTAATGCCGACCAGAGTCTTCCGGTATCCCAAACGTCGTAAAACCTGCGTTACGGTCGATTTCGCGATAATAGAACCCAAAGCTGTCGGCGCCATCATGCAGCCGGCGATCAGAGCCGGGTAGCCAAAACCAACCTGTAGCATTAACGGCATCAAAAAAGGTACGCAGCCTGTCCCCAGACGCGTGGCGAGGTTGCCGGCAATACCGACGGAAAATGTGCGTGTCTTAAACAGCGATAGTGATATTAACGGTGTCGGATGACGGCGGGCGTGGCGGATATAGGCCAATAGTAGAACGATACTGCAAAAAATAATGGCGGATGCGATCCATGTCGCCACAATCTTTTCGCCAAACAGTTCCATTCCGCTGGAAAATAAAACCAGACTTAACCCAAAAAGAAAGAAGCCGGTCATGTCAAACTTGCGACGCGGCGTGGTGAAGTTGGGCATATATTTGCGGGCATACAGAATGCCTGCAACACCAATGGGAATATTAATCAGGAAGATCCAGTGCCAGCTTGCCCAGGTCACCAGTACGCCGCCTAATACCGGCCCCAGAATCGGACCTACCAGCCCCGGCATAGTGACAAAGTTAAGAACGGGCAGCAGCTCACTACGCGGATAGGCTCGCAATAACGCCAGACGCGCCACTGGCATCATCATCGCTCCGCCGACGCCTTGTACGACGCGAAAAATAACCAATTCAGATAGTGAACTGGAGAGCGCGCAGGCCAGCGAGCCTAACGTAAACAGGCTTACGGCGACCATAAAGACGCGACGCGTACCGAAGCGGTCAGCCAGCCAGCCGCTTACCGGAATTAACATGGCTACTGTCAGGGTATAACTGATAATAGCGGACTGCATGGCGAGTGGGGAACGGTTAAGGCTATGCGCAATAGCCGGTAAAGCGGTATTCAAAATGGTGGCGTCTAGCGCCTGCATAAAGAAGGCCATCGCCGCGATCCACGGCAGGCCAGCCATACTGCGCGCTTTTTTGCTGGTCATTCAATATCCTGTTAATTATCTGGTCTCTCATTGGGCGCTATTAACAACGCCTGGCAGGCCTGGAAAGCGCGTTCGCCGTCGCCATCAGCGATGGCATCAACAATGGCCTGGTGCAAATCCAGCTTTACCACCTCGTTATAGGTGATTGAGGTAAAGTAAGTGTGATAAACCGAATGAAATAGCGTAGCAAAAGAGATTAGAAAGGGATTGGCGCTCATTTCGTAGATATGTTCGTGCCACGCCATATCCACTTCAATCCAGCGTTCACGCTTAAAATGCTTTTTCAGCGCGACCATCTCTTCCATTAAGGCATTAAGCCGCGCTTTCTGCTCCGGTGTGCCAAGAGTCGCCGCCAGCAGGCAGGCTTGCGGCTCCAGGCTAATACGCATCACCAAAAAATGATCTACCACCTGATGAAAATTTTCTTCCGTCATCCACCAGGTCAGCAGCTCTTGATCCAGAAAGTTCCAGTTTCCCTGCGGCATCACCCGCGTACCAATGCGCGGACGGGGTAGCACCATACCTTTAGCCGTCAACGTTTTCACCGCTTCGCGAACTGCCGTTCGACTTACGCCGTACTGCTCGCCCAGTTCTATTTCGCCGGGAAGAATCGTACCGGGGGCGTAGTCACCCTTTAATATCTGCTGCGCCAGCTTTTCAGCCAGAACATAGGATAGATTTTTTTGTGCGGCTAATTGTTGTGCGCTTAAAGGCATGAATGTTCTTCCTTTCTCTTTCGTTTGGTTATTAGTATGCCACCTGGAAGTGTGATTGCAGTTGCAATAACGGCAATTTGCTTATTTTATGGCACGTTAAGCACGCTGTTGATGAAAAAAGAGACACTCAGAAAATTATTTTAAATTTCCTCTTGTCAGGCAGAAATAACTCCCTATAATGCGCCACCACTGACACGGAAC
>NZ_JAMMIN010000015.1:0-32382 GCF_051702785.1 Salmonella sp. NW722
TTTTCTCTTCAACCGACCGGCTGTTTGTGTGAAGTGATTCACATCCGCCGTGTCGATGGAGGCGCATTATAGGGAGTTCTCTGCTGACCGCAATAGAAAAATTGCAGAAAAATGACTGTTTGCTGCATTCCCCAGCAAAACCTCTGGTTATACCAATTTACGCACAGACTTATCCACAAAATATGCGTTCATTTCCTGGATCTTCTCACTCTGCAAACGATCTTTCAGGGATAAAAGCCGGGCCAGAATTTAAAAAGAAAAATTCGCGAGCGTTGCGCAAACGTTTTCGTTACAATGTCGCCGCAAAATGAGAATGCCCCATAAGGGGCGTTAGCTGAGTTTTTCACGAAAAATTCAGCTAACGCTCTCTGTAATCGTCAAATCCAGGGGATTTACCATGCAACAACGTCGTCCAGTCCGCCGCGCTCTGCTCAGTGTTTCTGACAAGGCCGGTATCATCGAATTCGCCCAGGCACTTTCCGCACGCGGTGTGGAGCTGCTGTCTACGGGGGGCACAGCCCGCCTGTTAGCAGAAAAAGGCCTGCCGGTGACCGAAGTTTCCGATTACACCGGTTTCCCGGAAATGATGGATGGACGCGTAAAGACCCTGCATCCAAAAGTCCACGGCGGCATCCTCGGTCGCCGCGGCCAGGACGATGCCATTATGGAACAGCACCACATCGCCCCTATCGATATGGTTGTCGTTAACCTGTATCCGTTCGCCGAGACCGTAGCACGCGAAGGTTGCTCGCTGGAAGATGCGGTAGAGAACATCGATATCGGTGGCCCAACGATGGTGCGCTCCGCCGCGAAGAACCATAAAGACGTGGCCATCGTGGTGAAGAGCAGCGACTACGACGCCATTATTAAAGAGATGGATGCTAACGAAGGCTCTCTGACCCTCGACACCCGTTTCGATCTCGCGATTAAAGCCTTCGAACACACCGCCGCCTACGACAGCATGATCGCCAACTACTTCGGCAGTATGGTTCCGGCTTACCACGGTGAAGGCAAAGAAGCCGCCGGTCGCTTCCCGCGTACGCTGAATCTGAACTTCATTAAGAAGCAGGATATGCGCTATGGCGAGAACAGCCACCAGCAGGCTGCCTTCTATATAGAAGAGAATGTGAAAGAAGCGTCCGTTGCCACTGCACAACAGGTGCAGGGCAAAGCGCTTTCCTACAACAATATCGCCGATACCGACGCGGCGCTGGAGTGTGTGAAAGCGTTCAACGAGCCAGCCTGCGTAATTGTCAAGCACGCTAACCCGTGCGGCGTGGCGGTGAGCACCACTATTCTCGACGCTTACGACCGTGCGTATAAAACCGACCCAACCTCCGCGTTCGGCGGCATTATCGCCTTCAACCGCGAACTGGATGCCGAAACCGCGCAGGCCATCATCTCCCGCCAGTTCGTGGAAGTGATCATCGCCCCGTCCGCGACCGAAGATGCGCTGAAAATCACGGCTGCCAAGCAGAATGTGCGCGTACTGACCTGTGGTCAGTGGGCACAGCGCGTACCTGGTCTGGACTTCAAACGCGTTAACGGCGGCCTGCTGGTTCAGGACAGGGATCTGGGTATGGTCACCGAAGGTGAACTGCGCGTGGTTTCCAAACGCCAGCCGACCGAGCAGGAGCTGCGTGACGCGCTGTTCTGCTGGAAGGTAGCCAAGTTCGTGAAATCCAACGCTATTGTGTATGCCAAAGAGAACATGACCATCGGTATAGGCGCAGGCCAGATGAGCCGCGTGTACTCCGCCAAAATCGCCGGGATTAAAGCGGCTGACGAAGGTCTGGAAGTGAAAGGCTCCGCGATGGCTTCCGACGCCTTCTTCCCGTTCCGTGACGGTATTGATGCCGCTGCCGCTGTCGGCGTGAGCTGCGTTATCCAGCCTGGCGGTTCTATCCGTGATGATGAAGTCATTGCCGCTGCCGATGAACACGGCATTGCGATGATCTTCACCGACATGCGCCACTTCCGCCATTAATTCAGGGAACAGACGATGAAAGTTTTAGTCATTGGTAACGGCGGGCGCGAACACGCGCTGGCCTGGAAAGCCGCACAGTCGCCGCTGGTTGATACCGTTTTTGTCGCACCGGGTAACGCCGGTACCGCGCTGGAGCCAGCGTTGCAGAACGTGGCTATCGGCGTCACCGATATTCCGGCGCTGCTGAGCTTTGCCCGGGACGAGAAGATCGATCTGACCATCGTCGGCCCGGAAGCGCCGCTGGTGATTGGCGTGGTCGATGCCTTCCGCGCGGCGGGCCTGAAGATCTTTGGCCCAACCGAAGGAGCCGCCCAACTGGAAGGATCCAAAGCGTTCACCAAAGATTTCCTCGCTCGTCACCAGATTCCGACGGCGGAATACCAGAATTTCACCGAGATTGAGCCAGCCCTGGCTTATCTGCGTGAGAAAGGCGCGCCGATCGTCATCAAAGCTGACGGTCTGGCTGCCGGTAAAGGCGTTATCGTGGCGATGACGCTGGAAGAAGCCGAAGCTGCCGTTCATGACATGCTGGCGGGTAACGCTTTTGGTGATGCGGGACATCGTATCGTCATCGAAGAGTTCCTCGACGGCGAAGAAGCGAGCTTTATCGTGATGGTCGACGGCGAGCACGTGCTGCCGATGGCCACCAGCCAGGACCACAAACGCGTGGGCAATGGCGATACCGGCCCGAATACCGGCGGTATGGGGGCCTACTCACCGGCGCCGGTGGTGACTGATGAAGTGCACCAGCGCACCATGGAACGCATCATCTGGCCAACCGTAAAAGGCATGGCGGCGGAAGGGAATACCTATACCGGGTTCCTGTACGCGGGTCTGATGATCGACAAGCAGGGCAACCCGAAAGTTATCGAGTTCAACTGCCGCTTCGGCGATCCGGAAACCCAGCCGATCATGCTACGCATGAAGTCGGACCTGGTGGATCTTTGCCTGGCCGCCTGCGACGGCAAGCTGGATGAGAAAACCTCCGAGTGGGACGAACGCGCTTCATTAGGCGTGGTGATCGCCGCGGGCGGTTATCCGGGCAATTACAATACTGGCGATGAGATCCACGGCCTGCCGCTGGAAGACGCGGCTGACGGTAAGGTTTTCCACGCCGGAACTAAACTCGCTGATGGCAACCGCGTGTTGACCAGCGGCGGCCGCGTACTGTGCGCCACCGCGCTGGGCCACACCGTGGCCGAAGCGCAGAAACGCGCTTACGCCCTGATGACCGACATCCGCTGGGACGGCAGCTTCAGCCGTAACGACATCGGCTGGCGCGCCATCGAGCGTGAACAGAACTAACGGCTGAGTTTAGCCAGCAGCGTTTTGCGCGTAATGCCCAATTGACGGGCGGCTTCGGTTTTGTTGCCGCCCGTTTTTTCCAGCGCCGCCAGAATCACCTCTTTTTCGACGTCCACCAGCGGTTGGATCTCACCACTGTATTCCGTTTTTATCGGCGTCGCGGTAATAGCGAGAGGCAATTCGCGTTCAGAAATGTATTCTCCCGTCAGCAACACCACCGCCCGCTCGATAGCGTTTTCCAGTTCACGGATATTGCCCGGCCAGTCGTAGTGGATCAGCAGATCCATCGCCTGCGGCGTAAACCCCTTCACCGCTTTTCGGTTACGTTCGGCAAAACGCCGCAGAAAATGGTCTGCCAGTAGCGGAATATCTTCCCGACGCTGGCGCAAAGAAGGCATTTCAATCGCCACCACATTCAGGCGGTAATAGAGATCCTGGCGAAAACGACCAGCACTCACCTCTTCCGCCAGATCGCGGTGGGTAGCGGCAATCAGCCGCACATCAACCGACACGGTCTGATTGCTGCCCACACGCTGCACCTCACGTTCCTGAATCGCCCGCAGCAGGCGTACCTGCATCAGCGGTGAAATATCGCCAATTTCATCGAGGAATAAGGTGCCGCCATCCGCTTCGACAAAGCGTCCCTCCCGACGTTTATCCGCACCGGTAAACGCGCCTTTTTCGTGGCCGAACAGCTCAGACTCCAGCAGCGATTCATTAAGCGCGGCGCAGTTGAGCGTGACCAGCGGTTTATCGCTCCTGGCGCTACAGGCGTGTAGCGCCCGCGCCACCAGCTCTTTACCCGTGCCGGAGTCTCCGTGAATCAATACCGTGGCGTCTGATGGTGCGACCATCGCGATTTCATTCAGTAAATGTTGCATCGCCGGACTGCTGCCAATCATGCCAAACTGCGCAGCCGACGCCGATGGCAATTCAGCGCCCGTTTCCCGCGTATGCGCCAACGCCTTTTCCAGCGTCTCCTGCAGACGGTCAAAATCCAGCGGTTTAATTAAATAGTCGAGCGCACCGGCTTTCAACGCCTCTACCGCCGTTTCCACGCTGGAGAATGCCGTCATAATCAAAATCGGAATGGCGGGGTTGAGCGCTTTAATCTCCTTCAGCGTGGCGATACCGTCCATCTCCGCCATACGCACATCGCACAGTACCAGATCAAAGACTTTCTCACGCACCTGAGCCAACGCATCATGCCCACTGTAGGCCAGAGCGACGTTATAGCCCCAGCCCCGAAGCAGCGCCTGTAAAATCGTGCAGTGGCTTACATCATCATCCACAACCAGAATATCGATTTTTCCGCGTATCACCCTTGTTAATCCTGTTGTCTCGCTATCACTGGCAACCAGATAGTAAAGACCGCGCCTTTACCCTCAATACTTTTCACCTTAATCGCACCGCCATGCTGTTCGATGATATTTTGCACCACAGCCAGCCCCAGGCCTGTCCCGTCAGCTTTGGTCGTAAAATAAGGCGTAAAAATCGCCTCCAGCTGATCCGGGGCGATCCCTTTCCCGCTATCGGTAACAGTGATGATAACGCGGTCGGTCCCACTTTCTTTTGCCTCTACGGTAATCGTTCCCTGGCGGCCAATCGCATGAATAGCGTTCAGGTACAGATTCAACAGCACCTGAGTCAGCCTGTCCGGGTCAGCCTGAATACGCTTAAGCGTCTCATTCGCCGTGAACCTCAACTGAATCTCTCTGCTTTGGGCATCCTGACTGACCAGATTCAGGGAGTGAGTAATAATATCATTGAGGTTAACCGTCTGGAGCGTCAGATGCGCGGGCTTTACCAGTTCGAGCAATTCGCTTACCACCCGGTTCAAACGGTCGGCCTCTTTGGCCATCACCTGCGCCAGTTCATGCGACTCGCCACCGGCTGGCGTGCGCTCGGCAAAGTATTTCGCCAGCCCTTTGATGGACGAGAGCGGGTTACGAATTTCGTGCGCGACGCCCGCCGCCAGATGCCCCATTGCCACCAGCTTTTCTTTACGCTTCATTGCATCAAGCAGTTCTCTGTGCGAGCGCTGATAACGCTGATGCCAAAAAAACGCCAGTAACGTTGCCAACAGCACCGCCGCTAACGCAGACAAAACAATCAGCGTATTACGCCACTCCCTTGCCTGTGTCGCGGCCAGCTCGCTGGCGTCAAAGGCAATAAAAATAGTTTGTTTCGCTGGTTCGTCGTCATTGGCGCTACGCGCCATGCCGTGCCCCCTCATACCGTGACCTCTCATACCGAAAAGCGGCTGGAACTGACGGTAAATTTCCAGCGCAGGTATCGTCTCGCCGTTAGCAGCAACGTCGACACGCCGCCAACGCTCCTGCGGCCCGGGGTTTAGTTGATGCATTTCAGATGCGGAATAGAGCGATTTGCCCACCATGCCAGGGTTGCTATGAGTGATGATTACCCCCTGCGCATCCGTTACGGCGAACCACAACACGCCTGGCTGACCCGCCATCTCTTCCAGCAATGTCTGCTGCTGCGCGTGATGCATCCGCATTCCCATACCTACTCGCGTGCCGGACTCCAGAGCGCGAATGAGTACATTTCCCTTTTCCAGCAGCGTCTGCCTGGCGGCAGCGCTCTCACGGCCATAGTCGCGAATGACCATAATGGAAAATAGCCCCACCAGAATGAAGATCGCCACAGGTAACAGTCGACTCAACCACGTTGCAGCAGCATCTTTATGTAATCGTATAAAACTCACAGGATTCCCCGGCTCGTTTTTATTTTCCTTACTTAAGCAGAGATCATGCCATTCTTCGCTCCGCATAACCGCGCGGTGTCGCACACCCTTTCGGATACTAGTGGGTAAAAATGACTCGCCAGGCGGGTCATGCGAGTCATTTTTACTCGCTTTTTGCCGCCTGAAGCGGGTTAACTCGCTGCCCGACAAGGAATAGTTACCTGGCACGGAAGATGCAAGAGAGAGGATAAGATGAGCAACAGGAGAACGCAAAATGAAACGGAACAATAAATCAGCTATCGCGCTAATCGCCCTCTCTCTTTTGGCCCTGAGCTCCGGCGCCGCCTTCGCCGGGCATCACTGGGGCAACAATGACGGTATGTGGCAACAGGGAGGTAGCCCGTTAACCACGGAACAGCAGGCGACGGCGCAGAAGATTTATGATGATTACTATACGCAGACCAGCGCGCTGCGCCAGCAACTGATATCCAAACGTTATGAATACAACGCGCTACTGACCGCCAGTTCGCCGGATACTGCGAAAATTAACGCGGTTGCCAAAGAGATGGAGTCATTAGGCCAGAAGTTAGATGAGCAACGCGTGAAACGGGATGTCGCGATGGCGCAGGCTGGCATACCACGCGGCGCAGGAATGGGCTATGGCGGTTGCGGCGGCTATGGCGGCGGTTATCATCGCGGCGGCGGTCATATGGGTATGGGAAACTGGTAAAGCATGTTTGCCGAATGGCGGCTTCGCCATTCGGTATTCCATCAAAAGGTTTTCGCTTGCGGCTGCCAGTGACAGAAATCTGAATTCGCCACCAGCAAAAGTTGCGATCCTTCCGGCGCCTCCAGCCATGCTACGCTCACCTCTACCGATGAGTGGTTCTGGCGGCGCTCAATGTGGCTTATTGCCCAGGAATCCAGATCCGGTTTCAGCGTTTCACCTTCACAGGTGGTTACCGTATGGTCGGCGTGCCAGCGTCCCTGGCGTAGTATGACCCGCCCCAGGCGCAAGGCGTCGCTGGTCTGACGGATTTGTTCGGCGCGATAGCGATACAAGGCAATCTGATCGTTGGAAAGCTGCTGCTTCTGCCCCCCGACTTCACGCTGCATAAAACTGAGTTCGCCATGAGCGTCGAAACGCGCGCGAATATGTTCTGGCGGTTTGCTGTAAATATTGAGTTCAATAAGCGAAAGCGTATCACCCTGCCAACGATATTCGCTGGTCGTCGTGCTGCCGCTATGCCACGGGCTAAAAACAGAAAGCAGATGGACTTCATCGTTCGTATCTTTACGCCAGATACGCACCGCGCCGTGATCGCCGGCAAAGCCGCTGGCAGTAAACGGAGGCGGTGAAGCGTTATGACTGCAGGCAGTCAGCAACAGCGCGCCAGAAAACAGAAACGCGCGACGCCAGACGGACAAAAGGGGCTGACGAGCCCCTTCGATAAAACTGTTCACAGCTACGCGTCTTACTTAACTGCGTCTTTCAGAGCTTTACCAGAAACAAACGCCGGTACGTTAGCGGCGGCGATTTTGATTTCTTTACCGGTCTGTGGGTTACGGCCAGTGCGCTCAGCACGGTGGTTCACTTTGAAGGTACCGAAACCAACCAGTTGTACAGCATCGCCTTCTTTCAGAGACTCAGTAATAGCAGCCAGAGTGGATTCCAGAGCAGCTTTAGCCTGGGTTTTGGACAGTTCTGCTTTGTCTGCAATTACATCAATCAGTTGAGTCTTGTTCATAAGTTATCCTTACAATGTGTTTATCGCTTGCTAAGCATCGAGTGCGACGGAAATGCCAGAAAAGCACTCTCCTGCATACACGCACCGATAGCCACTTTTTTTCGCCTCCCAAATGTAGACCAGACGGGGGGCATAAGGGAAGCCTTATGGCACGACAAATCAGACGTTAAATCACGTTTTCTGGTGTCATTGCTGAAAATTTATACCGATATTGCTCTCACCAGCCTCGCGCAGGTCTGCCCTGAGCCCTTTTATCAGTTCAATATCGCGTTCTTCGCAGTCGGCTAAAAGTCGGAATATTTCCCACTGAATATCCCATTCCTGTTCAACGGCAGGGTTCGTTTTGAGCTCCTCATCGGTCATTTCCCGACCAGCCTGAGTCATTTCCAACATCGCCACCGTAGTAATAGAAGTCTTACTAACCTCAATAGCGTGTTCCAGCGTTTCGCCGCTAAGACGAGAATGCATTAATTCGCTTAATGCGACACAGGCATCAATCGCCGGATAAACGCCGTACAGATCATAGTCGTCAGCTGCCGGAATTGCCTCTTCAAACTTCTCCAGTTGGCTATCGAAATTGACCTTTGCATCTTTCACCGTCAGGGTTTCCCAGATCAGATCCAGAATGCGACGGTAGATCTGTCCGTCGCCGAATTCCGTCTGCTTGCAAAACATGGCGTAGTTCGGGTACATGCGCTCGCACAAGCAGGCCATAAAGGTAACGTGCTGCCAGCTTTCCAGCCGCTCCAGACGCAAATGAATCGGGTTTTGTAACATGATGGAATCTCGAATCGGAAATTAGCGGCAGTTTACCTGAATCAGCGCTGAATTTCTTGCCAACGAACAAACGCCGGACGCCCGGAAGCGACCGCATCCGCCCAGCGCGTCGGCTCCGGCAGGCGATACCCTTTCATACAGCGCTGTACCCACGCCAGCGCGCTGTCAGTACTGACCCGGTGCCCCGTCGCGATAAACAGCGGATTACAGCGCGCCTTGCTGCGCCATACCCACGCCAGTTGCTCGCCTTTATCCATTAAGGGGCTAAGTGTGCCAGGTTCGGTGGAAAGTGGCTCAAATTTACCGCATAGCCGTTTTTTCGCCACGCCGATGGTCGGCACGTCCACCAACAGTCCAAAATGACTGGCGACGCCAAGCCGACGCGGATGCGAAATACCGTGACCGTCCACAAACAGCAAATCGGGCTTTTGCGAGAGCTGTTCCCACGCCGCCAGCAGCGCAGGATATTCACGAAAAGAGAGGAAGCCGGGGATATACGGCATGGTGGTGGCAATACGCGCCACCTTGTACTCGACCAGTTCAAGCGACGGATATTTCAGCAATACCATCGCCGCCCGCGTCACCTCGCCGCCCTGCTCAAAACCGACGTCCGCCCCGCCGATAAACGCTGGCGGATCTTTGTCCAGGCGATCTTCGCGGCAAACCGATGAAGCAAGTTCTATCTGTTGAGCGCGTAGCGACGCGAGATCCATACTAACTCCTTAGCTGTGATACTGCGCAGAAAGTCGGTGCACTGCCTCCACAAATGCGCCAGCATGTTCTGGCGGCACATCCTGATGGATGCCATGTCCAAGGTTAAAGACGTGCCCTTCTCCCTGACCGAAACCAGCAAGTATAGTCGCTACTTCGTCTTCGATCCGTGCCGGCGGCGCATACAGCATCGAGGGGTCCATATTGCCCTGCAGCGCCACTTTATGGCCAACGCGACGGCGCGCATCGGCGATATCTGTCGTCCAGTCGAGACCCAGCGCGTCGCAGCCGGTTTCCGCCATCGCCTCCAGCCACTGACCGCCACCTTTAGTGAACAGCGTTACCGGCACGCGGCGACCGTCGTTTTCACGCAGCAGGCCATCGACGATTTTATGCATGTAGTAGAGGGAGAACTGCTGGTAATCGCGGCCAGTCAGCACGCCGCCCCAGGTGTCGAAAATCATCACCGACTGCGCGCCCGCTTTGATTTGCGCGTTGAGGTACAGCGTGACGCTTTTCGCCAACTTATCCAGCAGCAGATGCAACGCCTGCGGGTCAGCGTACATCATCTTTTTAATCACCGTGAAGGCTTTGCTACTGCCGCCTTCCACCATGTAAGTTGCCAGCGTCCACGGGCTGCCGGAGAAGCCAATCAGCGGAACCTCGCCTTTTAGTTCGCGGCGAATCGTGCGTACCGCATTCATCACGTAGCCCAGTTCATCCTCCGGATCGGGAATGGGCAGCTTATCGACATCGGCTTTGCAGGTGACAGGAGCCGTAAAGCGCGGGCCTTCCCCGGCTTCAAAATAGAGCCCCAGGCCCATCGCGTCCGGAATCGTCAGGATATCCGAGAAAAGGATCGCCGCATCAAGCGGATAACGGCGCAGCGGCTGTAAAGTGACCTCGCAGGCCAGCTCGGCATTTTTGCACAGCGACATAAAATCGCCCGCCTGAGCGCGAGTGGCTTTGTACTCCGGTAGATAACGGCCCGCCTGGCGCATCATCCACACTGGCGTAACATCAACGGGCTGGCGCAGCAGCGCACGTAGATAACGATCGTTTTTGAGTTCGGTCATTTTTACATTCCTTTAGCGTTGATGCGCCCAGTGTAACATGTCAATCATATTCAGCCCGACACATTGCCACCGTATCTTCGATCAAACGGCGCGCGACGGTGCCCGGCGGCGGCAGTAGCGGCAGATCGTCATAACGGTACCAATTTGCTTCCAACAGTTCTTTCGGGTCGATGACAATCTCGCCGCTGTCATACTCCGCCATAAAAGCGGTCATCAACGACTGCGGGAAAGGCCACGGCTGGGAAGTCACATAGCGCAGATTTTTCACCTTAATCCCGCTCTCCTCCATTACCTCTCGCGCGACCGCCTGTTCTAAGGTTTCGCCGACTTCAACAAACCCGGCCAGTACCGTATGCACGCCGTTGCGGTGGCGAACGTGCCGGGCCAGCAGGATGGAATCCTCACGGCGAATGGCAACAATAATGCAGGGGGCAATTTGCGGATAGTAGCGTTCGCGGCAATGGCTGCACAGCATCGCCCATTCGGTTTTACTCGGGTGCATAGGGTGCCCGCAATAGCCGCAAAATTTATGCGATCGGTAAAACTCCGCCAACTGTACGCCACGTCCCGCCAGTTGGAACAACCCTGCATCCTGATCGATAACCTGGCGAACCGATCCCATATCATGGCGTCGATGCTGTAACACCAGCCAGACGGGCTCGCCTTGCCATTCACCTATCCGGAGTGCGCGCTGCCCCACAAGATCGAAATTTGCTGCCAGCCCGTGTGGTAATTCCCCATACGGCAACCATAATTTTTGTTCATGGCTGACGATCCACCAGCCACTCTCTAATTTTTCAATTATACGATCCATAGCTCTTGCACTACCTTTGCTTCACTGGCATGTTGTTAACATTATTTTTACATTCATGGCGAGCAGCCTTTATCTAACTTGCGGAGACAATCATGCTAAACCAGCTGGAAAACCTGACGGAGCGCGTTGGCGGAAGCAACAAACTGGTCGATCGCTGGCTGGATGTACGTAAGCACCTGCTCGTGGCTTACTACAATCTGGTTGGCATTAAGCCTGGCAAAGAATCGTACATGCGGCTGAATGAAAAAGCGCTGGATGATTTTTGTCAGAGCCTGGTCGATTACCTTTCCGCCGGGCACTTCAGTATTTATGAACGTATTCTCCATAAATTGGAAGGAAACGGTCAGCTTTTACATGCGGCAAAAATCTGGCCGCTGCTGGAAGATAATACGCAGCGCATTATGGATTATTACGACACCAGCCTGGAAACTGCCATCGATCACGATAATTGTCTCGAATTTCAACAAGCTCTGTCAGATATCGGCGAAGCGCTGGAAGCCCGCTTTGTGCTGGAAGACAAGCTGATTATGCTGGTGTTTGACGCGATGCACGACGGCGCCAGAGTCAAACGTCCCGCTTGAGTTCTGCGCGAGTAACAGGTAGTTTACTTCAGCCCCCTCTTCGGAGGGGCGGTTATCTTGTCGGAGTGCTAATTTTCCACAAAAGCGTTCGTGATGCGTCAAGGCGGCAAGTCGGTGAATCTCCAGGAGCTTACATAAGTAAGTGACTGGAGTGAGCGGACGAAGCCAACGAAGAGGCAGCGCGAAGGATGAAGTGGAAAAGGCTGAGACCGTTAATTCGGGATCCGCGGAACCTGATCAGGTTAATACCTGCGAAGGGAACAAGAGTAATTCTGCTTTATGCTGCTGCCTTTACGGGCGGCGCACATCCATTACTCCATCCGTCGTCTGACAAGCCACGTCCTTAATTTTTTGGAATGAGCTATGTCTACAACAACGTTAACCCGCCGCGAGCAGCGCGCTAAAGCCCAGCATTTTATCGATACGCTGGAAGGGACTGCCTTTCCCAACTCGAAACGCATCTACGTGACCGGTTCGCAGCATGATATTCGCGTACCGATGCGCGAAATTCAACTTAGCCCGACGCTTATCGGCGGCAGTAAAGACAACCCGCAGTTTGAAGAGAACGAAGCCGTGCCGGTGTACGACACCTCCGGCCCCTATGGCGATCCTGAGGTGGCGATTAACGTCCAGCAGGGTCTGGCGAAACTGCGCCAGCCGTGGATTGATGCACGCAACGATAGCGAAGAATTAGACGACCGTAGCTCGGCTTATACCAGAGAACGTCTGGCCGACGATGGCCTGGACGATCTGCGTTTTACCGGCCTGCTGACGCCAAAACGCGCCAAAGCCGGACACCGCGTGACGCAACTTCATTATGCCCGCCAGGGGATCGTCACTCCCGAAATGGAGTTCATCGCCATCCGTGAAAATATGGGCCGCGAGCGCATTCGCAGTGAAGTGCTGCGCCACCAGCATCCGGGGATGAGCTTTGGCGCGCGCCTGCCGGAAAACATTACGCCAGAATTCGTGCGTGATGAAGTCGCCGCGGGCCGCGCGATTATTCCCGCCAACATCAACCACCCGGAATCCGAGCCGATGATTATCGGCCGCAACTTCCTGGTCAAAGTGAATGCCAACATCGGCAACTCGGCGGTCACCTCCTCTATCGAAGAAGAGGTGGAAAAATTGGTGTGGGCGACGCGCTGGGGCGCGGACACGGTGATGGACCTCTCCACCGGCCGCTATATCCACGAAACCCGCGAATGGATCCTGCGTAACAGTCCGGTACCGATCGGCACCGTCCCGATCTACCAGGCGCTGGAAAAGGTCAACGGGATCGCCGAAGATCTTACCTGGGAAGCGTTCCGCGACACGCTGCTGGAGCAGGCAGAACAGGGCGTCGACTACTTCACCATTCACGCGGGCGTACTGCTGCGCTACGTGCCGATGACCGCCAAACGCCTGACCGGCATTGTCTCACGCGGCGGTTCGATCATGGCGAAGTGGTGCCTCTCGCATCACAAAGAGAACTTCCTGTTCGAACATTTCCGCGAGATTTGTGAAATCTGCGCCGCCTACGACGTTTCCCTGTCGCTGGGCGACGGCCTGCGTCCCGGCTCCATTCAGGACGCCAACGACGAAGCGCAGTTCTCCGAGCTGCATACGCTGGGCGAATTGACCAAAATCGCCTGGGAATACGACGTGCAGGTGATGATTGAAGGCCCGGGCCACGTACCGATGCATATGATTCAGCGCAACATGACCGAAGAACTGGAGAGCTGCCACGAAGCGCCGTTCTACACTTTGGGGCCGTTGACCACTGACATCGCGCCGGGCTATGACCACTTCACCTCCGGGATCGGTGCCGCGATGATCGGCTGGTTTGGCTGCGCGATGCTGTGTTACGTGACGCCGAAAGAGCATCTCGGCCTGCCGAACAAAGAAGATGTGAAGCAGGGGCTGATCACCTACAAAATCGCCGCCCACGCCGCGGATTTAGCCAAAGGGCATCCGGGCGCGCAGATTCGCGATAACGCCATGTCGAAAGCGCGCTTCGAATTCCGCTGGGAAGACCAGTTTAACCTCGCGCTCGACCCGTTCACCGCCCGCGCTTATCACGATGAAACCCTGCCACAGGAGTCCGGCAAGATTGCCCACTTCTGCTCCATGTGCGGGCCGAAATTCTGCTCGATGAAAATCAGCCAGGAGGTCCGCGACTACGCCGCCGCGCAAGCCATTGAAGTCGGCATGGCGGATATGTCGGAAAACTTCCGCGCCAAAGGCGGCGAAATCTATCTCAAGCGGGAGGAAGTCTGATGTATCAGCCTGATTTCCCGACCGTGCCGTTCCGTCTCGGGCTTTACCCGGTGGTGGACAGCGTTGCATGGATTGAGCGCCTGCTGGAGGCAGGCGTGCGCACGATCCAGTTGCGTATCAAAGATAAGCGCGATGAAGAGGTGGAAGCGGATGTTATTGCCGCCATCGCGCTGGGGCGTCGTTATGACGCCCGGCTGTTTATCAACGATTACTGGCGGCTGGCGATTAAGCACCGCGCTTACGGCGTGCATCTGGGTCAGGAAGACCTTGAAACCACCGACCTGAAAGCGATTCAGGCGGCGGGGTTACGCCTGGGGGTATCCACTCACGATGATATGGAGATAGACATCGCGCTCGCCGCTAAACCTTCTTATATCGCGCTGGGTCATGTCTTCCCCACGCAAACCAAGCAGATGCCTTCCGCCCCGCAGGGGCTGGCGCAGCTGGCGCGGCATATTGAGCGTCTGGCAAATTACCCGACCGTCGCGATCGGCGGCATCAGCCTTGAACGCGCCCCGTCGGTGCTGGCGACCGGCGTCGGCAGCGTGGCTGTGGTTAGCGCCATTACTCAGGCCGCCGACTGGCGCGCCGCTACCGCGCAGTTACTGGATATTGCGGGGGTTGGCGATGAATGACCGCGATTTTATGCGCTACAGCCGGCAAATCCTGCTCGGCGATATCGCGATTGAAGGCCAACAAAAGCTGCTCGATAGCCATGTGCTGATTATCGGTTTAGGCGGGTTAGGTTCACCCGCCGCGCTGTATCTGGCGGGAGCAGGTATCGGCAAACTAACGCTGATAGACGATGACGACATTCATCTGAGCAATTTGCAGCGCCAGATTCTATTTACCACCGATGATATCGCGCGTTCAAAATCTCAGGTTGCCCAGCAGCGCCTGACACAGCTCAACCCGGATATCGAACTGGTATCACTCCAGCAGCGACTAAAAGGCGAGGCACTGCGGCATGCGGTAGCACGCGCCGACGTGGTGCTCGACTGTACCGATAACATGGCAACGCGCCAGGAAATTAACGCCGCCTGCGTGGCGCTCAACACACCGTTAATTTCCGCCAGCGCCGTCGGCTTTGGCGGCCAACTGATGGTCCTCACGCCACCGTGGGAACAAGGCTGTTACCGCTGCCTGTGGTCAGATGATGTCGAGCCTGAACGCAACTGCCGTACCGCTGGCGTGCTCGGACCGGTTGTTGGCGTGATGGGCACTTTGCAGGCGCTGGAGGCGATTAAATTACTCAGCGGTATTGAGACGCCCAGTGGAGAGCTACGCCTCTTTGACGGTAAAACCAGCCAGTGGCGCAGCCTGGCGCTGCATCGCGCCAGCGGCTGTCCGGTCTGCGGAGGGCAGCATGCAGATTCAGTTCAATGATGAACCGATGCAGTGCGCCGAAGGGCAAACCGTCAGTGAGCTGCTTGCTGCGCTTAATCAGCTTAAACCGGGCGCGGCGCTGGCGCTCAATCAGCAGATCCTGCCGCGCGAGCAGTGGCAGCAGCAAATCGTGCAGGAAGGCGACCAGATCCTGCTTTTTCAGGTTATTGCAGGGGGTTGAGATGTTACGTATTGCCGACAAAACGTTTGATTCACATCTGTTCACCGGTACCGGGAAGTTTGCCTCATCGCAACTGATGGTCGAGGCGATTCGCGCCTCCGGCAGCCAGTTGGTGACGCTGGCGATGAAGCGCGTGGACCTGCGCCAGCACAATGATGCGATTCTGGCACCGCTGATTGAAGCGGGCGTCACGCTGCTGCCCAATACCTCCGGGGCGAAAACCGCCGAAGAGGCGATCTTCGCCGCCCAGCTAGCGCGTGAAGCGCTGGGCACCCATTGGTTGAAATTAGAAATCCATCCGGATGCCCGCTGGCTATTGCCGGATCCGATCGAAACGCTAAAAGCCGCCGAGGCGCTGGTGAAGCAGGGTTTTGTGGTGCTGCCCTACTGCGGCGCGGATCCGGTGTTGTGCAAGCGGCTGGAAGAGGTCGGCTGCGCGGCGGTGATGCCGCTTGGCGCGCCTATCGGTTCGAATCAGGGGCTGGAAACCAAAGCGATGCTGGAGATTATTATTCAGCAGTCCACCGTGCCGGTGGTGGTTGACGCCGGGATCGGCGTGCCCAGCCATGCCGCTCAAGCGCTGGAAATGGGCGCTGATGCGGTGCTGGTTAACACCGCTATTGCCGTGGCGGACGATCCGGTGATGATGGCAACCGCTTTCCGCCTGGCTGTAGAAGCGGGAGTACTGGCGCGGCAGGCTGTGCCGGGGAATCGTAGCACCTACGCCAGCGCCACCAGCCCGCTCACCGGGTTTCTGGAGGCGTTAGCATGAAAACCTTCACCGACCGATGGCGGCTGCTGGAGTGGGACGACATTCGTCTGCGCATCAACGGTAAAACCGCCGCCGATGTGGAGCGGGCGCTGAATGCTTCACGCCTCAACCGCGAGGATATGATGGCGTTACTTTCCCCCGCTGCCGCCGATTATCTTGAGCCGCTGGCGCAGCGGGCACAAAGGCTGACTCGCCAGCGCTTTGGCAATACCGTCAGCTTTTACGTGCCGCTCTATCTCTCAAACCTCTGCGCCAATGACTGTACCTACTGCGGTTTTTCGATGAGCAACCGCATTAAGCGTAAAACGCTGGATGAGGTGGATATTCAAAGGGAGTGCGATGCTATCCGTAAACTGGGCTTTGAGCATCTGCTGTTAGTCACCGGCGAACATCAGGCCAAAGTCGGCATGGACTATTTTCGCCGTCATTTACCCACCATCCGCCGTCAATTTTCCTCTTTACAGATGGAAGTCCAGCCCTTGTCGCAAGAAAACTATGCGGAGCTCAAAACACTGGGGATCGATGGCGTGATGGTTTATCAGGAGACTTATCATGAGGCAATCTATGCACAGCATCACCTGAAGGGAAAGAAACAGGACTTTTTCTGGCGGCTGGAAACGCCGGATCGGTTAGGCCGGGCAGGTATCGACAAAATCGGTCTTGGCGCGCTAATTGGTCTGTCGGACAACTGGCGGGTGGATTGCTATATGGTGGCGGAGCATCTGTTGTGGATGCAGAAACACTACTGGCAGAGTCGCTATTCTGTTTCCTTCCCGCGTCTGCGTCCGTGTACTGGCGGTGTGGAACCCGCATCTGTGATGGATGAAAAGCAACTGGTGCAAACGATTTGCGCTTTCCGGTTATTGGCACCGGAAATTGAATTATCACTCTCCACCCGCGAATCGCCGTGGTTTCGAGACCATGTGATTCCTCTGGCAATCAACAACGTCAGCGCCTTCTCAAAAACGCAGCCCGGCGGCTACGCTGACGATCATCCGGAACTTGAGCAGTTTTCTCCCCACGATGCCCGTCGGCCTGAAACCGTAGCAAGCGCGTTAAGCGCGCAAGGATTGCAGCCCGTCTGGAAAGACTGGGACAGTTGGCTGGGGCGCGCTTCGCAAATGCGGTGAACCCGTATATAAACGCATTAGTATTTCACAAGCGAGTACGTAATGTGAAAAACGGGAGATTGTTATCGACCTCCCGTTTTTTTATGTCCGTTCTGAACAGCACTGCGATTTTAAAGCTGGTTGTAGTAGAGAAAACTGAGCAACAAATATTTTTTCGCGGAAATTTGATAGTTTATGTCAATATTTTATGTATTCAATAGCATGATTATTGCCATTTCCACTACTGCACATGCCTCGCCCATGAACTTTGCGTAAACTGACTGGTATTCATTATAATGTTATCATGCTTAAACTCAATAAAATCGCAAAAAGAATTATAATCTTCATTTAAAGAATAATTAAAATGTTTTCTAATTCCATTACATACACCATCGGAATAGGGATCAGCATCAAATTTAGTATGCATTATTTCCAATCCAGCAAGTAAAGCCGGGTGGTTATTGCGATCAACAGCTATTATCCCGTTTTCCATAGAAGCACGGCCATCTATCCTTTCTACATGAACAGCGATTCCATCCGGAATATATATACCCCCCAATTTTTCCGTGATAATCATATCAGCATCGAGATATATACACCCACTATTTGTTGATAAATCATAACACCCAACCTTATCCGCCTCCAGGAATAACTGACCAGCCTTTAACATAGCCATATTCCTGTAAAAATCAAACCATACATGGCCTTTATCCAGTAAGTAAGATTTAATTAATGAATCATTATCCTCTTGAATATCACTCAATTCTTTTTTCAATAGCTGCAGTAAATGACAATCCCTTTTTTCTTCTGGCATGGACTCTTGCTTAGAAATATTTTCCATATAAATTTCTGATAATTTTTTATCGTACATGCTAAAGTCAATATCATTTCTATATATGACTTTTATGTTTTCATAGTCATACTCAAGTTTTGAAAAAGCATCCTTTTGTCCCGGGAAAAAATCACCATCTACAAAAATACCTATAAGACGTTCTTTTTCAATTGTTGCTGCTTTAATGATATTGTTAAGGTAGGGGTTTTTCTCTGTGTTAATTATAGGTATATCATTTTTCCCAAAGCGAGCAGGATTCCGCTCAAACCACTGGAAAAGAAGAGGGGTTTTCTCATCTAAAAAGCACAAGGGATAATTTTTTCCATTAAAACTTGTAAACTGAATGTCCCTGTCGGTAACAGTTTTAACCAATTCATTTTTTGAAAGCGCGGGAACATATCTATTTAATGGTGGGATCATAACAATTAAATGCTCCATACTTACTTCATTACATATTTTACATGATGATTATTAGCACATGTTTTTTAGCGTTGCAATCGCTGTCAGCTAAAAGATGTTAAACTAAGCATTAACCGATGGATACATAAATATCCTACTAGTGAGCAATTAAATAAATAATTTATTAACTTTATTTTTATTCCACAAATGGCATCATATTTATAATTCCTGTAATAAGAGCAAACAAAGACCTTAATGGAATTAAATACTCCATTTAATGATTTAAAATTTCCCGCGTAAACAACCAATAAAACAGGTTTATCATTTAATGTATGAACAGCAGGCATTTTATAATGGCGGGCCAATAGACTTTAATAACTTAGATTTATGGGATAAATTTAAAGTCACATTTGGATTCAATGTTACAGAAAAAACCAAACCCAATGGTAAAAAATTTCAATTTTGAGTATTGTGGATTCTCTACTTTTATTACGCCGGTTGATGGCGTTGACGGGATTTTAGCAAAGTGGTTCTCAAACAAACATAATGTAATTGTCCCAACGCCTTATACATTCGGTCAGGACCCCATTCCTGGCGTCAATCTTTATCGTAATACAAAAGCAAAATTTGTTATGGCTAACGGCGGTAATAGTCTTCCCTGTGCGATGGCAAAATATAACGCAAAAACTGGACAATTTATTCATATAACCAGTGATAGTGAGTTTTCACCAATAATACGAGAAACAAGAGTCATAAAAAAATAATTCATTTATTCATTAAATTTATAATTACAGATAAAATCAAGAGCCAGCATGGCATTGAAAAATAAAATACGGCTTTTTTATCCGCGCTGATTTTGACTCGAAGAAGAATAACGGTGGCGACAATAATAATAAGACAATAAATAAATATAAGTAATGATTTATGGTGAAGTATATATAACGATAGAAACAATAAAAAAGCGGACAGAACGTTTGAAATGGTTATCTTTTTTGTAAATACCAAAAGACTAAACATTAAATAGATTAATGAAATAATCGCTGGCATTTTCTTTCCTTGTAGGCAAGCGACCCGGAATTCGGTATCCAGCATGAAGCTGGTGGAGGGATAAATACCCCTCCACCATTTAACGATTACTCGTTATCAGAACCGCCCAGACCTGCGTTCAGCAGTTCTGCCAGGCTGGCAGATGCATCTTCCGCAGTGACCTGCGGTGTTGCTGGCTGCTCGCCCGCGGCGCGACGGCGCATACGATCCTGGTGGTACGCATAACCGGTACCGGCCGGAATCAGACGACCCACGATAACGTTCTCTTTCAGGCCGCGCAGTTCGTCGCGTTTGCCCGCAACGGCTGCTTCGGTCAGGACACGCGTGGTCTCCTGGAACGATGCGGCAGAGATGAACGATTCGGTTGCCAGAGACGCTTTGGTGATACCCAGCAGATCGCGGGAGAAGGTAGCCCCCACTTTGCCGTTCGCTTCCAGCTCGCGGTTAGCGATCTTGACGCGAGAGTATTCAACCTGTTCGCCTTCCAGGAAGTCGGAACTACCGGCGCTTTCGATGGTCGCTTTACGCAGCATCTGACGAACGATAACTTCGATGTGTTTATCGTTAATCTTAACGCCCTGCAGACGGTATACATCCTGAACTTCGTTAACAATGTAACGCGTCACAGCATGAACGCCACGCAGACGCAGAATGTCGTGCGGCGCTTCCGGACCATCGGAAATCACATCACCACGTTCTACACGTTCACCTTCGAACACGTTGAGCTGACGCCATTTCGGAATCATCTCTTCGTACGGGTCACTACCATCAACCGGCGTAATCACCAGACGACGTTTGCCTTTGGTTTCTTTACCGAAGGAAACGATACCTGCGATTTCAGCAAGGATTGCCGGTTCTTTCGGACGACGCGCTTCGAACAGATCCGCAACGCGCGGCAGACCACCGGTGATATCCTTGGTACCGCCGGATTCCTGCGGAATACGCGCCAGGGTGTCACCAGAACTGATCTGTACGCCATCTTCCAGCTGTACAATCGCTTTACCCGGCAGGAAGTACTGCGCAGGCATATCGGTACCCGGGATCAGAACGTCATTACCCTGAGCATCAACGATTTTCAGCGCCGGACGCAGATCTTTACCACCGGTAGTACGTTCAGCCGAATCCAGAACCACCAGCGAAGACAGACCGGTCAGTTCGTCGGTCTGACGCGTAATGGTCTGACCGTCGATCATGTCAGTGAAGCGGATGAAACCACTCACTTCGGTGATAACCGGCATGGTGTGCGGGTCCCAGTTTGCCACGGTTTCGCCGCCGGCAACCTGCTCGCCATCACCTTTCGCCATGACAGCGCCATAAGGCACTTTATAGCTCTCTTTGGTACGACCGAATTCGTCGATCAGCTTCAGTTCGGTGTTACGAGAAGTGATAACCAGTTTACCGCTGGAGTTCACAACCGACTTCACGTTGCTGAGCTTGATGCTACCTTTATTTTTCACCTGGATGCTGGATTCAGCAGCCGCACGCGATGCCGCACCACCGATGTGGAACGTACGCATCGTCAGCTGTGTACCCGGTTCACCGATGGACTGTGCTGCGATAACGCCGATAGCTTCACCTTTGTTGATGATGTGGCCACGCGCCAGGTCACGACCATAGCAGTGCGCACATACACCAAAGTCGGTGTCGCAGGATACAACGGAACGCACTTTAACGGCGTCAACGGAGTTTGCTTCCAGCAGGTCACACCACTGTTCGTGCAGCAGCGTGTTGCGTGGAACCAGAATGTCCGCAGTACCCGGTTTCAGCACATCTTCCGCCGTCACACGACCAAGAACGCGGTCACGCAGCGGCTCTTTCACGTCGCCACCCTCGATAACTGGGGTCATCAGGATACCTTCGTGCGTACCACAGTCATCTTCGGTCACCACCAGATCCTGCGCGACGTCAACCAGACGACGGGTCAGATAACCGGAGTTCGCGGTTTTCAGTGCGGTATCCGCCAAACCTTTACGCGCACCGTGGGTGGAGATGAAGTACTGGAGTACGTTCAGACCTTCACGGAAGTTCGCGGTGATTGGCGTTTCGATGATGGAGCCATCCGGCTTCGCCATCAGACCACGCATACCAGCCAGCTGACGAATCTGTGCCGCAGAACCACGCGCACCGGAGTCGGCCATCATGTAGATGCTGTTGAAGGAAACCTGCTGCTCTTCCTGGCCGTCACGGTTAATCACGGTTTCGGTTTGCAGGTTATCCATCATCGCTTTGGATACACGATCGTTTGCCGCAGCCCAGATATCGATAACTTTGTTATAGCGTTCGCCAGCGGTTACCAGACCGGACTGGAACTGCTCCTGGATCTCAGCAACTTCAGCTTCCGCTTCAGAAATGATCTCGTGTTTTTTCTCCGGGATGACCATGTCATCAATACCAACGGACGCACCTGAACGCGCTGCATAAGCAAAGCCGGTGTACATCGTCTGGTCCGCAAAAATAACGGTCGGTTTCAGGCCCAGAATACGGTAGCAAGTGTTCAGCATTTTGGAGATCGCTTTCTTGCCCAGCGCCTGGTTGACGATGGAGAAAGGCAGACCTTTCGGTACGATCATCCACAGAATGGCGCGACCAACGGTCGTGTCTTTCAGGCTGGTGTGCGCAACGAATTCGCCGTTTTCATCTTTTTCATATTCAGTGATACGCACTTTAACGCGCGCATGCAGAGAGGCCAGACCTGCGCGATAGATACGCTCAGCTTCTTTCGGGCCAGTCAGCACCATGCCTTCGCCTTTGGCGTTAACACAGTCACGGGTCATGTAGTACAGACCCAATACCACGTCCTGAGACGGAACGATGATAGGTTCGCCGTTCGCCGGAGACAGGATGTTGTTGGTAGACATCATCAGCGCACGCGCTTCAAGCTGGGCTTCCAGCGTCAGCGGTACGTGAACAGCCATCTGGTCACCATCGAAGTCGGCGTTATAGGCCGCACAAACCAGCGGGTGCAGCTGGATAGCTTTACCTTCGATCAGTACCGGTTCAAATGCCTGGATACCCAGACGGTGCAGAGTCGGCGCACGGTTCAGCAGTACCGGGTGTTCGCGGATCACTTCGTCCAGGATATCCCAAACGACAGCTTCTTCACGCTCAACCATTTTCTTCGCGGCTTTGATGGTGGTGGCCAGGCCACGCAGTTCCAGCTTGCCGTAGATGAACGGTTTGAACAGCTCCAGCGCCATTTTCTTCGGCAGACCGCACTGGTGCAGACGCAGGTATGGACCTACGGTGATAACAGAACGACCGGAGTAGTCAACACGCTTACCGAGCAGGTTCTGACGGAAACGACCTTGTTTACCTTTGATCATGTCGGCCAAAGATTTCAGAGGACGCTTGTTAGAACCGGTGATCGCACGACCGCGACGACCGTTATCCAGCAGGGCGTCAACCGCTTCCTGCAGCATACGTTTTTCGTTACGTACGATGATGTCCGGCGCAGCCAGATCCAGCAGACGCTTCAGACGGTTGTTACGGTTAATGACGCGACGATACAGATCGTTCAGGTCAGAAGTCGCGAAACGACCACCATCCAGCGGAACCAGCGGACGCAGATCTGGCGGCAGAACCGGCAGAACGGTCAGGATCATCCACTCTGGCTTGTTGCCAGACTGTACGAAGGCTTCCAGCAGTTTGATACGCTTGGTCAGCTTCTTACGCTTGGTTTCGGAGTTGGTTTCGTTCAGCTCTTCGCGCAGAGTTTCACACTCTTGCTCCAGATCCATGCTCTTCAGCAGGGCCTGGATAGCTTCCGCACCCATCTTCGCGTCGAATTCGTCACCGAACTCTTCCAGCGCGTCCAGATACTGCTCTTCAGTCAGGATCTGTTGACGTTCCAGGTTGGTCATACCGCCTTCGATAACCACATAAGATTCGAAGTACAGTACGCGTTCGATATCGCGCAGCGGCATATCGAGCAGCAGACCGATACGGGACGGCAGCGATTTCAGGAACCAGATGTGAGCAGTCGGGGACGCCAGCTCGATGTGGCCCATACGCTCACGGCGTACTTTGGTCTGGGTCACTTCAACGCCGCACTTCTCACAAATAACACCACGGTGTTTCAGGCGCTTGTATTTACCGCACAGGCACTCGTAGTCTTTTACCGGCCCAAAGATACGGGCGCAGAAAAGGCCGTCACGCTCAGGTTTGAACGTACGGTAGTTGATGGTTTCCGGCTTTTTAACTTCACCGAAAGACCATGAACGGATCATGTCTGGCGAAGCCAGAGCAATTTTGATCGCATCAAACTCTTCGGTTTTAGTCTGCGCTTTCAGAAACTTTAATAAATCTTTCACGGATTTGCTCCCGTCGGAGTTAGCACAATCTGGTGTCGGGTTTTACCCCGACACCAGTGACCTGTTTGAGCGAGAATTACTCGTCTTCCAGTTCGATGTTGATGCCCAGCGAGCGGATCTCTTTCAACAGAACGTTGAAGGATTCCGGCATACCCGGTTCCATCTGATGGTTGCCGTCCACGATGTTCTTATACATCTTGGTACGACCGTTCACGTCATCAGACTTAACGGTGAGCATTTCCTGCAGGGTGTAGGCGGCGCCGTAAGCTTCCAGCGCCCACACTTCCATCTCCCCGAAGCGCTGACCACCGAACTGCGCCTTACCACCCAGCGGCTGCTGAGTAACCAGGCTGTAAGAACCGGTAGAACGCGCATGCATCTTGTCATCAACCAGGTGGTTCAGTTTCAGCATGTACATGTAACCTACGGTTACCGGACGCTCGAACTGTTCACCCGTACGGCCATCGAACAGGGTGATCTGACCGGAGGTCGGCAGGTCGCCCAGTTTCAGCAGCTCTTTGATTTCCGCTTCTTTCGCACCGTCGAACACTGGTGTGGCAATCGGCATACCTTTACGCAGGTTTTCTGCCAGACGCAGCACTTCATCATCGCTGAAGGTGCTCAGGTCGACTTTCTGACGAACGTCGGCGCCCAGATCGTAGGCACGCTGGATGAATTCGCGCAGTTTGGCGACTTCCTGCTGCTGTTTCAGCATGGCGTTAATCTTGTCGCCAATACCTTTTGCAGCCATACCCAGGTGGGTTTCCAGAATCTGACCGATGTTCATACGAGACGGTACGCCCAGCGGGTTCAGTACGATGTCTACCGGCGTGCCGTTTTCATCGTAAGGCATGTCTTCGATCGGGTTGATCTTAGAGATAACACCCTTGTTACCGTGACGACCTGCCATCTTATCACCCGGCTGGATACGGCGTTTAACGGCCAGATAGACCTTCACGATCTTCAGCACGCCCGGCGCCAGATCGTCGCCTTGGGTGATTTTACGGCGCTTCGCTTCAAGTTTTTTCTCGAACTCGTGTTTCAGCTCGTCATACTGCTCAGCCAGTTGTTCCAGCTGATTTTGTTTCTCTTCGTCGGTCAGACCGAGTTCCAGCCAGCGGTCGCGCGGCAGTTTGTCGAGCTTCTCAGCTTCAACGCCGCCGGAAACCAGCACCGCACGGATACGGCTAAACAGGCCCGCTTCAAGGATCTGCAGTTCTTCAGACAGGTCTTTTTTCGCCTGCTTGAGCTGCATCTCTTCGATTTCCAGAGCACGTTTGTCTTTTTCTACGCCATCGCGAGTAAAGACCTGAACGTCGATAACCGTACCGGAGACACCGTTAGGTACGCGCAGAGAAGAGTCTTTAACGTCAGACGCTTTCTCACCGAAGATCGCACGCAGCAGTTTCTCTTCCGGCGTCAGCTGCGTTTCACCTTTCGGCGTCACCTTACCGACCAGAATGTCACCGCCGGTCACTTCCGCGCCGATGTAAACGATACCGGATTCATCCAGTTTGGAGAGCGCAGCTTCACCCACGTTCGGGATATCAGCGGTGATCTCTTCCGGCCCCAGCTTGGTGTCACGGGACACGCACGCCAGTTCCTGAATGTGGATGGTGGTGAAACGGTCTTCCTGGACAACACGCTCGGATACGAGGATGGAGTCTTCGAAGTTGTAGCCGTTCCACGGCATGAACGCCACGCGCATGTTCTGACCGAGCGCCAGTTCACCGAGGTCGGTGGACGGACCGTCTGCCAGCACGTCGCCGCGTTCAACCGGCTCGCCCAGAGACACACATGGCATCTGGTTGATACAGGTGTTCTGGTTAGAGCGGGTGTATTTGGTCAGGTTATAGATGTCGATACCCGCTTCGCCCGGGTACATCTCGTCTTCGTTAACTTTGATAACGATACGGGATGCATCCACGTACTGAACAGTACCGCCACGTTTAGCTACTGCAGTAACACCGGAGTCGACGGCGACAGCACGTTCCATACCGGTACCCACCAGCGGCTTATCAGCACGCAGAGTCGGAACCGCCTGACGTTGCATGTTCGCACCCATCAATGCACGGTTGGCGTCATCGTGTTCCAGGAACGGGATCAGGGACGCACCGACGGAGACCACCTGCTGGGTGGATACGTCCATGTAGTCAACCTGGTCACGGCTGAACAAGCTGGATTCGCCTTTGCTACGGCAGGTAACCAGATCTTCTACAAAGTGGCCTTCGTCATCCAGGTTGGAGTTCGCCTGAGCGATAACGTAGTTGCCTTCTTCGATAGCAGACAGGTAATGAATTTCGTCAGTAACCACGCCATCAACCACACGACGGTACGGCGTCTCAAGGAAGCCATATTCGTTAGTCTGTGCGTACACGGACAGGGAGTTGATCAGACCGATGTTCGGACCTTCCGGCGTTTCGATAGGACATACGCGACCGTAGTGCGTCGGGTGTACGTCTCGAACTTCGAAGCCTGCGCGTTCGCGGGTCAGACCGCCTGGGCCGAGTGCGGAGATACGACGTTTGTGCGTAATCTCAGACAGCGGGTTGTTCTGGTCCATAAACTGAGACAGCTGGCTGGAACCAAAGAACTCTTTCACTGCGGCGGAAATCGGCTTGGCGTTGATCATATCCTGAGGCATCAGGGTATCCAGATCGCCCAGAGACAGACGCTCTTTCACCGCACGCTCTACACGCACCAGGCCAACGCGGAACTGGTTTTCCGCCATTTCGCCGACGGAACGGATACGACGGTTGCCGAGGTGGTCGATATCATCCACTTCGCCTTTACCGTTACGGATATCGATGAGCTTCTTCATGACATCAATGATGTCGTCTTTGCTCAGGATACCGGAACCTTCGATTTCGTCGCGCAGCAGAGAACGGTTGAACTTCATACGACCCACCGCAGACAGGTCATAGCGGTCTTCGGAGAAGAACAGGTTCTCGAACAGGCTTTCAGCCGCTTCGCGAGTCGGCGGCTCACCAGGGCGCATCATGCGGTAGATTTCTACCAGCGCGCTCAGACGATCGTTGGTTGGGTCGACGCGTACCGTTTCAGAAATGTACGGGCCGTGGTCCAGATCGTTGGTAAACAGCGTTTCGATACGCTTGTGGCCGGACTGGCTCAGTTTAGCCAGCAGATCCAAGCTCAGCTCCATGTTCGCCGCGCAGATCAGCTCGCCAGTGGATTCGTCAACGTAGTCTTTAGAGACGACTTTACCTGCGATGTACTCAACCGGAACTTCGATATGCTTGATATCGTCTTTTTCCAGCTGACGGATGTGACGCGCGGTAATGCGACGGCCTTTTTCAACGTACACTTTGCCGTTAGCTTCGATATCGAACGACGCGGTTTCGCCGCGCAGACGTTCTGGAATCAGCTCCATCTGCAGCTTGTTGTCGCGAATTTCGAAGACGACTTTCTCAAAGAACAGGTCAAGGATCTGCTCAGTGGTGTAGTTCAGCGCACGCAGGATGATGGTCGCAGGCAGTTTACGGCGACGGTCGATACGTACGAACAGGTTGTCCTTCGGATCGAATTCGAAGTCCAGCCAGGAACCACGGTAAGGAATGATGCGCGCGTTATACAGCACTTTACCCGAAGAGTGGGTTTTACCTTTGTCGGAGTCAAAGAAGACGCCCGGACTACGGTGCAGCTGAGAAACGATAACACGCTCAGTACCGTTGATAACAAAGGTACCGTTGTCGGTCATGAGCGGGATTTCGCCCATGTAGACTTCTTGTTCTTTAATGTCTTTAACGGTGCCTTCCGGCGCTTCGCGCTCGTAGATCACCAGACGCAGTTTTACGCGCAGCGGTGCGGAATAGGTCACGCCACGGATCTGACATTCCTGAACGTCAAACACCGGTTCGCCAAGGCGGTAGCTGACGTACTGCAGCTCGGAATTACCGCTGTAGCTCTGAATCGGGAACACGGAACGGAAGGCTGCTTCCAGGCCGTACTGCCCTTCAGGATCTTGCTCGATAAACTTCTGAAACGAGTCAAGCTGGATAGAAAGGAGATAAGGTACATCCAGAACTTGTGGACGTTTACCAAAATCCTTACGAATACGTTTTTTCTCGGTATAGGAGTAAACCATAGGGTTCCTCAGCTCGCTGACAAGTCGACCCATCTGTCCTGCGGGGGACAGTTTGTGCAACACTATTTTGTTGACCGGAAAATGGATACTTTCCGCAATGCCTGTTGCTATCACGCTTAAACCATTTCATTGCGATTTACACAGAACGTACGCTCTGTCGCAGTATATTAAGTCGTCGATAGAAACAAGCATTGAAAGGCACAGCAGTAGTCAAACAGTGTGAAACGCTACTGGCGCCTTACAGCGCAAAAAGGCTGGTGACTAAAAAGTCACCAGCCATCAGCCTGATTTCTCAGGCTGCAACCGGAAGGGTTGGCTTATTTAACTTCAACTTCAGCGCCAGCTTCTTCCAGAGATTTTTTCAGTGCTTCAGCGTCATCTTTGCTCACGCCTTCTTTCAGAGCGGCCGGAGCAGATTCTACCAGGTCTTTAGCTTCTTTCAGACCCAGGCCAGTTGCGCCACGTACTGCTTTGATAACAGCAACTTTGTTAGCACCAGCAGCTTTCAGAATTACGTCGAATTCAGTTTTTTCTTCAGCAGCTTCAGCCGGGCCAGCAGCTACAGCTACAGCAGCAGCAGCGGAAACACCGAATTTTTCTTCCATTGCAGAAATCAGTTCTACAACGTCCATTACGGACATAGCGGATACTGCTTCAATGATTTGATCTTTAGTGATAGACATTTAAATTGTTCCTGAATATCAGAATAAGTTTATACGTAAGCAAATGCTTGATAAAGACAACTGCGATTACGCAGCTTCTTTTGCATCGCGTACAGCAGCCAGTGTGCGAACCAGTTTGCCAGCCGAAGCTTCTTTCATGGTTGCCATCAGGCGTGCAATTGCTTCTTCGTAGGTCGGCAGAGTTGCCAGGCGGTCGATCTGAGACGCCGGGATCAGCTCACCTTCAAAGGCTGCAGCTTTGACCTCAAATTTTGCATTCGCTTTCGCGAACTCTTTGAACAGACGAGCAGCAGCGCCCGGGTGTTCCATAGAGTATGCAATCAGGGTCGGACCAACAAACGTGTCTTTCAGGCACTCGAACTGAGTACCTTCAACGACGCGACGCAGCAGGGTGTTACGAACAACACGCATGTATACGCCAGCTTCACGACCTGCTTTACGCAGTTCAGTCATTTTATCTACAGTTACGCCACGGGAATCCGCAACTACTGCAGACAGCGCGCCTTTGGCTACTTCGCTGACTTCAGCAACAATCGCTTGTTTGTCTTGAAGATTTAAAGCCATTAGCTTTGCTCCTGGATGTTTGCCGGAACTCATGTTCCGGAACTCACTTCACTCATCTCAACGAGAAGAGCGTCTTAATACGGTGAGCAGAAACAAGCCAGAGTATAAAAAATAATCTTAGCGTTCTGTCACCGTCTACGCAGGGGATTAAGCCTCTTGCGAGACGCCTGCGGTCTTCGACGGAGGCCTGGATAGGCCAGGCTCCAACGAACAAATTCTTTCTATGACTTCGTCCTTTGAACCGCAGCTGTGTTAGCTGCGCTCGTTCACACCAGTCACATAGTTAACTATGCTCCTGGCGATTCACTCACTTGCTGCCTTGCTGCAATTCAAATGACTCGCATAGTGCTCTGTTATATTTCAACAGAATCGTGGGGGTAAGATTGTAGACAAAATCACCGCCCACGTAAAGACTAATCTTAGTTCGCAGATGCGCTCAGACCAGCCTGATCAACGGCAACGCCAGCACCCATGGTGGTGGAGATGCTAACTTTCTTGATGTACACACCTTTCGCCTGGCTCGGTTTTGCTTTTTTCAGCGCAACCAGCAGAGCTTCCAGGTTTTCTTTCAGTTTGTCAGCGTCAAAGTCCACTTTACCGATGGTGGTGTGGATGATGCCGTTTTTGTCGTTACGGTAACGAACCTGACCTGCTTTAGCGTTCTTAACCGCTTCAGCAACGTTCGGAGTTACGGTACCGACTTTCGGGTTTGGCATCAGGCCGCGCGGACCCAGAACCTGGCCCAGCTGGCCAACAACGCGCATTGCATCCGGGGATGCGATAACAACGTCGAAGTTCATTTCGCCTTTCTTGATCTGGTCAGCCAGATCTTCCATACCTACCAGCTCAGCGCCAGCAGCTTTAGCTGCTTCAGCGTTCGGGCCCTGGGTAAATACGGCAACGCGAACAGAACGGCCAGTACCGTGCGGCAGTACAGTCGCGCCACGAACGTTCTGGTCAGATTTACGAGCATCGATGCCGAGGTTAACGGCAACGTCAACGCTTTCGTTGAATTTAGCAGTGGCCAGCTCTTTCAGCAGAGAGATAGCTTCGTTGATGTCGTACTGTTTAGTTGCATCAACTTTTTCACGGATCACGCGCATACGCTTGGTCAGTTTAGCCATTTCTTAGTCCTCCACTACCAGGCCCATGGAACGTGCAGTACCTTCGATGGAGCGAGTCATCGCTTCAATGTCGGCACCGGTCATGTCGGCAGCTTTGGTCTGCGCGATTTCCTGCAGCTGAGCGCGGGAAATTTTACCTACTTTGTCTTTGTTCGGCTTGCCGGAACCAGACTTGATACCAGCCGCTTTTTTCAGCAGAACAGCTGCCGGAGGCGTTTTGGTAACGAAGGTGAAAGAACGGTCAGCGTAAACGGTAATAACAACCGGAATCGGCAGACCTTTTTCGATGGAATCCGTTTTTGCGTTGAACGCTTTGCAGAATTCCATGATGTTCACACCTTGCTGACCCAGTGCTGGACCAACCGGCGGACTCGGGTTCGCCATACCAGCTGCAACCTGCAGCTTGACGTAGGCTTGTACTTTCTTAGCCATTCTAAATTCCTCGAATTGGGTAGTATCGCTTCAAAGAAGCTCCCCGTGATAAATATCGCTTTATGGGCATAAGGCCCATAAAAACAAAAGGCGCGAAATTGTATGTCAATTTCGCGCCCTATGCAACGATTAGATCGCTGCTTTTTTGATCGCAGCCTTACGCTTTCTCAACCTGGCTGAAGTCCAGCTCTACCGGGGTCGCACGACCGAAGATAGAAACAGACACTTTCAGGCGAGACTTCTCATAATCGACTTCTTCGACAACGCCGTTAAAGTCTGCGAACGGACCGTCGTTAACACGAACCATTTCACCCGGTTCAAACAGAGTTTTCGGCCGCGGCTTATCGCCAACCTGCTGCAGGCGGTTCATGATCGCATCGACTTCTTTGTCGCTGATCGGCGCCGGACGGTCAGAGGTACCGCCGATAAAGCCCATCACACGCGGCACGCTACGCACCAGGTGCCAGCTTGCGTCGTTCATGACCATCTGGACCAGAACGTAACCCGGGAAGAATTTGCGTTCGCTTTTGCGACGCTGGCCGCCACGGATCTCAACGACTTCTTCAGTCGGCACCATGACTTCGCCAAACAGCTCTTCCATATTGTGTAATTTGATATGCTCGCGCAGCGATGTGGCTACGCGGCCTTCAAAACCGGAAAACGCCTGAACGACGTACCAGCGCTTTTTAGGTGCTTCAGACATCTCAGAACCTCAGGCCAGTGATAAAGGATACCAGGCGAACCAGAATACCATCCAGTCCCCACAGGATCAGTGACATAACTGCGGTAACCGCAGCGACGATCAGCGTGGTGTGCAGCGTTTCCTGGCGAGTCGGCCAAATGACCTTACGGACTTCGGTTCTCGCTTCACGGGCAAAAGCAACGGTTGCTTTACCTTTTGTCGTCAACAGCGCGACACCACCCGCTGCAGCAATCAGAATTACTACGGCCAGCGCACGCAGCGGCAGCATCATGTCGCGATAGAGGTAGTTGCCGACGATTGCGACGATCAGCAATATGGCAACAACTATCCACTTCATCGCTTCCAGGCCGCGCCCGCTCCCTTGAGCTTCGGTATTCGCACTCATAAACCAACCTGTCAGAAGTATTCTACAAACATTTTCACCCCGCAATCGCGAGGCAATCCAAATCGAAACGCTTATTCGCCTTTCGGATTATACGCCCTCTACAGAGCCTGTCTCAGCAATGATTATGACAAATAAAATCACTGATGAGCCAGGTTCTGGTGTGAAAGCGTGCAAAAAGGGCATCAAATGATGCCCTTTTATTGCGCATTGCGTCAAATGTTATCAGCGATTAGCCGAGAACTTTAGCAACAACGCCCGCGCCAACGGTACGGCCGCCTTCACGGATTGCGAAACGCAGACCGTCGTCCATTGCGATCGGGTGGATCAGGGTAACAACCATTTTGATGTTGTCGCCCGGCATTACCATCTCTACGCCTTCCGGCAGTTC
>NZ_JAMMIN010000016.1:0-26227 GCF_051702785.1 Salmonella sp. NW722
GAACTGCCGGAAGGCGTAGAGATGGTAATGCCGGGCGACAACATCAAAATGGTTGTTACCCTGATCCACCCGATCGCGATGGACGACGGTCTGCGTTTCGCAATCCGTGAAGGCGGCCGTACCGTTGGCGCGGGCGTTGTTGCTAAAGTTCTGGGCTAATTACTCGTTAATTAGTTTTGAATTGAAGAGGGCGCTTCGGCGCCCTTTTTGTTGCCTGCTATTTAGCCGCTGTTATATTTATTTGCCTTTTTTAACGCTTCTCCCGTGGCGTAAATCGCTTTGTGCTATTGTAATCATAACCATTCTCATTTACACTTTGTGCGGAAATTGAACGGGAGCGATCATGTACGTTTGTTTGTGTAATGGTATAAGCGATAAAAAAATCCGCCAGGCTGTACGACAATTTCATCCACAGTCATTTCAACAGTTGCGTAAATTTATTCCTGTGGGAAATCAATGTGGTAAGTGTATTCGCGCCGCGCGAGAAGTGATGCAGGATGAGTTAACGCAAATGCCGGAATTTAAAGAGATCGCCTGAGTCACACTCTTTTTTTTGACATCCCTGTAGCCCCATCTACGCTCTAGAGAGTGGAAGCGGAGGGACTATAAAATGAAAGGTGATGTTAAAATCATAAATTATCTCAATAAACTATTGGGAAATGAGCTTGTCGCAATTAATCAGTATTTTCTTCATGCCCGTATGTTCAAAAACTGGGGGCTGACCCGGCTTAATGATGTTGAGTACCATGAATCCATTGATGAGATGAAACATGCCGATAAGTATATTGAGCGTATTTTATTTCTGGAAGGCATACCGAACCTACAGGATCTGGGTAAGCTGGGCATCGGTGAAGATGTCGAAGAGATGCTACGATCGGATCTCCGGCTCGAACTGGAAGGCGCAAAAGATCTACGTGAGGCAATAGCCTATGCCGATAGCGTTCATGATTATGTCAGCCGGGATATGATGATTGAAATTCTTGCCGACGAGGAAGGCCACATCGACTGGCTGGAAACTGAGCTGGATTTGATTGCCAAACTTGGTATGCAAAATTATCTGCAATCACAAATTAAGGTTACCGATTAACCGTCTGGAAAGAAAACTTTCCAACCTGTTATGAAACCCGCCACCGCCAGCCATGGCCCAAAAGGTAGCGGGTTTATTAATGCCGATTTACCTCTCACCAGTAGCGCGACGCCAAACCCGCCACAGGCCAACATGGCGGCAAGGAAAACCAGTAACGGCAGTGTTTCCCAACAATGCCACGCCCCTAAGGCAGCAAGGTACTTGACGTCGCCATATCCAAGCCCCTCTTTCTGATAACGCAGGCGATAGCCCCAGTAAATTAACGCGAATCCGCCATAGCCGGCGATAGCACCCCAAAGCGCATCCGGTAAACGCTCCGGCAGGCAAATCTGGTGATAAAGCAGACCCCCCCACAGTAATGGACAGGTAAACCGGTCAGGCAACAGACCGGTACGCGCGTCGTATATGCCAAGTAATAAAGAGAACGACGCATAAAAAATGAGAAAGGGGAGGGCAACAAACATAAGCAAATCCTCGTCAAGGCTTGTGCTCACCTTTATAGATTTATGCGACAGCGACAACGACGTATTGCCAGGTTTGCCTGATGCCTTCCAAAGAAAAGATACGCGTTGCCATCCCATGCGTACCATCTGGAATCATGCTCGCATAAGAATAAAGCGCTTAATTTCTATCCGACACTTGCGTCAGGCTGAGATTTACGTATAATGCGCGGGCTTGTCGTAATTGACGGCAGGTTCGATTTGAACCTCGAATAGCCGATTTGGCTATTTAACAATGCTCCCAATCGGGGAGCTACGTAAGAACGGTTACACTCTCCCATCAATCGTAATGGGTGTGAGGAGTAATCATTTTCGTTTATAAAATAATTGGAGCTCTGGTCTCATGCAGAACCAAAGAATCCGTATCCGCCTGAAAGCGTTTGATCATCGTCTGATCGATCAATCAACCGCGGAAATCGTCGAGACTGCCAAGCGCACTGGTGCGCAGGTTCGCGGTCCGATCCCGCTGCCGACCCGCAAAGAGCGCTTTACCGTTCTGATCTCTCCGCACGTTAACAAAGATGCGCGCGATCAGTACGAAATTCGCACTCACAAGCGTCTGGTTGACATCGTTGAGCCAACCGAGAAAACCGTTGATGCTCTGATGCGTCTGGACCTGGCTGCCGGTGTAGACGTGCAGATCAGCCTGGGTTAATCAGGTCATCGAGCGATTGAGAGGTTGATACAATGATTGGTTTAGTCGGTAAAAAAGTGGGTATGACCCGCATCTTCACTGAAGATGGCGTCTCTATCCCAGTAACCGTAATCGAAGTTGAAGCAAACCGTGTTACTCAGGTTAAAGACCTGGCTAACGATGGCTACCGCGCTGTTCAGGTTACTACGGGTGCTAAAAAAGCTAACCGTGTCACCAAGCCGGAAGCGGGTCACTTTGCTAAAGCTGGCGTAGAAGCTGGCCGTGGTCTGTGGGAATTCCGTCTGGCTGAAGGCGAAGAATACACCGTAGGTCAGAGCATCAGCGTTGAACTGTTTGCTGACGTTAAAAAAGTTGACGTAACCGGTACCTCTAAAGGTAAAGGTTTCGCTGGTACCGTTAAGCGCTGGAACTTCCGTACCCAGGACGCTACTCACGGTAACTCCTTGTCTCACCGCGTTCCGGGTTCTATCGGTCAGAACCAGACTCCGGGCAAAGTGTTCAAAGGCAAGAAAATGGCAGGTCAGATGGGTAATGAGCGCGTAACCGTTCAGAGCCTTGACGTAGTACGCGTTGACGCTGAGCGCAACCTGCTGCTGGTTAAGGGTGGTGTTCCGGGTGCAACCGGTTGCGACCTGATCGTTAAACCAGCTGTGAAGGCGTAAGGGGATAGCAATGGAATTAGTATTGAAAGACGCGCAGAGCGCGCTGACTGTTTCCGAAACTACCTTCGGTCGTGATTTCAACGAAGCGCTGGTTCACCAGGTTGTTGTTGCTTATGCAGCTGGTGCTCGTCAGGGTACTCGTGCTCAGAAGACTCGTGCTGAAGTAACTGGTTCCGGTAAAAAACCGTGGCGCCAGAAAGGCACTGGCCGTGCGCGTTCAGGTTCTATCAAGAGCCCGATCTGGCGTTCCGGTGGCGTGACCTTCGCTGCTCGTCCGCAGGACCACAGTCAAAAAGTTAACAAGAAGATGTACCGCGGCGCGCTGAAAAGCATCCTGTCCGAACTGGTACGTCAGGATCGTCTGATCGTTGTCGAGAAGTTCTCTGTAGAAGCGCCGAAAACTAAGCTGCTGGCACAGAAACTGAAAGACATGGCTCTGGAAGATGTGCTGATCATCACCGGTGAGCTGGACGAGAACCTGTTCCTGGCCGCACGTAACCTGCACAAGGTTGACGTACGCGATGCGACTGGTATCGACCCGGTTAGCCTGATCGCCTTCGACAAAGTCGTAATGACTGCTGATGCTGTTAAGCAAGTTGAGGAGATGCTGGCATGATTCGTGAAGAACGTCTGCTGAAGGTGCTGCGCGCACCGCACGTTTCTGAAAAAGCGTCTACTGCGATGGAAAAAACTAACACCATCGTTCTCAAAGTTGCTAAAGACGCGACCAAAGCAGAAATCAAAGCTGCTGTGCAGAAACTGTTTGAAGTCGAAGTCGAAGTCGTTAACACCCTGGTTGTTAAAGGGAAAGTTAAACGTCACGGACAGCGTATCGGTCGTCGTAGCGACTGGAAAAAAGCTTACGTCACCCTGAAAGAAGGCCAGAATCTGGACTTCGTCGGCGGCGCTGAGTAAGTCGGAGGAGTAATACAATGGCAGTTGTTAAATGTAAACCGACATCTCCGGGTCGTCGCCACGTCGTTAAAGTGGTCAACCCAGAGCTGCACAAGGGCAAACCTTTTGCTCCGCTGGTTGAAAAAAACAGCAAATCCGGTGGTCGTAACAACAATGGCCGTATCACCACTCGTCATATCGGTGGTGGTCACAAACAGGCTTATCGTATTGTTGACTTCAAACGCAACAAAGACGGTATCCCGGCAGTTGTTGAACGTCTTGAGTACGATCCGAACCGTTCCGCGAACATCGCGCTGGTTCTGTACAAAGACGGCGAACGCCGTTACATCCTGGCCCCGAAAGGCCTGAAAGCTGGCGACCAGATTCAGTCTGGCGTTGATGCTGCAATCAAAGCAGGCAACACCCTGCCGATGCGCAATATCCCGGTTGGTTCTACCGTTCATAACGTAGAAATGAAACCAGGTAAAGGCGGTCAGCTGGCGCGTTCCGCTGGTACTTACGTTCAGATCGTTGCTCGCGATGGCGCTTATGTCACCCTGCGTCTGCGTTCTGGTGAAATGCGTAAAGTCGAAGCAGACTGCCGTGCAACCCTGGGCGAAGTTGGCAATGCTGAGCATATGCTGCGCGTTCTGGGTAAAGCAGGTGCTGCACGCTGGCGTGGCGTTCGTCCTACCGTTCGCGGTACTGCGATGAACCCAGTAGACCACCCACATGGTGGTGGTGAAGGTCGTAACTTTGGTAAGCACCCGGTAACTCCGTGGGGCGTTCAGACCAAAGGTAAGAAGACCCGCAGCAACAAGCGTACTGATAAATTCATCGTACGTCGCCGTAGCAAATAATTTTAGAGGATAAGCCATGCCACGTTCTCTCAAGAAAGGTCCTTTTATTGACCTGCACTTGCTGAAGAAGGTAGAGAAAGCGGTGGAAAGCGGAGACAAGAAGCCCCTGCGCACCTGGTCCCGTCGTTCAACGATCTTTCCTAACATGATCGGTTTGACCATCGCTGTCCATAATGGTCGTCAGCACGTTCCGGTATTTGTTTCCGACGAAATGGTCGGTCACAAACTGGGTGAATTCGCACCGACTCGTACTTATCGCGGCCACGCTGCTGATAAAAAAGCGAAGAAGAAATAAGGTAGGAGGAAGAGATGGAAACTATCGCTAAACATCGCCATGCTCGTTCTTCTGCTCAGAAGGTTCGCCTTGTTGCTGACCTGATTCGCGGTAAGAAAGTGTCGCAGGCTCTGGATATTCTGACCTACACCAACAAGAAAGCGGCTGTACTGGTCAAGAAAGTTCTGGAATCTGCCATTGCTAACGCTGAACACAACGATGGCGCTGACATTGACGATCTGAAAGTTACGAAAATTTTCGTAGACGAAGGCCCGAGCATGAAGCGCATTATGCCGCGTGCAAAAGGTCGTGCAGATCGCATCCTGAAGCGCACCAGCCACATCACTGTGGTTGTGTCCGATCGCTGAGACTCTGGAGACTAGCAATGGGTCAGAAAGTACATCCTAATGGTATTCGCCTGGGTATTGTAAAACCATGGAACTCTACCTGGTTTGCGAACACCAAAGAATTCGCTGACAACCTGGACAGCGATTTTAAAGTACGTCAGTACCTGACGAAGGAACTGGCTAAAGCGTCTGTATCTCGTATCGTTATCGAGCGTCCGGCTAAGAGCATCCGTGTGACTATTCACACCGCTCGCCCGGGTATCGTTATCGGTAAAAAAGGTGAAGACGTAGAAAAACTGCGTAAGGTCGTAGCGGATATCGCTGGCGTTCCTGCACAGATCAACATCGCCGAAGTTCGTAAACCTGAACTGGACGCTAAACTGGTTGCTGACAGCATCACTTCTCAGCTGGAACGTCGCGTTATGTTCCGTCGTGCGATGAAGCGTGCTGTACAGAACGCCATGCGTCTGGGCGCTAAAGGTATCAAAGTTGAAGTTAGCGGCCGTCTGGGCGGCGCGGAAATCGCACGTACCGAATGGTACCGCGAAGGTCGCGTACCGCTGCACACTCTGCGTGCTGACATCGACTACAACACCTCTGAAGCGCACACCACTTATGGTGTAATCGGCGTTAAAGTGTGGATCTTCAAAGGCGAGATCCTGGGTGGTATGGCTGCTGTTGAACAACCGGAAAAACCGGCTGCTCAACCGAAAAAGCAGCAGCGTAAAGGCCGTAAATAAGGAGCGTCGCTGATGTTACAACCAAAGCGTACAAAATTCCGTAAAATGCACAAAGGCCGCAACCGTGGTCTGGCTGCAGGCGCGGATGTTAGCTTCGGCAGCTTCGGCCTGAAAGCTGTTGGCCGTGGTCGTCTGACTGCCCGTCAGATCGAAGCAGCACGTCGTGCTATGACCCGTGCAGTTAAGCGTCAAGGTAAGATCTGGATCCGTGTATTCCCGGACAAACCGATCACTGAAAAGCCGCTGGCAGTGCGTATGGGTAAAGGTAAAGGTAACGTGGAGTATTGGGTTGCCTTGATTCAGCCGGGTAAAGTCCTGTATGAAATGGACGGCGTACCGGAAGAGCTGGCCCGTGAAGCATTCAAGCTGGCAGCAGCGAAACTGCCGATTAAAACCACCTTTGTAACTAAGACGGTGATGTAATGAAAGCAAAAGAGCTGCGTGAGAAGAGCGTTGAAGAGCTGAACACCGAGCTACTGAACCTGCTGCGTGAGCAGTTCAACCTGCGTATGCAGGCTGCAAGTGGCCAGCTGCAACAGTCTCACCTGTTGAAGCAAGTGCGTCGTGATGTCGCACGCGTTAAGACTTTACTGACTGAGAAGGCGGGTGCGTAATGACCGATAAAATCCGTACTCTGCAAGGTCGCGTGGTTAGCGACAAAATGGAGAAATCCATTGTTGTTGCTATCGAACGTTTTGTGAAACACCCGATCTACGGTAAATTCATCAAGCGTACGACCAAAATGCACGTACATGACGAGAACAACGAATGCGGTATCGGCGACGTGGTTGAAATCCGCGAATGCCGTCCGCTGTCCAAGACCAAATCCTGGACTCTGGTTCGCGTTGTAGAGAAAGCGGTTCTGTAATACAGTACGCATTCTCAACGAATAAACGGCTCAGCGATGGGCCGTTTATTTTTTCTACCCATATCTGATTTGCGGTGTTATAATGCCGCGCCCTCGATATGGGGTTTTTTTAACGACCTGATTTTCGGGTCTCAGTAGTAGTTGACATTAGCGGAGCACTAAAATGATCCAAGAACAGACTATGCTGAACGTCGCCGACAACTCCGGTGCACGTCGCGTAATGTGTATCAAGGTTCTGGGTGGCTCGCACCGTCGCTACGCAGGCGTAGGCGACATCATTAAGATCACCATCAAAGAAGCGATTCCGCGTGGTAAGGTCAAAAAAGGTGATGTGCTGAAGGCGGTAGTGGTGCGCACCAAGAAGGGTGTTCGTCGCCCGGACGGTTCTGTCATTCGCTTCGATGGTAATGCATGCGTTATTTTAAACAATAACAGCGAGCAGCCTATCGGTACGCGTATTTTTGGGCCGGTAACTCGTGAACTTCGTAACGAGAAGTTCATGAAAATTATCTCTCTGGCACCAGAAGTACTCTAAGGAGCGAATCATGGCAGCGAAAATCCGTCGTGATGACGAAGTTATCGTGTTAACCGGTAAAGATAAAGGTAAACGCGGTAAAGTTAAGAATGTCCTGTCTTCCGGCAAGGTCATTGTTGAAGGTATCAACCTGGTTAAGAAACACCAGAAGCCGGTTCCGGCTCTGAACCAACCGGGCGGCATCGTTGAAAAAGAAGCTGCAATTCAGGTTTCTAACGTTGCAATCTTCAATGCGGCAACCGGCAAGGCTGACCGTGTAGGCTTTAGATTCGAAGACGGCAAAAAAGTCCGTTTCTTCAAGTCTAACAGCGAAACTATCAAGTAATTTGGAGTAGTACGATGGCGAAACTGCATGATTACTACAAAGACGAAGTAGTTAACAAACTCATGACTGAGTTTAACTACAATTCTGTCATGCAAGTCCCTCGGGTCGAGAAGATCACCCTGAACATGGGTGTTGGTGAAGCGATCGCTGACAAGAAACTGCTGGATAACGCAGCAGCAGACCTGACAGCAATCTCCGGTCAAAAACCGTTGATCACCAAAGCACGCAAATCTGTTGCAGGCTTCAAAATCCGTCAGGGCTATCCGATCGGCTGTAAAGTAACTCTGCGTGGCGAACGCATGTGGGAGTTCTTTGAGCGCCTGATCACTATTGCTGTTCCTCGTATCCGTGACTTCCGTGGCTTGTCCGCTAAGTCATTCGACGGTCGTGGTAATTACAGCATGGGTGTCCGTGAGCAGATCATCTTCCCAGAAATCGACTACGATAAAGTCGACCGCGTTCGTGGTTTGGATATTACCATTACCACTACTGCGAAATCTGACGAAGAAGGCCGTGCTCTGCTGGCTGCCTTTGACTTCCCGTTCCGCAAGTAAGGTAGGGTTACTAAATGGCTAAGCAATCAATGAAAGCACGCGAAGTAAAACGCGTAGCTTTAGCTGATAAATACTTCGCGAAACGCGCTGAACTGAAAGCGATCATCTCTGATGTGAACGCAACCGACGAAGATCGTTGGAATGCGGTTCTTAAGCTGCAGACTCTGCCGCGTGATTCCAGCCCGTCACGTCAGCGTAACCGCTGCCGTCAAACTGGTCGTCCGCACGCTTTCCTGCGGAAGTTCGGGTTGAGCCGTATTAAGGTCCGTGAAGCCGCTATGCGCGGTGAAATTCCGGGTCTGAAAAAGGCTAGCTGGTAATTGTCACCAATTGAATCACGGGAGTAAAGACAGATGAGCATGCAAGATCCGATCGCGGATATGCTGACCCGTATCCGTAACGGTCAGGCCGCGAACAAAGCTGCGGTCACCATGCCTTCCTCCAAGCTGAAAGTGGCAATTGCCAACGTGCTGAAGGAAGAAGGTTTTATTGAAGATTTTAAAGTTGAAGGCGACACCAAGCCGGAACTGGAACTGACTCTTAAGTATTTCCAGGGTAAAGCTGTTGTAGAAAGCATTCAGCGTGTCAGCCGCCCAGGTCTGCGCATCTACAAACGTAAAGATGAGCTGCCGAAAGTTATGGCCGGTCTGGGTATCGCAGTTGTTTCTACCTCTAAAGGTGTTATGACTGATCGTGCAGCGCGCCAGGCTGGTCTTGGTGGCGAAATTATCTGCTACGTAGCCTAATCGGAGGAAAAAATGTCTCGTGTTGCTAAAGCACCGGTCGTTGTTCCTGCCGGCGTTGATGTCAAAATCAACGGTCAGGTTATTACGATCAAAGGTAAAAACGGCGAGCTGACTCGTACTCTCAACGATGCTGTTGAAGTTAAACATGCAGATAATGCACTGACCTTCGGTCCGCGTGATGGTTACGCAGATGGTTGGGCACAGGCTGGTACCGCGCGTGCCCTGCTGAACTCAATGGTTATCGGTGTTACCGAAGGCTTCACTAAGAAGCTGCAGCTGGTTGGTGTAGGTTATCGTGCAGCGGTTAAAGGGAATGTAGTAAACCTGTCTTTAGGTTTCTCTCACCCGGTTGACCATCAGCTGCCGGCAGGTATCACTGCTGAATGTCCGACTCAAACTGAAATCGTGCTGAAAGGCGCTGATAAGCAGGTGATCGGCCAGGTTGCAGCAGATCTGCGCGCCTACCGTCGTCCTGAGCCTTACAAAGGCAAGGGTGTTCGTTACGCCGACGAAGTCGTGCGTACCAAAGAGGCTAAGAAGAAGTAAGGTAACACTATGGATAAGAAATCTGCTCGTATCCGTCGTGCGACCCGCGCACGCCGCAAGCTCAAAGAGCTGGGCGCAACTCGCCTGGTGGTACATCGTACCCCGCGTCATATTTACGCACAGGTAATTGCACCGAACGGTTCTGAAGTTCTGGTAGCTGCTTCTACTGTAGAAAAAGCTATCGCTGAACAACTGAAGTACACCGGTAACAAAGACGCGGCTGCAGCTGTGGGTAAAGCTGTCGCTGAACGCGCTCTGGAAAAAGGCATCAAAGATGTGTCCTTTGACCGTTCCGGGTTCCAATATCATGGTCGTGTCCAGGCACTGGCAGATGCTGCCCGTGAAGCTGGCCTTCAGTTCTAAGGTAGAGGTGTAAGATGGCTCACATCGAAAAACAAGCTGGCGAACTGCAGGAAAAGCTGATCGCGGTAAACCGCGTATCTAAAACCGTTAAAGGTGGTCGTATTTTCTCCTTCACAGCTCTGACTGTAGTAGGCGATGGTAACGGTCGCGTAGGTTTTGGTTACGGTAAAGCGCGTGAAGTTCCAGCAGCGATCCAGAAAGCGATGGAAAAAGCCCGTCGCAATATGATTAACGTCGCGCTGAACAACGGCACCCTGCAGCACCCGGTTAAAGGTGTTCACACGGGGTCTCGTGTATTCATGCAGCCAGCTTCCGAAGGTACCGGTATCATCGCCGGTGGTGCAATGCGCGCCGTTCTGGAAGTTGCTGGGGTTCATAACGTTCTGGCTAAAGCATACGGTTCCACCAACCCGATCAACGTGGTTCGTGCAACTATTGATGGCCTGGAAAATATGAATTCTCCAGAAATGGTCGCTGCCAAGCGTGGTAAATCCGTTGAAGAAATTCTGGGGAAATAAACCATGGCAAAGACTATTAAAATTACTCAAACCCGCAGTGCAATCGGTCGTCTGCCGAAACACAAGGCAACGCTGCTTGGCCTGGGTCTGCGTCGTATTGGCCACACCGTAGAGCGCGAGGATACTCCTGCTGTTCGTGGTATGGTCAACGCGGTTTCCTTCATGGTTAAAGTTGAGGAGTAAGAGATGCGTTTAAATACTCTGTCTCCGGCCGAAGGCTCCAAAAAGGCGGGTAAACGCCTGGGTCGTGGTATCGGTTCTGGCCTCGGTAAAACCGGTGGTCGTGGTCACAAAGGTCAGAAGTCTCGTTCTGGCGGTGGCGTACGTCGCGGTTTCGAGGGTGGTCAGATGCCTCTGTACCGTCGTCTGCCGAAATTCGGCTTCACTTCTCGCAAAGCAGCGATTACAGCCGAAGTTCGTCTGTCTGACCTGGCGAAAGTAGAAGGCGGCGTTGTAGACCTGAACACGCTGAAAGCGGCAAACATTATCGGTATCCAGATCGAGTTCGCGAAAGTGATCCTGGCTGGCGAAGTCACTACTCCGGTAACTGTTCGTGGCCTGCGTGTTACTAAAGGCGCTCGTGCTGCTATCGAAGCTGCTGGCGGTAAAATCGAGGAATAAGTAGCAGATGGCTAAACAACCGGGATTAGATTTTCAAAGTGCCAAAGGTGGCTTAGGTGAGCTGAAACGCAGACTGCTGTTTGTTATCGGCGCGCTGATTGTGTTCCGTATTGGCTCTTTTATTCCGATCCCTGGTATTGATGCCGCTGTACTTGCCAAACTGCTTGAGCAACAGCGAGGCACCATCATTGAAATGTTTAACATGTTCTCTGGTGGTGCTCTCAGCCGTGCTTCTATCTTTGCCCTGGGGATCATGCCGTATATTTCGGCGTCGATCATTATCCAGCTGTTGACGGTGGTTCATCCAACGCTCGCAGAAATTAAGAAAGAAGGGGAGTCTGGTCGTCGTAAGATCAGCCAGTACACCCGTTACGGTACTCTGGTGCTGGCGATATTCCAGTCGATCGGTATTGCTACCGGTTTGCCGAATATGCCTGGTATGCAGGGCCTGGTGATGAATCCAGGCTTTGCATTCTATTTCACCGCTGTTGTAAGTCTGGTTACAGGGACGATGTTCCTGATGTGGCTCGGCGAACAGATTACTGAGCGCGGTATCGGTAACGGTATCTCAATCATCATCTTCGCTGGTATCGTTGCGGGACTCCCGCCAGCCATTGCCCATACTATCGAGCAAGCGCGTCAAGGCGACCTGCACTTCCTCGTGTTGCTGTTGGTTGCAGTATTAGTATTTGCAGTGACGTTCTTTGTAGTATTCGTTGAACGTGGTCAACGCCGTATTGTGGTAAACTACGCCAAACGTCAGCAAGGTCGTCGTGTCTATGCTGCACAGAGCACACATTTACCGCTGAAAGTGAATATGGCGGGGGTAATCCCGGCAATCTTCGCTTCCAGTATTATTCTGTTCCCGGCGACCATCGCGTCATGGTTCGGGGGCGGTACTGGTTGGAACTGGCTGACAACAATTTCGCTGTATTTGCAGCCTGGGCAACCGCTTTATGTGTTACTCTATGCGTCTGCAATCATCTTCTTCTGTTTCTTCTACACGGCGTTGGTTTTCAACCCGCGTGAAACAGCAGATAACCTGAAGAAGTCCGGTGCATTTGTACCAGGAATTCGTCCGGGAGAGCAAACGGCGAAGTATATCGATAAAGTAATGACCCGCCTGACCCTGGTTGGTGCGCTGTATATTACCTTTATCTGCCTGATCCCGGAGTTCATGCGTGATGCAATGAAAGTGCCGTTCTACTTCGGTGGGACCTCACTGCTTATCGTTGTTGTCGTGATTATGGACTTTATGGCTCAAGTGCAAACTCTGATGATGTCCAGTCAGTATGAGTCTGCATTGAAGAAGGCGAACCTGAAAGGCTACGGCCGTTAATTGGTCGCCTGAGAAGTTACGGAGAGTAAAAATGAAAGTTCGTGCTTCCGTCAAGAAATTATGCCGTAACTGCAAAATCGTTAAGCGTGATGGTGTCATCCGTGTGATTTGCAGTGCCGAGCCGAAGCATAAACAGCGCCAAGGCTGATTTTTTCGCATATTTTTCTTGCAAAGTTGGGTTGAGCTGGCTAGATTAGCCAGCCAATCTTTTGTATGTCTGTACGTTTCCATTTGAGTATCCTGAAAACGGGCTTTTCAGCATGGTACGTACATATTAAATAGTAGGAGTGCATAGTGGCCCGTATAGCAGGCATTAACATTCCTGATCAGAAACACGCCGTGATCGCGTTAACTTCGATCTACGGTGTCGGCAAGACCCGTTCTAAAGCCATCCTGGCTGCAGCGGGTATCGCTGAAAATGTTAAGATCAGTGAGCTGTCTGAAGAACAAATCGACACGCTGCGTGACGAAGTTGCCAAATTTGTCGTTGAAGGTGATCTGCGCCGTGAAATCAGCATGAGCATCAAGCGCCTGATGGATCTTGGTTGCTATCGCGGTTTGCGTCATCGTCGTGGTCTCCCGGTTCGCGGTCAGCGTACCAAGACCAACGCTCGTACCCGTAAGGGTCCGCGCAAACCGATCAAGAAATAATCGGGGTGATTGAATAATGGCAAAGGCACCAGTTCGCGCACGTAAACGTGTAAGAAAACAAGTCTCTGACGGCGTGGCTCATATCCATGCTTCTTTCAACAACACCATCGTGACTATTACCGATCGTCAGGGTAATGCGCTGGGTTGGGCAACAGCCGGTGGTTCCGGTTTCCGTGGTTCTCGCAAATCCACTCCGTTTGCAGCTCAGGTTGCAGCAGAGCGTTGCGCTGACGCCGTGAAAGAATACGGTATCAAGAATCTGGAAGTTATGGTTAAAGGTCCGGGTCCAGGCCGCGAATCTACTATTCGTGCTCTGAACGCCGCTGGTTTCCGCATCACTAATATTACTGATGTGACTCCGATCCCTCATAACGGTTGTCGTCCGCCGAAAAAACGTCGCGTATAACGCTTCGTTTTCCAGGTTAGTTGGAGAAAGAAAATGGCAAGATATTTGGGTCCTAAGCTCAAGCTGAGCCGTCGTGAGGGCACCGACTTATTCCTTAAGTCTGGCGTTCGCGCGATCGATACCAAGTGTAAAATTGAACAAGCTCCTGGCCAGCACGGTGCGCGTAAGCCGCGTCTGTCTGACTATGGTGTGCAGTTGCGTGAAAAGCAAAAAGTTCGCCGCATTTACGGTGTGCTGGAGCGTCAGTTCCGTAACTACTACAAAGAAGCAGCACGTCTGAAAGGCAACACCGGTGAAAACCTGTTGGCTCTGCTGGAAGGTCGTCTGGACAACGTTGTATACCGTATGGGCTTCGGCGCCACTCGTGCAGAAGCACGTCAGCTGGTTAGCCATAAAGCAATTATGGTAAACGGTCGTGTTGTTAACATCGCTTCTTATCAGGTTAGTCCGAATGACGTTGTTAGCATTCGTGAGAAAGCGAAGAAGCAGTCTCGCGTGAAAGCCGCTCTGGAGCTGGCTGAGCAGCGTGAAAAGCCAACCTGGCTGGAAGTTGATGCTGGCAAGATGGAAGGTACGTACAAGCGTAAGCCTGAGCGTTCTGATCTGTCTGCGGACATTAACGAACACCTGATCGTCGAGCTTTACTCCAAGTAAAGCTTAGTACCAAAGAGAGGACACAATGCAGGGTTCTGTGACAGAGTTTCTAAAACCGCGCCTGGTAGATATCGAGCAAGTGAGTTCGACGCACGCCAAGGTGACCCTTGAGCCTTTAGAGCGTGGCTTCGGCCATACTCTGGGTAACGCACTGCGCCGTATTCTGCTCTCATCGATGCCGGGTTGCGCGGTGACCGAGGTTGAGATTGATGGTGTACTACATGAGTACAGCACCAAAGAAGGCGTTCAGGAAGACATCCTGGAAATCCTGCTCAACCTGAAAGGGCTGGCGGTGAGAGTTCAGGGTAAAGATGAAGTTATTCTTACCTTGAATAAATCTGGCATTGGCCCTGTGACTGCAGCCGATATCACCCATGATGGGGATGTCGAAATCGTCAAGCCGCAGCACGTGATCTGCCACCTGACCGATGAAAACGCGTCTATTAGTATGCGTATCAAAGTTCAGCGCGGTCGTGGTTATGTGCCGGCTTCTACCCGAATTCATTCGGAAGAAGATGAGCGCCCAATCGGCCGTCTGCTGGTCGACGCCTGCTACAGCCCTGTAGAGCGTATTGCCTACAATGTTGAAGCAGCGCGTGTAGAACAGCGTACCGACCTGGACAAGCTGGTCATCGAAATGGAAACCAACGGCACAATCGATCCTGAAGAGGCGATTCGTCGTGCGGCAACCATCCTGGCTGAACAACTGGAAGCTTTCGTTGATTTACGTGATGTACGTCAACCGGAAGTGAAAGAAGAGAAACCAGAATTCGATCCGATCCTGCTGCGCCCTGTTGACGATCTGGAATTGACTGTCCGCTCTGCTAACTGCCTCAAGGCAGAAGCTATCCACTATATCGGTGATCTGGTACAGCGTACCGAGGTTGAGCTTCTTAAGACGCCTAACCTGGGTAAAAAATCTCTTACCGAGATTAAAGACGTGCTGGCTTCCCGTGGACTGTCTCTGGGTATGCGCCTGGAAAACTGGCCACCGGCAAGCATCGCTGACGAGTAACCGGATCACAGGTTAAGGTTTTACTGAGAAGGATAAGGTCATGCGCCATCGTAAGAGTGGTCGTCAACTGAACCGCAACAGCAGCCATCGCCAGGCTATGTTCCGCAACATGGCAGGTTCACTGGTTCGTCATGAAATCATCAAGACGACCCTGCCTAAAGCGAAAGAGCTGCGTCGCGTAGTTGAGCCGCTGATTACTCTTGCCAAGACTGATAGCGTTGCTAATCGTCGTCTGGCATTCGCCCGTACTCGTGATAACGAGATCGTGGCAAAACTGTTTAACGAGCTGGGCCCGCGTTTCGCGAGCCGCGCCGGTGGTTACACTCGCATTCTGAAGTGTGGCTTCCGTGCAGGCGACAACGCGCCGATGGCATACATCGAGCTGGTTGATCGTTCAGAGAAAACAGAAGCTGCTGCAGAGTAATCTGTAGTAACGTAAAAAAACCCGCTTCGGCGGGTTTTTTTATATCCTCCTGAACCCCACATATCTACAATAATTGTATTCTTTTCGTTCAATCCCTGGAGCGACGTATGTGGTTACTTGACCAGTGGGCAGAGCGTCATATTATCGAGGCACAGCGTAAAGGCGAGTTTGATAATTTGCCTGGCCGTGGCGAGCCGCTTATTCTGGATGATGATTCTCATGTGCCGGCGGAACTTCGTGCGGGTTATCGCTTACTCAAGAATGCGGGCTGTCTTCCCCCTGAACTGGAGCAGCGCAGAGACGCTATTCAGTTACTTGATATCCTCAACAGTATCCGGGAAGATGACCCTCGATACCATCAGGTTAGTCGCCAGCTCTCCCTGCTTGAACTAAAACTTCGGCAGGCTGGGTTGAGTACCGACTTTTTACACGGTGAGTATGCAGAAAAACTGCTGCATAAAATCAACGATAATTAACGGAGCTTGTATGTATCGCATTGGTGAGCTGGCAAAGCTGGCAGACGTAACGCCTGATACCATTCGCTACTATGAAAAACAGCAGATGATGGATCATGAGGTACGTACTGAAGGCGGGTTTCGTCTGTATACCGAAAACGATCTGCAGCGTCTCAAGTTTATTCGTTATGCGCGACAGTTGGGTTTCACGCTCGACTCGATCCGCGAGCTTTTATCGATCCGAATTGATCCTGAGCACCATACCTGTCAGGAGTCAAAAAGTATTGTGCAAGAGCGATTGCAGGAGGTTGAAGCCAGGATTGCGGAACTGCAAACAATGCAGCGTTCGTTACAAAGGCTTAATGATGCTTGTTGCGGAACGGCCCACAGTAGCGTCTATTGTTCCATTCTGGAAGCCCTGGAACAGGGGGCCAGTGGAGCGAAATCAGGATGTTGATTTATTGAACCGGCGGGGCTACACTCGCGCCGTTAATTTATACAATCGGGAGACATTATGAGTCGTTATCAACATAAGAAAGGGCAGATAAAGGACAATGCCATCGAGGCATTGTTACACGATCCCCTTTTCAGGCAGCGCGTTGAAAAAAATAAGAAAGGCAAAGGAAGTTATCTGCGTAAAGGTAAACACGGTAATCGAGGGAACTGGGAGGCCAGTGGCAAGAAAGTAAGTGACTTTTTTACCACTGGCCTTCTGCTTATTAAGAACGGTTATTTTGTTCTTTCAGCAGATCGCGGATTTCGCCCAATAACACTTCCTCTTTAGAAGGCGCTGGCGGAGCTGCCGGCTCTTCTGCTTTTTTACGGTTGAGTCTGTTGATAAGCTTAATGGCAACAAAGATAGCAAAGGCCACAATCACAAAATCAAATACGTTCTGGATAAACACGCCGTAATGCATGACGACCGCCGGAATATCTCCCTGCGCTTCGCGTAACGTAAAAGCAAATTGTTTAAAGTCGATCCCGCCGATTAACAATCCCAACGGCGGCATAATGATATCGGCAACCAGTGAAGAAACAATCTTACCGAATGCCGCGCCAATAATGACACCCACTGCCAAATCCACAACATTCCCGCGCATCGCGAATTCGCGAAATTCTTTAATAAAACTCATTTTTATTCTCCCTATGCAGCTGACGTTATAAGTTTAACAAATGCTAAGGCATTTTCCATTTACGGCTTCTGTTTAGCGAAATAAATTAAACCTTGATAAATAAAGGGAATTAAAAAGGGCGCTGAATGAGCGCCCCTTAAATTAGAGGAAGAAAGGACTTGGCTGGAACAGACGTTCGACGTCGGTAATAAACTTTTTATCGGTCAAAAACATAATGACGTGATCGCCTTGTTCAATGCGCAAATTGTCATTAGCAATCATGACATCATTACCGCGAACGACCGCGCCAATAATGGTGCCTGGCGGCAGTTTAATTTCGTCAATGACGCGGCCAACCACGCGGGAAGTGCTTTCATCGCCGTGCGCGACGGCTTCGATGGCTTCGGCAACCCCGCGACGTAGTGAGGAAACGCCGACGATATCCGCTTTACGCACATGGCTCAGTAATGCAGAGATGGTGGCCTGCTGCGGAGAAATCGCAATATCTATAACGCTACCCTGCACAAGATCGACATAAGCTCGACGCTGAATTAGCACCATGACTTTCTTGGCGCCCATCCGCTTGGCCAACATCGCGGACATGATATTGGCTTCATCATCGTTAGTGACCGCGATAAAGAGATCGACCTGATCAATATGCTCCTCCGCCAGCAATTCCTGATCGGAAGCGTCGCCAAAAAAGACGATCGTGTTTTGCAGCTTCTCAGCCAGTTCTGCGGCGCGTTGTTGATCGCGTTCGATCAATTTAACGCTATAGTCTTTTTCCAGACGCCTTGCCAGCCCGGCGCCGATATTGCCGCCGCCCACCAGCATGATGCGCTTGTAGGGTTTTTCCAGACGCTGTAATTCGCTCATTACTGCACGGATATGCTGTGAAGCCGCAATAAAGAAGACTTCATCCCCTGCTTCCACGATAGTCGAGCCCTGAGGACGGATTGGTCTGTCATGACGGAAAATTGCGGCAACGCGAGTATCGATATGCGGCATATGTTCTCGCATTGTCGAGAGCGCGTTACCTATTAGTGGACCGCCATAGTAGGCTTTAACTACTGCCAGACTGACTTTCCCTTCGGCAAAGTTTACAACCTGTAATGCTCCCGGATACTCGATCAGACGATAAATATTATCGATAACCAACTGCTCCGGCGCGATCAGATGATCAATCGGAACCGCTTCAGAATGAAAGAGTTTATCCGCATCGCGAACATAGTCCGGGGAGCGAATGCGGGCGATACGGTTTGGAGTGTTGAAGAGTGAATAGGCTACCTGACAGGCAACCATATTAGTTTCATCTGAACTGGTGACAGCGACCAGCATATCCGCATCGTCAGCGCCCGCTTCGCGCAACACGCGGGGATGCGAACCATGCCCCTGAACTACGCGTAGATCGAACTTATCTTGCAAACTGCGTAACCGTTCGCTGTTGGTATCAACCACCGTGATGTCGTTGTTTTCGCCGACCAGGTTTTCCGCCAGTGTTCCGCCAACTTGCCCTGCGCCCAGTATGATAATTTTCATCAGTCGTGGCCCGTTATCTCATCACTTCTTGATTAGCTTAGCGTAAAAGAACCCATCACCTTCTTCGCCGCCCGGCAGATTCTGTTGTCCTGGCTGATCAGGTGTTCCCGTTTCGCTGAGCGCGGCATCGGTAGTGCGTTGTAAAAAGGTTTTGATCTGATCGCGGTTTTCTTCCGGCAGTACGGAACAGGTGGCGTAAACCAGCGTCCCGCCGGGCTTCAGGCGCGGCCAGACGGCATCAAGAATTTCCGCCTGTAATTGCGCCAGTTCCGCGATATCGCGATCGCGACGCAGCCATTTGATATCTGGATGACGGCGAATGACGCCGGTTGCGGAGCAGGGCGCATCCAGCAGAATACGGTCAAACTGCTGCTCGCCGCACCATTGGGCGGGATAACGTCCATCCCCTTGTTTAACTGTCGCTTTCATCCCAAGACGCTTTAGGTTGTCGTAAACGCGGGAGAGTCGTTGTTCATCAATATCAACCGCCAACACGTCTGCTTCGGGGGCCACTTCGAGAATATGCGTGGTTTTACCGCCGGGCGCGGCGCACAAGTCTAAAATGTGCTCACCGTTCTGAGGAGCGAGAAAAACCGCACATCCCTGCGCAGAGGCATCCTGGACAGTTACCCAACCCTCAGCAAAACCGGGTAAAGCATGTACCGGAGCTGGCGTTTCCAGACGTACAGCGTCGGGATAATCGGGATGGGGATATCCCTTCATGCCTGCGTCTTCAAGTAAGCCAAGCCAACCGTCGCGGGTGTGGTGTGTACGATTTACACGTAGCCACATCGGTGGACGCTGGTTATTCGCTTCAATAATGTGTTGCCACTGTGTGGGGTAAGCATTTTGCAAACGCTTTACCAGCCAACCTGGATGTAAAAAGCGCGCATCGCTGGTCGCAAACTCATTAAGCAACGTTTCCTGCTGGCGCTGGAACTGGCGCAGGACGCCGTTAATTAACCCTTTCAACTGCGGACGTTTGATGGAGACCGCGCCTTCAACGGTTTCAGCCAGCGCCGCATGGGGAGGAACGCGGGTGTACAGCAACTGATAAAAGCCGACCATAATTAAGTAATGCACTGTACGCTGCTTGTCGGTCATTGGACGAGACATCAGCTTATTGATCAGCCATTCCAGCTGTGAAAGGGTGCGCAGGACGCCAAAGCACAGCTCCTGAAGTAGCGCTTTGTCTTTATCGGCGACTTTTTGTTGCAGCGGCGGGAGCACATTACTTAATGATTGTCCCTGCTCGACGACCTGTTCAACGGCCTGTGCTGCCAGACTACGTAAATTGTTTTGTTTTTTCATATGTATAAAATAAAAATGCCCGGTAACACCGGGCTTATAAAGACGTGACCGTCAGGCAAGACGGTTACCAGGAATAAACCATTCCCGGCGTGAATTTAACAGATCCTGGGCGCTCATCGCTTTTTTGCCGGCAGGCTGAAGCGAAAGCAAATTTAATATCCCCTTGCCTGTTGCAACCTGAATGCCCTGTTTCGTCGCGGCCAGAATAGTTCCCGGCAGCGACTGCGTGGCGTCCTCAATGACGGACGCCTGCCAGACTTTTACCGGCTGGCCGTCGATTTCCAGCCAGCTCATTGGCCATGGATTAAAGGCGCGAATGCAACGCTCCAGCTGTGCTGCGGAGAGAGACCAGTCAATACGCGCTTCTTCTTTACTGAGCTTTTCCGCATGAGTGACCAGCGCTTCATTCTGCGCTTCAGGCGTCGCTGTGCCGTCCGCCAGTTGTTTTAGTGTGGTAATTAACCCCTGCGGGCCAAGTTCAGCCAACTTATTATACAGTGAGCCACTGGTATCTTCTGCGGTAATCGGGCACGCAAGTTTATACAGCATGTCGCCGGTATCCAGCCCTACATCCATCTGCATAATTGTGACGCCGGTTTCCGCATCGCCTGCCCAGAGTGAGCGCTGAATAGGCGCCGCGCCGCGCCAGCGTGGAAGCAGCGAACCGTGAACGTTGATACATCCGAGACGGGGCATATCCAGCACTGCCTTTGGGAGAATCAGACCATATGCTACGACAACCATGACGTCGGCATGTAAGTCAGCAACCAGATGCTGGTTTTCCTGAGGACGAAGCGACACGGGCTGGAAAACGGGCAGGCCTTTTTCTTCCGCCAGCACTTTTACCGGGCTGGGCATCAACTTTTTGCCGCGACCTGCTGGACGATCGGGTTGGGTAAATACGCCGACAACGTTATGTCCAGAAGTTAACAGCGCGTCGAGATGACGCGCTGCGAAGTCAGGTGTACCCGCAAAAATAATACGTAGTGAATCTGACACGTTGGTTCTTGTCCTTTAAGCCCGGGCGTTCAGGCGGTCGAGTTTTTCTACTTTCTGACGAATACGTTGTTGCTTCAGCGGCGACAAATAATCGATAAACAGTTTACCGACCAGGTGATCCATCTCATGCTGAATGCAGATTGCCAGCAAACCATCCGCTTCAAGCTCAAACGGGTTGCCGTCGCGATCCAGCGCGCGGATTTTCACTTTCTCGGCGCGCGGCACTAAAGCACGCTGTTCCGGAATCGACAGACAGCCTTCTTCTATACCCGTTTCGCCACTTTTCTCCAGCAATTCCGGGTTAATGAGTACCAGGCGCTCGTCGCGGTTTTCCGAAACATCAATCACGATGATCCGCTGGTGGATATCGACCTGCGTTGCGGCCAGACCGATACCTTCTTCCGCGTACATCGTTTCGAACATATCATCGACGATACGCTGAATTTCTGCATTCACTTCTTCAACCGGCTTTGCGACTTTGCGAAGGCGCTCGTCCGGAATATGTAACACTTGCAAAACTGACATAATTATCCAGAGTTGTGTTCAGGAGTTGAAAAGATTATTACCTCTATTCTAGACAAATCCCCACCTGATTGACAGCATCAGTGACCAATCGCAAAGATTGTTCAGACTGCTTGTGGCAGGGGAGGGAAAGGATGGCCCGTACCGAAATTTGGTTACGTTTAATGTACGTCGGCGACCTTTATGGCGAGGCGATGTTGAACATGGCGAATTCGCTTATTCGCCAGCCTCAGATAAATCGCACGCACCTTCAGGAGGCTGGTCTTACCGCGCGGCAAGCTGAACGTTTTTTACAGCTTCCAGCAGGTGTGCTTGATGAGACGTTACGCTGGCTTGAACTACCGCAGCACCATTTTCTGTGTGCGGATAGTGAAATTTATCCTCCCCAGCTGCGTGCTATTGACGATTATCCCGGCGCTATTTTTATTGACGGCGATCCTGCCTGTCTGCATACCTGCCAACTTGCCGTCGTAGGGAGCCGGAGCCACTCCTGGTATGGAGAACGTTGGGGACGTCTGCTTTGCGAAAGCCTTGCGAAAAGCGGTTTGACGATCACCAGCGGCCTTGCCCGGGGAATTGATGGCGTAGCACACAACGCCGCGGTGAGTATGGGGGGAAAAAGTGTAGCGGTGTTAGGGAATGGCTTGGCAAAGATTTATCCTCGCCGACATGCCATGCTGGCTGAAAACTTGATTGCTACCGGCGGCGCAGTGGTCTCAGAATTTCCGCTTTCAACGCCTCCGCTACCGCAAAATTTTCCTCGCAGAAACCGTATCATCAGCGGACTGAGCAAAGGCGTGCTGGTGATTGAGGCGGCGTTGCGCAGCGGTTCGTTGGTGACGGCGCGCTGCGCGCTTGAACAGGGGCGGGACGTTTTTGCATTACCAAGTCCTATCGGTAGTCCGGGAAGCGAAGGCACGCACTGGTTAATTAAACAAGGGGCCACGCTTGTGACGACGCCGGAGGATATTCTGGAAAATTTGCAATACGGCTTACACTGGTTGCCAACTACGGCGGAAAATTCATTTTATTCACTAAATCAGGATGAGGCGGCATTGCCATTTCCTGAGCTCCTGGCTAACGTAGGAGATGAGGTAACACCTGTTGACGTCGTCGCTGAACGTGCCGGCCAACCTGTGCCAGCGGTAGTGGCTCAGCTACTCGAACTGGAGTTAGCAGGATGGATCGCAGCTGTACCCGGCGGCTATGTCCGATTAAGGAGGGCAAGCCATGTTCGACGTACTAATGTATTTGTTTGAAACATACATCCATAACGAAGCCGAGCTGCGCGTGGATCAGGACAGACTGGAGCGTGATCTCACCGACGCTGGGTTTGATCGCGAAGACATCTACAATGCGCTGCTGTGGCTGGAAAAACTCGCTGACTATCAGGATGGCCTCGCGGAACCCATGCAACTTGCTTCCGACCCTCTTTCAATGCGCATTTATACGGTTGAAGAGTGTGAAAGGCTTGATGCCAGTTGCCGGGGGTTCCTGTTATTCCTTGAGCAGATTCAGGTGCTAAACCTCGAAACACGAGAAATGGTGATTGAGCGTGTGCTGGCGCTGGATACCGCAGAGTTTGACCTGGAAGACTTGAAATGGGTTATTTTGATGGTGTTATTCAACATTCCGGGCTGTGAAAACGCCTATCAGCAAATGGAAGAATTACTCTTTGAGGTAAATGAAGGTATGCTGCATTGATAGGTGTTAATGCTGCATGAGTGAATATGGCTAAATCAGCACTGTTTTCGGTGCGTAAAAATGAGCCCTGCCCGCAGTGCGGGGCCGAACTGGTAATTCGTTCCGGGAAACATGGTCCGTTTCTCGGCTGTTCTCGCTATCCGGAATGCGATTACGTTCGTCCGCTGAAAAGTCAGGCGGACGGACATATCGTTAAAATTCTGGAGGGGCAACTGTGTCCTGAGTGTGGCGCCGTACTGGTGCTGCGTCAGGGGCGCTTTGGTATGTTCATCGGATGCAGTCAGTATCCGCAATGTGAACATACAGTGGTTATTGATAAACCGGATGAAACGGCGATAGCCTGTCCAGCCTGCCAGCAAGGACATTTGGTCCAGCGCCGTTCTCGTTACGGTAAAATCTTTCATTCCTGCGATCGCTACCCGGAATGTCAGTTCGTCATTAACTTCACACCGGTTGCGGGGGAATGCCCCGAGTGCCATTATCCGCTACTCATCGAAAAGAAAACCGCGCAGGGCGTGAAGCGCTTTTGCGCCAGTAAACAATGTGGAAAGCCGGTTCCGGTGGAATAAACAAGTGAATAATAACCTGCCAACAGGATCTATCGCCGCGGCGGTAGATCTCCTGAATAAAGAAAATGTCATCGCTTATCCAACAGAAGCCGTTTTCGGCGTCGGCTGCGATCCCGATAGTGAAACAGCCGTTACGCGCCTGTTGGCGTTAAAACAACGGCCCGTCGATAAGGGACTCATTTTGATTGCCGCCAGCTTTGAGCAGTTAAAACCTTATATTGATGACAGCATACTTACCGCCGCACAGCGTAAAGCAGTATTTGATTGCTGGCCCGGGCCGGTAACGTTTGTTTTTCCTGCGCCCGCGACAACGCCGCGGTGGCTTACGGGACGTTTTGATTCCCTGGCCGTTCGTGTTACCAACCACCCGCTGGTGGTCGCGCTATGCAATGCGTATGGCAAACCGCTGGTTTCCACCAGCGCCAATCTGAGCGGATTACCGCCATGTCGTACCGTTGAAGAGGTACGTGCGCAATTTGGCGATGATTTTCCGGTGGTTGAAGGCGCAACGGGTGGGCGTTTAAATCCTTCAGAAATTCGCGATGCTCTGACGGGCGAACTGTTTCGACAGGGGTAATATGATGGAAACCTATGCTGTTTTTGGAAATCCGATTGCGCACAGCAAATCGCCATTTATTCATCAGCAATTTGCTCAGCAGCTAGATATTGTTCACCCCTATGGTCGCGTGCTGGCCCCTATTAATAATTTCATTAATACGCTTGATGCCTTTTTCGCGGCAGGGGGAAAAGGCGCAAACATCACAGTACCTTTTAAAGAGGAGGCGTTTGCGCGATCGGATGAGTTAACGGAACGAGCATCGCTGGCGGGAGCCGTCAATACATTAAAACGGCTGGAAGATGGTCGTTTGCTTGGCGACAATACTGACGGTATCGGTTTATTAAGCGATCTCAAACGGTTAAATTTTATCCGCCCAGGATGGCGTATTTTGCTGATTGGCGCGGGCGGCGCATCCCGGGGCGTGCTGTTACCTCTGCTTTCTTTGGATTGCGCGGTCACTATCACTAACCGTACAGCTTCACGTGCCGAAGCGTTGGCGAAAATCTTTGCTCATACCGGCAGCGTTCATGCTATGGATATGGACAAGCTGGATGGTTGTGAGTTTGACCTGATTATTAATGCGACCTCCAGCGGCATACGGGGCGAAATCCCGGCGATTCCGGCGTCACTTATTCACCCTTCCCTCTGTTGCTATGACATGTTCTATCAAAAAGGGAATACGCCATTTCTCTCCTGGTGTGTACAACAGGGCGCAAAACGCTACGCAGATGGGCTGGGAATGCTGGTGGGGCAGGCTGCACATGCCGTTTTGCTTTGGCACGGTGTATTACCGCAGGTCGAGCCAGTGATTGAGCTGCTACAGCAGGAATTATTAGCGTGAACCAGGCCATACAATTTCCTGACCGCGAAGAATGGGATACTGCCGCCAGCGCTGTCATCTTTCCCGCCCTGGTTAATGGGATGCAACTCACGTGTGCAATAAAAAAAGATGTACTGGCGTATCGCTTTGGTGGAGAAACAGCGGAGCAATGGCTGGCCATTTTTCGTGAGTATCGCTGGGACCTGGAAGAAGAGGCTGAAGCATTAATCCTGGCCCAGCAGGAAGACGATCACGGTTGGATATGGTTATCCTGAGAAAGATAGTCGTCTTTCCATTTTACATAGTTATTGGCGGAGTACTGCAGGCCCGATCTCTCAGCATCGCTTAGGGGGCGGATCTGTTTTACCGGACTGCCAAGATATAAATAGCCGCTTTCCAGCCGTTTGTGCTGCGGCACCAGGCTTCCCGCGCCAATCATTACGTCATCTTCTATTATCGCGCCATCCAGCACAATGGAGCCCATACCGACCAGTACGCGGTTACCGATGGTACAGCCGTGCAGCATAACTTTATGGCCAACGGTAACATCTTCGCCAATGATTAATGGGTTGCCGTGTGGATTGGATGGAGACTTGTGGGTTACGTGAAGAACGCTGCCATCCTGAATGTTCGTACGAGCCCCTATCGCAACGTAATTCACATCGCCGCGAATCACCACAAGCGGCCAGATCCCGACATCATCCGCCAGACGGACATCGCCAATAACCACGCTGCTGGTATCGATCATCACGCGCTGACCGATTTCAGGAAAAAGATCCTTATAAGGACGTAATGTGTCAGACATGTCTACCTCATCATAAATGAATAGTCATGAAGACTTTGGTTGCTTTAACGGCGTTGTGCAAGGGGAGATAGCATCAAAAAATCGCCACTTTGCGCAGGAATGGAGCGAAAGGGATGAAAAATCAACAAACAGAAAAAAAGATCCAAAAAACGCTTGTGCAAAAAAATGGGATCCCTATAATGCGCCTCCATCGACACGGCGGATGTGAATCACTTCACACAAACAGCCGGTCGGTTGAAGAGAAAAAT
>NZ_JAMMIN010000017.1:0-11733 GCF_051702785.1 Salmonella sp. NW722
CTGCACGACCCACCAATGTAAAAAAGCGCCCTAAAGGCGCTTTTTTGCTATCTGCGATATGGAAGATTCGAACCTGCCGCAGGTTTGGGTCTTGCCTGATGCGCTGCGCTTATCAGGCCTACAGACGGCACCGCTCACGCAGGCCAGATAAAACGTTACGCCGCCATCAGACACGGGCTACGTAATTATTGTGACTTTCCTTATTGAATCGGCTATCTTGTTTAGCATATAAAACAAATTAACCGATTGTGGCATTTATTACGCTTTCATTCGGTTGTTTCGTTAAGTCAGCAAAACGAGAAGCCACGATGAGCGTAATGTTTGACCCACAAGCCGCAATCTACCCGTTCCCGCCGAAACCAACGCCGTTGAACGACGACGAAAAGCAATTTTATCGTGAGAAAATCAAGCGGTTGCTCAAAGAGCGCAATGCCGTCATGGTGGCGCACTACTACACCGATCCGGAAATTCAACAGTTGGCAGAAGAAACCGGCGGCTGTATTTCCGACTCGCTGGAAATGGCCCGTTTCGGCGCGAAGCACGCCGCATCCACGCTGCTGGTAGCGGGCGTACGGTTTATGGGGGAAACCGCCAAAATCCTCAGCCCGGAAAAGACCATTCTTATGCCTACCCTGGCGGCGGAATGTTCGCTGGATTTAGGCTGCCCAATAGACGAATTTAGCGCTTTTTGTGATGCGCATCCTGACAGAACCGTAGTGGTCTATGCTAACACCTCGGCTGCTGTTAAAGCGCGTGCGGACTGGGTTGTGACCTCCAGTATCGCCGTAGAATTGATTGAGCATCTGGATAGTTTGGGGGAAAAAATTATCTGGGCGCCGGACAGACACCTGGGGAATTACGTGCAAAAACAGACCGGGGCCGATGTACTGTGTTGGCAAGGGGCGTGTATCGTGCATGACGAGTTTAAAACCCAGGCGTTGGCCCGTTTAAAAAAAATCTATCCCGATGCCGCTCTTCTGGTTCACCCTGAATCGCCGCAGTCCATTGTCGAGATGGCCGATGCGGTGGGCTCCACCAGTCAGCTTATTAAGGCGGCAAAAACGCTGCCGCACAGACAGCTTATCGTGGCGACCGATCGCGGCATCTTCTACAAAATGCAGCAGGCGGTGCCTGAAAAAGAACTGCTTGAAGCGCCCACGGCTGGCGAGGGGGCGACCTGCCGTAGCTGCGCGCACTGTCCGTGGATGGCGATGAATGGCCTGAAAGCCATTGCTGAAGGGCTGGAGCAGGGAGGCGCGACGCATGAAATACAGGTTGATGCGGCGCTACGCGAGGGCGCATTACTGCCGCTCAACCGGATGCTGGATTTTGCGGCTACACTTCGGGCGTAAAGACGGAAATCTTTGGAGGAGAGAATGGATTTTTTTAGTACGCACAACATACTGATTCATATTCCGATTGGCGCTGGCGGGTACGATCTCTCGTGGATCGAAGCGGTAGGAACCATCGCCGGCCTGCTCTGTATTTGGCTTGCCAGTCTGGAGAAGATCAGCAACTACTTTTTTGGACTGGTTAACGTCACCCTGTTTGCGATTATTTTCTTTCAGATCCAGCTTTATGCCAGCCTGTTGCTGCAACTCTTTTTCTTTGCCGCCAATATTTATGGCTGGTATGCGTGGTCGCGGCAAACAAAGGATAATCAAGCCGAGCTTAAAATCCGCTGGCTGCCGTTGCCAAAAGCAATGGCATGGCTGGCGATATGTGTGATAGCTATCGGTTTGATGACGCGATATATCGATCCCGTATTCGCCGTCCTGACGCGCGTGGCCGTCGCCATTATGCAGATGCTGGGGTTACAGGTGACAATGCCCGTACTGCAACCGGACGCCTTCCCGTTCTGGGACTCTTGCATGATGGTGCTGTCTATCGCGGCGATGATTCTGATGACACGCAAATATGTCGAAAACTGGCTCCTGTGGGTGGTAATCAACGTGATCAGTGTGGTGATTTTTGCTTTGCAGGGCGTCTATGCGATGTCGCTGGAATATCTGATCCTGACATTTATCGCCGTGAACGGTAGCCGCCTGTGGATAAACAGCGCGCGGGAGCGAGGATCGCGCGCGCTTTCCCGTTAATGGTGATGAACATGCCCGGATGGCGTCTGATTCAGATGACAGTCTGGGCCGTGACACACTTGATACTCCATCTGAATCGTGGCGTGCGCAATATGGTATTCGTGCATCAGGAAATCCTGGATACGTTCCAGCAGCGCATCATGGTCGTGTGGCGGAATGACCTGAGCGTGCAATGTCATGATCGGTTTTTCGCCGACCATCCAGACATGCACATGGTGTACGTTGCGGACTTCGGGGATTTCCCGGCTTAAATGGCGCTGTAAGGCATTAATATCCAGCGAAACCGGTGCGCCTTCCAGCAATTCGTTGACGCTATCTTTTAACAAACGCCAGGCGCTGCGTAGCACCAGTACCGAAACCAGAATAGAGAGAATCGGGTCCGCTGGCGTCCAGCCCGTCCAGATAATGATCAACGCGGCGACTATTGCGCCGACGGAACCCAGCAAATCGCCCATCACATGTAGCGCGGCAGCGCGCACGTTCAGGTTTTTTTCATCGCTTCCCCGATGGAGAATCCAGAACGCAAACAGGTTCGCCAGCAGACCCGCAACCGCAATCACCATCATCAGATTGCCCGCCACCGGACGTGGCGTGTAAAAGCGCTCTATCGCTTCCCAGACAATGAGAAGGGTAATGACCACCAACGCAATGGCATTCACAAAGGCCGCCAGAGTGGTGAGTCTTAGCCAGCCAAAAGTGTGGCGAACAGTCGGGGGACGACGGGAAAATTGAACCGCCAGCAGCGCAAAGAGAAGGGCCGCCGCGTCGGTGAGCATATGTCCCGCATCCGCCAACAACGCCAGAGAGCCGGAGAGTATCCCGCCCACCACCTCAAGGAGCATAAATCCGGCAGTGACGATAAAGGCGAAAAGCAGGCGACGAGCATTATTATCTTTCGGCAGGTGTGAATCGGCATGAGAGTGTGAGTGCGCCATAACGTCATTCCTTTGTTATTCTCATCAATACTGTAGACATCATACTGATTTTTCGCTGACAAAATAAAAAGGAGAGCGAAAGCTCTCCCGTTATCAGACTTTTTTCTGCATTACTGTGTGGTACCGTCGGTTTTGGTATTCACGTCATTATTGACGCCATTACCGGTTTCCACTTTTTTATTAATATCCGGGCAGCGACCGTCTTTACACATGGTATTTTTATGCTCTTCATCCTTGGTCATTCCGTCATGATTCATGGTTGAACCGTCTGGATGCTGCATCGTGCTGTTAGTATTGCCGTTGGTATTGATGTCGTTGTTATTCACATCATTCGGCGCTACATTCTGGCGGGCGTCCGGGGCAACCTGACCGGCATTTGCCGCCGAGTTCGCCTGGCCATTACTGGATTGCGCGTTAGATTCAGCAGCTAACGCTGCGCCGCTGGCAAGGCCGAGGGTAGCGGTGAGTAAAAGCGTAGTCAGTTTTGTCATTTTCATAAGATGCTCCTGTTATGGTGGATATGTCGGATAACCTCTTCCAACAGTGCACGTGTCAGTCAAATCCTCAAATAAGGGATAAAAAACGTTCGCCGCCGCGGGTTAACGCAGCAGAGAATCTTGCAATAATTCATAAACAGAGTGGTTACAGTTAAAAAGTGTAGGTTAGATCCCATTTTTCGCTACATTTGTGCGTTTTTTTCCTGAATTCCAGGATTATTCCGTTCAAAGTGTAAAAGCCCGTTTACACTATTTAATTGAAGAGATAGATTGGAGGGATTGCATTCATTGGGATAAGTACGGCAACACTGGAATAAACATGAATTATCAGAACGACGATTTACGCATTAAAGAAATCAACGAGTTATTACCTCCGGTCGCGCTGCTGGAAAAGTTTCCCGCCACGGAAAATGCAGCAAATACTGTTGCTCACGCACGCAAAGCCATCCATAAAATTCTCAAAGGCAATGACGCTCGTCTGCTGGTGGTGATCGGTCCTTGTTCAATTCATGATCCGGCAGCGGCGAAAGAGTATGCCGCCCGTTTGCTGGCGCTACGCGATGAGCTTCAAGGCGAGCTTGAAATTGTCATGCGCGTCTATTTTGAGAAACCGCGTACCACCGTCGGCTGGAAAGGGCTGATTAACGATCCGCACATGGATAACAGCTTCCAGATTAACGACGGTCTGCGTATTGCGCGCAAACTGCTGCTGGATATTAACGACAGCGGCCTGCCTGCCGCTGGCGAATTCCTCGATATGATCACGCCGCAATATCTGGCCGATCTGATGAGCTGGGGCGCCATTGGCGCGCGGACTACTGAATCCCAGGTTCATCGCGAACTGGCGTCTGGCCTCTCTTGTCCGGTCGGTTTTAAAAATGGTACTGATGGCACGATTAAAGTCGCCATTGACGCCATCAACGCCGCCGGCGCGCCGCATTGCTTCCTCTCCGTCACTAAATGGGGTCATTCGGCGATTGTGAATACCAGCGGCAACGGCGACTGCCATATCATTCTGCGCGGCGGTAAAGCGCCAAACTATAGCGCGCAGCATGTTGCTGAGGTGAAAGAAGGCCTCACCAAAGCGGGACTGACGCCGCAGGTCATGATCGATTTCAGCCATGCCAACTCCTGTAAGCAATTTCAAAAGCAGATGGAGGTTTGCGCCGATGTCTGTCAGCAGATAGCGGGCGGTGAAAAAGCGATTATTGGCGTGATGGTAGAGAGTCATCTGGTAGAAGGAAACCAGAGTCTGGAAAGCGGTCAGCCGCTGACCTACGGTAAAAGCATTACTGACGCCTGTATTGGCTGGGAAGATACCGATGCGCTGCTTCGTCAGTTGTCGGCAGCGGTAAAAGCCCGTCGCGGCTAAGTTTATTTTCTATCCTGTGGTGAAGTGCAGGATAGAAAACATATCGGTCCGGTAACAGTCTACCGGACCGATATTGCCAATATTAATGTATTATTATTTGGCGTACTTAGGTACTTCCTGCTTCTGGAGGGTATTTCCTTCCGAATCAATTCCTACAATGACTCTATAGCGGTCAAAATATAACTTCTTAATGGATTCTGTTCCTAATTCTTCGTAGGCAACAATTTCTACTGATTTAACATGTTTTGTATTAATTGCAGACGCTCCTCCAATCCCGAGTAGCGAAACCCCACCGTATTTTTTACAAAGCTCAGCGACATAATCAGCACGATCGCCTTTGCCAAGAAACGCAGTTGCCCCTTGTTGAAACATCATTTCTACAAATGGGTCCATACGCGCGGCCGTTGTAGGACCGTTGGAGCCAATAGGTAAACCAGGTCTGGCAGGGCAGGGGCCAGCATAGTAAATCGTTTGGTTTTGAAAATCGACTGGTGATTTTTCTCCGTTACTAAGCGCTACTTCGATTTTTTTATGCGCGGCGTCACGGCAGGTGTAAGCAAATCCAGTGAGAAATAATATATCGCCGACCTTAAGAGTTTTCGCTTTCTCTTTAGTCAATGGTAATGTTAATTCCATCATAGCTTCTCCAGGTATTAAATGATTTCACTAGCGTGGCGGCTTGCATTACATTGGAAATTGATTGCGACTGGCAGTGCAGTGATATGGCAAGGATAGTAATCGACATGCACGCCTAACGCCGTAATACGCCCGCCCATACCTAAAGGGCCGATCCCTGTATTATTCACGGCCTCTAATAATTCAGCTTCGAGCTGGGCATAAAGTGGTTTAGCATTGAACTCACCAAGAGGGCGTAATAATGCTTTCTTCGCCATCCACGAACAGTGATCCATTGTACCGCCAACGCCGATACCAATAATATAAGGAGGGCATGGATTGCCTCCTACACGACGGACAGTTTCCAGAACAAAATCTTTTATACCATCAATACCATCGCCGGGAAGCAATGTTTTAAAAGTTCCCATATTTTCGCTACCGCCGCCCTTTGGCATAACGGTAATTGTCACTCGGTCACCATCAACAATTTCAGTATGTAAAATTGCAGGAGTATTATCATTAGTATTAATACGTTCTAATGGATCTGCAACCATGGATTTTCTTAAGTATCCATTTTCATAGCCCTGGCGAACACCCTGGTTCACCTGATCTTTAAGCGGCTTACCTTCCCAGCATACATGTTGTCCAATTTCCATTATAACGATACAAGTACCGGTATCATGGCAGCATGCAAGTTGTTCTTTTTTTGCATACTCTCCATTATCAATTAATATCTTAATGGTTTCCTTGCCGATCTTTGACTCTTCTTTATCATATGCTTTACGAAAAGAACACATGAGATTATCATCCAGTTCATAACAAGCTTTTTTTACAAGTTTTTCGATAACCGGAATGATAATTTCTGTATTTAATATACGACTCATACTCCCTCCAGTGCTATGTTGCATTGTTTTATCCATTGATCACATTTTCATGATATTCGTATTCATTGTAGGAAGGAAATATGTTATTTTTATTAAATGATAAATTTTATTTATAGTAGTGGAAAATAGATGGAAATTAGACAATTAGAATATTTTGTAAGCGCTTCTTTGTTAGGTAACTTAACCAGAGTTGCTGAGCGGCATTTTGTTTCTCAACCTAATATCACTATTGCTATTAAGAAGTTAGAGACTGAATTAGGGGTGACATTATTTGACAGAAAGAAAAATAAACTTGTCCTTACTGAAGAGGGCATGTTTTTCTTACAAAAAATTGAACCTATCCTTATTGCGTTAAAAAATAGCGTAGCGGAAATGAAAGATTATCGTAATGAAAATGGTGGCATAGTAACTTTGGGGATCCCACCGATGATAAGTTTGTTTCTTTTTTCACCGCTCTTCAAGCATTTCCGGGAGATTTATCCAGAGATGGAACTCTCTCTTGTTGAAGAGGGGACTTTTGGTTTACATGATAAACTTTCTGCTGGAGAGCTGGATCTTGCTATTGTTATTATTAATGACTGTCCAAAAGAATTAGTTACGGTACCATTAATGACTCAGCAGCACGTGGTATGTATGTCAGATAAACATCCTCTGGCAAAAAAGGATAGTATCGATTGGGAAGATCTACAATATGAGCCATTGATACTAATGAAAAAAGATTCCTGGCATAGAAAAACGATTATTGAAGAATGTACAAAGCGAGGAATTCATACACATATTTTTCTATCATCAAACAGGGTTCAAACCAACATAGATCTGGTTGCTAAAAATGAAGGAATTTCTTTCATTTTGGACGCTGTCGATCTTAAAGCCGAAAAAGTAATAACCAAGGCCATGACTGAGCCGACTTATGTTACGATTGGTTTGGCCTGGAGGAAAGATAAATATTTATCATATGCAACCAGAGCGTTAATTAAATTCATTGAGGATTATATTAAAGAACATTTTACAATTAAATAATTACATTTGTTCTTCAACAAAAATTTCCCATAGCTCTTCGGCATCTGGAGGCATTCTCTTGGCTGGTCTATAAAGTCTTATTTCTATGGGTACCCATAAATTGCTTTCTTTTTCCGCTGCAGTAACAATAGTTTTAGCCTCTATATCTTGCCTGGCAAGGCTTTGAGGTATCCAGGCAACACCGTCGCCAGATCTGACCATTGCCAATAGTGTTGCTGCCAGATCGGCCACAAAGGCAACATTTATATTATGGGTAATTCTGTTAATAGACGCTGTATTTGCTATTATTCTTCCCAGACCTGATTGTGATGAAAAAGAAAGGTAAGGGAATTGAATCTTATTATTTATATTCCACAACGGTTTTAACGTTTCTGAGTCTGGTTTACTGAATGGAATTAATGTATCAAACCCAAGACGAATGCTCATAAAGTTATTTTTATTTAAATTTAGATGCATATGTGGGTGATGGTGACACAGCAAAAATTGTGAATCTCCCTGCCGCATCATTTTTTCGCACGCATTCAATGAGTCAGATAAAAGACGAAATGAACCAAATTTTGCAATTTTATCACTCTGTTTTAACAAATGCGGTACAAAAGAGAAAGACAAAGCATGCGTTGCTGAAAAAACAAGACTAGGTTGTTTATTACCTGCGGCCTCAAGGGTATCACTTTTCAATGTGTACAAGGAGTGGATCAGTTCGGGAATCTGGTCTGTAAATACTTCTCCGGCCTTGGTAAGGGTGACTCCCCGTTTACTTCTTTCAAAAAGGGGCGTACCCACCCATTCTTCGAGAGATTGTATCCGACGACTAAATGCGGGTTGAGTCACATATCTTGAGGCAGACGCTTTTGAGAAATTCAACGTTTCTTTTAGAGCCAGACAGTCTTCGAGCCATGTTAGTTCGAGGTGATGCCGATATTGCATAAGCTGCAACCTTATTAGCATTGGATGAGTTTCATTTATATAAGTAGCATTATACACAGACAGATTTTAAGAGGAAATTATTTGATTAAACAGAAACAAAAGCAGTAAGAATATGTTATGCCTTTGTCGGGTAAGTGTTGTTATTTATGTGAGTGTATTCTTTCTCAATAGAAATTAATTAGATGTAATTTTAGTATAACATGTGATTTATGCTTGTTGCAGTTGTATTCATGACTGTAATGAGTTGTTTTTGTACCCTAATAATATAAGGACGTATACATGTCACCAGCGATTATTACTTTGTTGGTTTTAGTGGTTGCAATAATTATCTTTGTTAGCGATCGTCTTCCTATGGGATTAGTTGCATTTATGGTCCCAATGGCACTTTATTTTACCGGTGTTATCGATGCTAAGGATATTTTTGCTTCAATCGTAAATGCGAATGTTATTCTTATCGTCGCCATGTGTGTACTCGGTGCGGCATTTTTTAAAACAGGTTTGGCATGGCAATCAAGTAAAATTTTACTAAAATATGCTAAAACAGAAAGAAGCCTTAGTGTATTGATTTTTCTTATTGGTGGAGTTATGTCTGCCTTTGTTTCTAATAGCGGAACAGTTGCTGTGCTAATTCCTATTGTTTTAGGTATTGCCGCCAGTAGTCAGATTAAGCCTATTAAACTTCTTATGCCTCTGGTTTTTGGGGCAACAATCGGTGCTGATATTTCTATTATCGGTTCGCCAGGAAATCTGATTGCTAAAAATACTATTGAAACTTTTAGTAAGGGAAGTCTGTCGGTGCCATTTTTCGAATACGCTAAAATTGGTATTCCTTTGCTGATTGCATGCTCTATATTTCTCTATTTCTTCGGTTCAAAACTCATCGCAGATCGTGATGGAAATACACAATCTGATTCTCAAATGGATTATAGCCAAATTCCGGCCTGGCATAGAAATTTAACTTTAGCCGTTTTTATTCTGTCTATCGCTGGAATGGTGGCAACTGATTATATTAAGTTTCTGCCTCCAATGCATATTATTGCGTGTTGTGCGGCTATTGTTCTTGTATTTGCTGGCGTTTTGACACAAAAGGAAACTTTTAATTCTTTTGAAACACTAACTGTTTTCATGCTTGCGTTTATGATGCCTTTAGGAGCCGCGCTTAATTCTACTGGTGCTGGAGAAATGATTGCTAATGCCGTTATTTCAGTAACCGGAGATTCTGGCGTTATGATTATTATGGCGTCATTGTGGATACTTACATGGGCTTTGACTCAAGTTATGAGTAACACTGCAGCATGTACGTTGTTATGCCCGGTAGGATGGACTATCGCACAGTCTATTGGCGCAGACCCTCGTGCAGTTGTTATTGCTGTTTTTATTGCGAGTAGTGTTGCTGTTTGTACCCCAATGGCTATTCCTGCAAACTCAATGATTATTGGCCCGGGGAATGTTAAATTTAAAGATTTCTTAAAACCCGGACTGGCGATTAGTTTGGTTTGTTTTATCGTTAGTATGATTTTACTACCGATATTTTATCCCTTCTATTAATGCCTGATATTACTTTTCTATTTTAGATTATTAAATTTGAGACTTTATTATGAATAGTTCGGTGCTATTAGGTGAAGGCTTCACCCTGATGTTCCTCGGCATGGGGTTCGTGCTGGCGTTTCTGTTCCTGCTGATTTTCGCCATCCGCGGCATGTCCGCCGTGATTACTCGCTTCTTCCCGGAGCCCGTCGCCGCGCCCGCGCCGCGCGCCGTTCCCGTCGTGGACGACTTCACCCGCTTAAAGCCGGTGATTGCCGCCGCCATTCACCATCACCGCCTTAACGCTTAATTCCCGGAGGGATCCATGACTATTGCCATTACCGATGTCGTCCTGCGCGACGCCCACCAGTCCCTGTTCGCCACCCGCCTGCGCCTTGACGATATGCTGCCGATTGCCGCTCAGCTTGACGACGTGGGCTACGGGTCGCTGGAGTGCTGGGGCGGCGCCACCTTTGACGCCTGTATCCGCTTTCTCGGCGAAGACCCGTGGCTGCGCCTGCGCGAACTCAAAAAAGCCATGCCCAAAACCCCGCTGCAGATGCTGCTGCGCGGCCAGAACCTGCTCGGCTACCGCCACTACGCCGATGACGTGGTGGAACGCTTCGTCGAACGCGCGGTGAAAAACGGCATGGACGTGTTCCGCGTCTTCGATGCCATGAACGACCCGCGCAATATGAAAGCCGCCCTGCAGGCGGTGCGCAGCCACGGCGCGCACGCCCAGGGCACCCTGAGTTACACCACCAGCCCGGCGCACACCCTGCAGACCTGGCTGGACTTAACCGAACAGTTGTTAGAGACCGGCGTTGACTCGATTGCCATCAAGGATATGTCCGGCATTCTCACCCCGATGGCCGCCTTTGAGCTGGTGAGCGAAATCAAAAAACGTTTTGAGGTGCGCCTGCACCTGCACTGTCACGCCACCACCGGGATGGCGGAGATGGCCCTGCTGAAGGCCATCGAAGCCGGGGTTGACGGCGTGGACACGGCGATTTCCTCCATGAGCGCCACCTACGGCCACCCGGCCACCGAAGCGCTGGTCGCCACGCTCGCCGGAACGCAACACGACACCGGGCTGGATATCCTGAAGCTGGAGAGCATCGCGGCGTACTTCCGCGAGGTGCGCAAGAAATATCACGCCTTCGAAGGCCAGCTGAAGGGCTACGACAGCCGTATCCTGGTGGCCCAGGTGCCGGGCGGAATGCTCACTAACCTCGAAAGCCAGCTGAAGCAGCAGAACGCGGCGGACAAACTCGACCAGGTGCTGGCGGAAATCCCCCGCGTGCGCGAGGACCTCGGTTTTATCCCGCTGGTCACCCCCACCTCGCAGATTGTCGGCACCCAGGCGGTGCTCAACGTCCTGACCGGCGAACGCTACAAGACCATCGCGAAGGAAACCGCCGGGATACTGAAAGGCGAATACGGCCACACCCCGGTGCCGGTCAACGCCGCGCTACAGGCCCGCGTGCTGGAAGGGGGCGCTCCGGTGACCTGCCGTCCGGCGGACCTGCTGAAGCCGGAGCTGGCTGAACTGGAAGCGGACGTCAGGCGCCAGGCGCAGGAGAAGGGCATCCAGCTTGCGGGAAACGCCATCGACGACGTGCTCACCGTGGCGCTGTTCCCGCAGATTGGCCTTAAATTCCTTGAGAACCGCCATAACCCGGCGGCGTTTGAGCCACTGCCGCAGGCGGAAGCCGCGCAGCCTGCCGCTGCCCCGGCAAAAGCCGCAGCTTCCGGTATCTACACCGTGGAAGTGGAAGGCAAGGCCTTTGTGGTGAAGGTCAGCGACGGCGGCGATATCAGCCAGCTCACTGCTGCCACCCCGTCTTCCGCACCGGTTCA
>NZ_JAMMIN010000018.1:0-8633 GCF_051702785.1 Salmonella sp. NW722
GTTCTTCGAGGCGCGGGTTTCCGCCTTGCGACGGAGCGGGGTCGCTGCCGACCGGCTCATCCTCGATCCGGGGATGGACCGGCGATTGGTCCATGGCGAAACGGCCGACCTTGCGCCGACCGGCTTCGGGCAACAGGTCCGCGAAGCCATGGACCAGCGCCGCGAGCATCATATCGAACAGCGCGACGCCACGCGCAACAGGGACGGCCGAATCTTCTACCGGCGCAATCTTCTCGCCACCCTGCGCGAGCGGGAAGTTGCGCGCGCCGGTGCGGAGATGGCCGAGGGCAAGGCGCTGCCGTTCCGCGCCGCCAAGGATGGTGAGAGCGTCAGCGGCAAGTTTACCGGAACCGTGCATCTATCGAGCGGCAAGTTCGCCGTGGTCGAGAAATCCCATGAGTTCACCCTTGTCCCGTGGCGGCCGATCATCGACCGCCAACTCGGCCGCGAGGTTATGGGCATCGTGCAGGGCGGGTCGGTGTCGTGGCAGTTAGGGCGGCAGAGGGGGCTGGAACGCTGAGTGCGCCCATGCCGCATTGCGAAGCAAAAGATAATCGGATAAAATGTAGCAATTCATATTCGTAAGCGTGGAGTAATCAGATGGGAAATTCCAAGTCAGCAGACAAGTAAGCCGCAACAACCAGTATTGTTGTTGCGGCGCTCTGTAAGGCTAGTCTCATCTGATTGCTGACGAGCAGACGTCGCCCGGTATTCCTTAATCGAGGGTTGATTCGTCATGACCACCACACGCCCCGCGTGGGCCTATACGCTGCCGGCAGCACTGCTGCTGATGGCTCCTTTCGACATCCTCGCTTCACTGGCGATGGATATTTATCTCCCTGTCGTTCCAGCGATGCCCGGCATCCTGAACACGACGCCCGCTATGATCCAACTCACGTTGAGCCTCTATATGGTGATGCTCGGCGTGGGCCAGGTGATTTTTGGTCCGCTCTCAGACAGAATCGGGCGACGGCCAATTCTACTTGCGGGCGCAACGGCTTTCGTCATTGCGTCTCTGGGAGCAGCTTGGTCTTCAACTGCACCGGCCTTTGTCGCTTTCCGTCTACTTCAAGCAGTGGGCGCGTCGGCCATGCTGGTGGCGACGTTCGCGACGGTTCGCGACGTTTATGCCAACCGTCCTGAGGGTGTCGTCATCTACGGCCTTTTCAGTTCGATGCTGGCGTTCGTGCCTGCGCTCGGCCCTATCGCCGGAGCATTGATCGGCGAGTTCTTGGGATGGCAGGCGATATTCATTACTTTGGCTATACTGGCGATGCTCGCACTCCTAAATGCGGGTTTCAGGTGGCACGAAACCCGCCCTCTGGATCAAGTCAAGACGCGCCGATCTGTCTTGCCGATCTTCGCGAGTCCGGCTTTTTGGGTTTACACTGTCGGCTTTAGCGCCGGTATGGGCACCTTCTTCGTCTTCTTCTCGACGGCTCCCCGTGTGCTCATAGGCCAAGCGGAATATTCCGAGATCGGATTCAGCTTTGCCTTCGCCACTGTCGCGCTTGTAATGATCGTGACAACCCGTTTCGCGAAGTCCTTTGTCGCCAGATGGGGCATCGCAGGATGCGTGGCGCGTGGGATGGCGTTGCTTGTTTGCGGAGCGGTCCTGTTGGGGATCGGCGAACTTTACGGCTCGCCGTCATTCCTCACCTTCATCCTACCGATGTGGGTTGTCGCGGTCGGTATTGTCTTCACGGTGTCCGTTACCGCGAACGGCGCTTTGGCAGAGTTCGACGACATCGCGGGATCAGCGGTCGCGTTCTACTTCTGCATCCAAAGCCTGATAGTCAGTATCGTCGGGACATTGGCGGTGACGCTGTTAAACGGCGATACAGCGTGGCCCGTGATTTGTTACGCCACGGCAATGGCAGTGCTGGTGTCGTTGGGGCTGGCGCTCCTTCGATCCCGTGATGCTGCCACCGAGAAGTCGCCAGTCGTCTAGCCGACGACTGGAAGCAAGCCCGCTCCGATGCGGCGCAATAATCTTCGAAACCTCGTGAATGGCGGTATCCTGTCTGGCAAGATACCGCTCATTTCCCTTGTCCCGTGGCGGCCGGTCATCGACCGCCAGCTCGGCCGTGAGGTCATGGGCATCGTGCAAAGCGGATCGGTGTCGTGGCAGTTGGGGCGGCAAAGGGGCATAAGCCTCTAATCTGTTGTAGATGAACGCAGCCGCTCGAAACCAGCGATGAGGCTGTCGAGTCCGAAGTTGAACGCAGCATCCATGCCGTCTGTTTCCAACTCGTGAAACAGATCGTGCAGGAAGGACGACGGTGCTTGCTCGGACACATCTGGCCTGTCCGGAACTCTCTCATCGGCATCAGATGCCTGCTGCTCGAGAACGGAACCGACCACATAGTGACTGACCGCCCGGAGCGCCCAAACGGCGCGCTTCGGACAAAAGCCCTCCGCGCAGAGAAAGCGTATTTGCGTCTCGGCGGTGCCAAAATTCGGTTCTGTCGGTCGAGTGCCGGCATGGATACGCGCGCCGTCCCGATAAGAGAGCAACGCCGTTCTGAAGCTCAGGGCATTCTCTTTCAGGAACACCCGCCAGTCCTCATTCTCTTCGGGTAGCGAGCGGGTATGGCGTTCCGCCAGCATCGCCTCGGCGAGCGCATCAAGCAGCGCTCGCTTGTTCTGGAAATGCCAGTAAAGCGCAGGCTGCTGAACCTTGAGGCGTTCAGCGAGCTTCCGCGTCGTCAGGCTGTCCATGCCAACCTCGTTCAACAGCTCTAGCGCCGCCGCGATCACGGTGCCCTTGTCCAGTTTGGTCATTCACGTTCCTTCGCCAGTGCTTGACAATTTATCACCGATAAGTTATATGTCCATCTCCTTATCGTTGATAAAGTCGCTCCATTGAGCGGCGCTGGAGTTTCAGGTGCGCAGCTCTGCCATCATTGCCCTGCTGATCGTGGGTCTTGACGCCATGGGTCTCGGCCTCATCATGCCCGTCCTTCCGACGCTTCTGCGTGAGCTTGTGCCAGCAGAGCAGGTCGCTGGACACTATGGTGCCTTGCTGTCGCTCTATGCATTGATGCAGGTCGTCTTCGCGCCCATGCTTGGACAGCTTTCGGATTCTTACGGTCGGCGTCCGGTACTTCTGGCTTCTCTTGCAGGAGCCGCAGTCGATTACACGATTATGGCATCAGCGCCGGTCTTATGGGTGCTCTATATCGGCCGACTCGTGTCCGGCGTCACGGGCGCAACCGGAGCTGTAGCAGCCTCAACCATTGCCGATTCGACGGGGGAAGGTTCTCGCGCACGCTGGTTCGGCTACATGGGGGCCTGTTATGGGGCGGGCATGATTGCCGGGCCAGCACTTGGTGGCATGCTCGGTGGTATCTCTGCTCATGCCCCGTTTATCGCCGCCGCCCTTCTCAACGGGTTCGCGTTCCTGCTTGCCTGCATTTTCCTCAAGGAGACTCATCACAGCCATGGCGGGACCGGAAAGCCGGTTCGCATCAAACCATTCGTTCTGTTACGGCTGGATGATGCATTGCGCGGGCTAGGTGCGCTTTTCGCAGTTTTCTTCATTATTCAACTGATCGGCCAAGTGCCTGCAGCCCTATGGGTCATATATGGCGAGGACCGTTTTCAGTGGAACACCGCGACCGTTGGTTTGTCGCTCGCGGCGTTTGGGGCAACACATGCGATCTTCCAAGCGTTTGTTACCGGCCCGCTTTCAAGCCGGCTTGGAGAGCGGCGCACGCTGCTGTTTGGCATGGCTGCGGATGCGACTGGCTTCGTTCTTCTGGCTTTTGCCACGCAGGGATGGATGGTGTTCCCGATTCTGTTGCTGCTTGCCGCCGGGGGTGTTGGCATGCCGGCCTTGCAGGCAATGCTCTCAAACAATGTCAGCAGTAACAAGCAAGGGGCTTTGCAAGGAACGCTAACGAGCCTCACCAATCTAAGCTCTATCGCAGGACCGCTTGGCTTCACAGCACTCTATTCTGCCACCGCCGGGGCATGGAACGGTTGGGTTTGGATTGTCGGCGCGATCCTCTATTTAATATGTCTGCCAATACTACGCAGACCATTCGCAACTTCATTGTGATTTAGTCATGGCGATTTGGCATGCGTAGACTTAGGAGAAATGACGGATTAAATCTGTTGAGCAATCATCTCCTTTCGGGGCGAGTGCCAATGATGACCTTAGTTCACACTCTCGCTGTCGCCGAATATCTCAACTTCCGTCACGCCGCCAACGCGCTCGGCGTTGCACAGTCCAGCGTCAGCGCCCGCGTGAAGGCACTGGAAGAAGACCTCGGCATCCTCTTGTTCGAGCGTCATGCGCGCGGCGTTCGGCTGACCGAGGCCGGACGCCATTTCGTCGAGCGGATAGCCGTAGGTATTGACCAACTCGACCATGCGGTGAAAACCGCCGGCATGGCGGCAGCCGGAGAAAGCGGCCGGCTTCGTATCGGTATCCATGCCCTGATTCCGCATAGCTTCCTCGCAAAGCTGATCGGCCAATACCGCAAGGATTACCCCGATGTTGAAGTCGAGATCGCCGAAGGCCCGGCCCGTGAAGCGGTGGTGCAGCTTCGCGCCGGCAGGTTGGACGTGGCGTTCGTCGCGGGCACGCCCCAACCACCCGACTGCCATTCCCGTCGCACATGGACCGAACCGCTCTTGGCGGTGCTACCGGAACGGCATCCGCTCGCCAAGCGGTCAGCCGTCACATGGCCCGATTTGGCAGGCGAGACGTTCCTTGCGTATAGGAAGTTCAAACGCCCTTTTCGGGCAGTCTGCTGGGTAGGCGGCGGTCGCGCAAGCCCCGTTTTGGGCACGGATCGGACGTCTGTGAGTGGGATTTCGGCATCGCGGGGCCACGCAGCGGCGTTGTCAGCAGCCATGCTTCGCTGATTCCCGACAGCGGGCCGAGCGCCGCCCTGCGGATCGTGGCCGCATCGGCTCGGATTCCGGTTTCGCCGTCGGCTGTGCAGCCGGCAGATCGTCACGCGGCTTGCACTGGCGGCGCGCGCGCTGCGGGCCTGTAGTGCGCTTCTTCCCGCGCGCCGTGCTTCTCGAAGTGGGCGAGGATGGCGCGGATGGCGGTGGGTTCCTCGATGCTGGCGACGATCCGCACGGTGCCACCGCAGTGGACGCAGGCGGTGACGTCGATGGAAAAGACCCGCTTGAGCCGTTGCGCCCAGCTCATCGCACGGCGCTTCTCCTCGGGGCTGCGCGGCGCGTCGTGGGCGCTGACGTCCACTGGCGCCGCATCGCCCGCAGGCCGCTTGCCGCGCCCCGAGGGCGTCAGCTGCGCACGCAGGTTTGCATTCGGGGCGAATACGCCGTGGAAGCGGGTGAGATGCGCGCGAGGTGGCGGGACCAGCGCCGCCAGCTTGGCGATGAAATCCACCGGATCCCATTCCACATGCGTGGTGCCATTGCGCCACGGGGTCTTGAGCTGGTAACGCACCCTGCCCTGGAGCGCTATCGACAGCCGCTTCTCGCTGATCGCCGGGCGCGTGATGTAGCGGCACAGCTTTTCCAGCTTGTGGCTTTCGTGTGCTTCGGCCGCCACGCCGGCATGCAGTGAGAAGCCGCCGACCTTGCCGGCTTCGCCCTCCAGCGAACCGGCGTCACCGGGCAGCGTTTGCAGCGTGACGACCTTGCAGCCAGCGTCGCGGCCGGTGGCGATGCGGTAGGTGATCGAACTCATCCGCAGCCCATCCATGCTGTCGTCGCCTGCAGCGCTGTCTGCCAGGAAGGCCGATTCGCCCTCCCCTTCGAGCCAGCCTTTGCGCGTCAGGTGCCGACACACCCGGTGCGCGATGGTAGCTGCCAGCTGGGTCAACTGCGCGGTGGTGGGCGCACGGGCGCGGTGCAGGCGCAGTTCGCGCCGCGGCAGCTCGGTGGCTTCCACGTACACGCCGTCGAGCCACAGCATGTGGAAGTGGATGTTCAGGTTCAGCGCGCTGCCGAAACGCTGGATCAGCGTCACCGCGCCGCACTGGGCGCTGGCGCGGTCGATGCCGGCTTGATCGGCCAACCAGCCGGCGATCACGCGCTGCACGATGCCCAGCACCGGGCCAATGGCTTCTGGCTTGCTGGCGAACAGGAAACGCAAGGGGTACGGAAAGCTCAGCACCCATTGCCGCACAGGCCGCGGGCCGAACACCTCCTCGACCAGGTGCCGCGCACTCTCGGCCATGCGTCGCGCGCCGCAACTCGGGCAGAACCCGCGCTTCTTGCAGGAGAAGGCCACCAGCCTCTCTGCACGGCAGTGCTCGCACACCACCCGCAGGAAGCCGTGCTCGAGTACGCCGCAACGCAGGTAGGCATCGAACGCCTCGCGGACATACCCGGGCAGCGAGCGGCCCTCCGCTTCGATCCGTGCAATGAAGTCCGGGTAGTGCGCCTCTACCAACGCGTACAGCAGCGTGCGCTCGGGCGCGTGGCGCGCGTACCGCGAACCGGTGTGGGCGGACGGCAGTGGCGCGCATCCCGCGGCTTGCCGCCGGGATGTGGCGAGGCGCGGCACGCAGCGCTCCGGTGCGGGGACGGCTGCTCAGTGTTGCGCCTGTGTTCGCACGTTCGTATCGGTGCGTTCTGATCTTCGCGTCAGACATTGCCGCGGCGCGGGCACAACAAAAAGCCCGGCATCGCTGCCGGGCTCCGGCCCCGTCCTTGGGGCCTTGATGTCGGGTCGTTGCCGGGATCGGACCGCGCTGGCGCGGTCCGGTTCCCTGACGACCGGGCCAACCGGATCAGAAATCCATGCCGCCCATGCCGCCCATACCGCCAGCACCCGGCATGGCCGGCTCTTCCTTCTTCGGCACTTCGGCCACGACCACTTCGGTCGTGATCGCAAGGCCGGCGACGGAAGCGGCGTGCTGCAGGGCCGAGCGGGTCACCTTGGTCGGGTCCAGGATGCCCATGGCGATCATGTCGCCGAACTCGCCGGTGGCGGCGTTGTAGCCGTAGCTGCCTTCGCCGGCCTTGACGTTGGCCACGATCACGCTCGGTTCTTCACCGGCGTTGGCCACGATGGCGCGCAGCGGGGCTTCCAGCGCACGGCGGGTGATGGCGATGCCCAGGTTCTGGTCTTCGTTGATGCCCTGCCAGGGCAGATCCGTGCACAGCACCTTGCCGTAGAAGAACAGCAAGGCCGCCAATGCCTGACGATGCGTGGAGACCGAAACCTTGCGCTCGTTCGCCAGCCAGGACAGAAATGCCTCGACTTCGCTGCTGCCCAAGGTTGCCGGGTGACGCACACCGTGGAAACGGATGAAGGCACGAACCCAGTGGACATAAGCCTGTTCGGTTGGTAAGCTGTAATGCAAGTAGCGTATGCGCTCACGCAACTGGTCCAGAACCTTGACCGAACGCAGCGGTGGTAACGGCGCAGTGGCGGTTTTCATGGCTTGTTATGACTGTTTTTTTGTACAGTCTATGCCTCGGGCATCCAAGCAGCAAGCGCGTTACGCCGTGGGTCGATGTTTGATGTTATGGAGCAGCAACGATGTTACGCAGCAGGGCAGTCGCCCTAAAACAAAGTTAGCCATATTATGGAGCCTCATGCTTTTATATAAAATGTGTGACAATCAAAATTATGGGGTTACTTACATGAAGTTTTTATTGGCATTTTCGCTTTTAATACCATCCGTGGTTTTTGCAAGTAGTTCAAAGTTTCAGCAAGTTGAACAAGACGTTAAGGCAATTGAAGTTTCTCTTTCTGCTCGTATAGGTGTTTCCGTTCTTGATACTCAAAATGGAGAATATTGGGATTACAATGGCAATCAGCGCTTCCCGTTAACAAGTACTTTTAAAACAATAGCTTGCGCTAAATTACTATATGATGCTGAGCAAGGAAAAGTTAATCCCAATAGTACAGTCGAGATTAAGAAAGCAGATCTTGTGACCTATTCCCCTGTAATAGAAAAGCAAGTAGGGCAGGCAATCACACTCGATGATGCGTGCTTCGCAACTATGACTACAAGTGATAATACTGCGGCAAATATCATCCTAAGTGCTGTAGGTGGCCCCAAAGGCGTTACTGATTTTTTAAGACAAATTGGGGACAAAGAGACTCGTCTAGACCGTATTGAGCCTGATTTAAATGAAGGTAAGCTCGGTGATTTGAGGGATACGACAACTCCTAAGGCAATAGCCAGTACTTTGAATAAATTTTTATTTGGTTCCGCGCTATCTGAAATGAACCAGAAAAAATTAGAGTCTTGGATGGTGAACAATCAAGTCACTGGTAATTTACTACGTTCAGTATTGCCGGCGGGATGGAACATTGCGGATCGCTCAGGTGCTGGCGGATTTGGTGCTCGGAGTATTACAGCAGTTGTGTGGAGTGAGCATCAAGCCCCAATTATTGTGAGCATCTATCTAGCTCAAACACAGGCTTCAATGGCAGAGCGAAATGATGCGATTGTTAAAATTGGTCATTCAATTTTTGACGTTTATACATCACAGTCGCGCTGATAAGGCTAACAAGGCCATCAAGTTGACGGCTTTTCCGTCGCTTGTTTTGTGGTTTAACGCTACGCTACCACAAAACAATCAACTCCAAAGCCGCAACTTATGGCGGCGTTAGATGCACTAAGCACATAATTGCTCACAGCCAAACTATCAGGTCAAGTCTGCTTTTATTATTTTTAAGCGTG
>NZ_JAMMIN010000019.1:0-6246 GCF_051702785.1 Salmonella sp. NW722
GGGCTGTCGTTCACCGTGGACGCCGGGGAGTGGGTGCAGGTCACCGGCGGCAACGGCGCCGGAAAAACCACCCTGCTGCGCCTGCTGACCGGGCTGGCGCGCCCGGACGGCGGGGAGGTGTACTGGCAGGGCGAGCCCCTGCGCCGCGTGCGCGACAGCTTCCATCGCAGCCTGCTGTGGATAGGGCACCAGCCGGGGATAAAAACCCGCCTGACGGCGCGGGAGAACCTGCACTTCTTCCACCCCGGTGACGGCGCGCGCCTCCCGGAGGCGCTGGCGCAGGCCGGGCTGGCGGGATTTGAGGACGTGCCGGTCGCCCGGCTCTCGGCCGGGCAGCAGCGCCGGGTGGCGCTGGCCCGCCTGTGGCTGACCCGCGCCGCGCTGTGGGTGCTCGACGAACCGTTCACCGCCATTGACGTTAACGGCGTGGCGCGCCTCACCCGGCGGATGGCGGCGCACACGGCGCAGGGCGGGATGGTCATTCTCACCACCCACCAGCCGCTGCCGGGGACCGCGGACACCGTCCGCCGCCTGGCGCTGACCGGCGGGGGGGCCGGGCTGTGATGTGGCGTGTCTTCTGTCTCGAACTGCGCGTGGCGTTCCGCCACGGCGCGGACATCGCCGGCCCGCTGTGGTTCTTCCTGATGGTCATCACCCTGTTTCCGTTAAGCGTCGGGCCGCAGCCGCAGCTGCTGACGCGTATCGCGCCGGGCATCATCCAGGTGGCGGCGCTGCTGGCCTCGCTGCTGGCGCTGGAGCGGCTGTTTCGCGACGACCTGCAGGACGGCAGCCTGGAGCAGCTGATGCTGCTGCCGGTGCCGCTGCCGGCGGTGGTGCTGGCGAAGGTGCTGGCCCACTGGGCGGTGACCGGCCTGCCGCTGATTATGCTCTCCCCGCTGGTGGCGCTGCTGCTGGGGATGGACGTGTACGGCTGGAAAATCATGGCGCTGACGCTGCTGCTCGGCACGCCGGCGCTGGGGTTTCTCGCCGCACCGGGCGTTGCGCTGACGGCCGGCCTGCGGCGCGGCGGCGTCCTGCTGGGCATTCTGGTGCTGCCGCTGAGTGTCCCGGTGCTGATTTTCGCCGCCGCGGCGATGGACGCGGCATCGATGCATTTACCCGCTGACGGCTATCTGGCGGTGCTGGGGGCGCTGCTGGCGGGCAGCGCGACGTTAAGCCCGTTCGCCACCGCGGCGGCGCTGCGCATCAGTACGCAGTAGCGCCCCGGCACGACGGACATTTTACTGGTTTCAGGAGGTCAGGTGACGACTATGTGGAAAACCCTTCATCAGCTGGCGGCGCCGCCCCGGCTGTATCAGATTTGCGGCAGGCTCGTGCCGTGGCTGGCGGCAGCCGGCATCATCGCGCTGGCCACCGGCTGGGTCCGGGGCTTTGGTTTCGCCCCGGCGGACTACCAGCAGGGGGAGGGCTACCGCATTATGTACCTGCATGTCCCGGCGGCCATCTGGTCGATGGGTATCTATGCGGCGATGGCGGTGGCGGCGTTCACCGGGCTGGTCTGGCAGATGAAAATGGCCAGCCTTGCCGTCGCGGCGATGGCGCCGGTGGGGGCGGTGTACACCTTCATCGCGCTGGTCACCGGCGCGGCGTGGGGCAAACCGATGTGGGGCACCTGGTGGGTGTGGGACGCGCGCCTGACCTCGGAGCTGGTGCTGCTGTTTCTCTACGCCGGGGTCATCGCCCTGTGGCACGCCTTTGACGACCGTAAAATGGCCGGGCGCGCGGCGGGCATTCTGGTGCTGGTCGGCGTGGTGAACCTGCCGGTTATCCACTATTCCGTCGAGTGGTGGAACACCCTGCACCAGGGCCCGACGCGGATGCAGCAGAGCATCGACCCGGCGATGCGCTCGCCGCTGCGCTGGGCCATCGCCGGCTTCCTGCTGCTCTTTATGACGCTTTCGCTGATGCGGATGCGCAACCTGATTTTACTGATGGAAAAACGCCGCCCGTGGGTGAGCGAACTGATACTGAAAAGGGGGCACCGGTGAGTCCGGCATTTTCATCGTGGAGCGATTTTTTCGCCATGGGCGGGTACGCCTTTTTTGTCTGGCTGGCGGTGGCGATGACCGTGGCGCCGCTGGCGCTGCTGGCGCTGCACACGGTGCTGCAGCGCCGGGCCATTCTGCGCGGCGTGGCGCAGCAGCGGGCGCGCGAGGCGCGGATGCGCGCCGCACAGGCGCAACAGGAGGCGGCGTGAACCTGCGACGTAAAAACCGGCTATGGGTGGTCTGCGCGGTGCTGGCGGGCCTGGGGCTGACCACCGCCCTGGTCCTGTACGCGCTGCGCGCGAATATCGACCTGTTCTATACCCCCGGCGAAATCCTCTACGGCAAGCGCGAGACGCAGCAGCTGCCGGCGGCGGGCCAGCGCCTGCGCGTCGGCGGGATGGTGATGCCCGGCAGCGTCAGGCGCGACCCGGACTCGCTGAAGGTGAACTTCAGCCTCTACGACGCCGAAGGGTCGGTGACGGTGAGCTATGAGGGGATACTGCCGGACCTGTTCCGCGAGGGGCAGGGGGTGGTGGTGCAGGGCACCCTGGAGAAGGGCAACCACGTCCTGGCGCACGAGGTGCTGGCCAAGCATGACGAGAACTACACCCCGCCGGAAGTGGAAAAGGCGATGCAGGAAAACCACCGCCGCCCGCAACGCGCTGATAAGGACACCTCATCATGATGCCTGAATACGGCCACGCGCTGCTGTGCCTGGCGCTCGGCGTGGCGCTGCTGCTGTCCGTTTACCCGCTGTGGGGCGTGGCGCGCGGCGACGCGCGGATGATGGCGTCGGCCGGGGTGTTCGCCTGGCTGCTGTTCATCTGCGTGGCGGGCGCGTTTTTCGTGCTGGTGCACGCCTTTGTGGTTAACGACTTCACCGTGGCCTATGTCGCCGGCAACTCGAACACGCAGCTGCCGGTGTGGTACCGGGTGGCCGCCACCTGGGGGGCGCACGAGGGCTCGCTGCTGCTGTGGGTGCTGCTGATGAGCGGCTGGACCCTGGCGGTGGCGGTGTTCAGCCGGCAGGTGCCGGCGGATATCGTCGCCCGGGTGCTGGCGGTGATGGGAATGGTCTGCGCCGGTTTTCTGGCGTTCATCCTGTTCACCTCCGGCCCGTTCGCCCGCACGCTGCCGGCCTTTCCGGTGGAGGGGCGTGACCTGAACCCGCTGCTGCAGGACCCGGGGCTGATTTTCCACCCGCCGCTGCTGTACATGGGCTATGTCGGCTTCTCGGTGGCCTTCGCCTTCGCCATCGCCGCGCTGCTGAGCGGGCGTCTGGACAGCGCGTTCACCCGTTTTGCCCGCCCGTGGACGCTGGCGGCGTGGGTGTTCCTGACGCTGGGCATCGTGCTCGGCTCGGCGTGGGCCTACTACGAGCTGGGCTGGGGCGGCTGGTGGTTCTGGGACCCGGTGGAGAACGCCTCCTTTATGCCGTGGCTGGCGGGCACCGCCCTGCTGCACTCGCTGGCGGTCACGGAACAGCGCGCCGGCTTCAAGGCGTGGACGCTGCTGCTGTCCATCTGCGCCTTCTCGCTGTGCCTGCTGGGCACCTTCCTGGTGCGCTCCGGGGTGCTGGTGTCGGTGCACGCCTTCGCCTCCGACCCGGCGCGCGGAATGTTTATCCTCGCCTTTATGGTGCTGGTCACCGGCGGCTCGCTGCTGCTGTTCGCCGTGCGCGGGCACAGGGTGCGTTCGCGGGTGAACAACGCGCTGTGGTCGCGCGAGTCGCTGCTGCTCGGCAACAACGTCCTGCTGATGGCCGCCATGCTGGTGGTGCTGCTGGGTACCCTGCTGCCGCTGGTGCACAAACAGCTGGGGCTGGGCAGTATTTCGGTGGGGGAGCCGTTCTTTAACACCATGTTCACCTGGCTGATGGTCCCCTTTGCCCTGCTGCTGGGGGTGGGGCCGCTGGTGCGCTGGGGCCGGGACCGGCCGCGTAACATCAGGAAACTGCTGCTCACCGCCCTGGTCTCCACCCTGGTGCTGTCGGTACTTTTGCCATGGCTGCTGGAAGATAAAATCATCGCCATGACGGCGGTGGGGATGGCGATGGCCTGCTGGATTGCGGTGCTGGCGGTGGCCGAAGCCGTACAGCGCGTGTCCCGCGGCACGAAAACCTCTCTCAGCTACTGGGGAATGGTGGCGGCGCACCTCGGGCTGGCGGTGACGATTACCGGCATCGCCTTCAGCCAGAATTACAGCGTGGAGCGTGACGTGCGGATGCAGGCGGGCGACAGCGTGACCATTCACGACTACCGCTTCACCTTCCGGGAGGTGCGGGACATCACCGGTCCCAACTACCGCGGCGGGGTGGCCCTCATCGGGGTGACGCGCCACGGCGAGCCGGAGGCGGTGCTGCACGCGGAGAAACGGCTCTACAACACCAGCCGGATGGTGATGACCGAGGCGGCGATTGACGGCGGGCTGACCCGCGACCTGTACGCCGCGCTCGGGGAGGAGCTGGACAACGGCGCGTGGGCCGTGCGCCTGTACTACAAACCGTTTGTCCGCTGGATATGGGCCGGGGGACTGCTGATGGCGCTGGGCGGGCTGCTGTGCCTGGCGGACCCGCGCTACCGCCGCCGTAAACCATTGCCGGAGGCCGGATGAAACGCAACGTACTGTTATTACCGCTGCTGATTTTTCTGCTGATTGCCGCGGCGCTGCTGTGGCAGCTGGCGCGCAACGCGCAGGGCGATGACCCGACGAATCTCGAATCGGCGCTGACCGGAAAGCCGGTGCCGGCGTTCCGCCTGGAATCGCTGGAGACGCCGGGTCAGTACTATCAGGCGGAGGTGCTGACGCAGGGGAAACCGGTGCTGCTTAACGTCTGGGCCACCTGGTGCCCGACCTGCCGCGCCGAGCATCAGTACCTGAACCAGCTTTCTGCGCAGGGTATCCGGGTGGTCGGGCTGAACTATAAGGACGACCGGGCGAAGGCGGTGGCCTGGTTAAAGGAACTGGGCAACCCGTATGCGCTGAGTTTATCGGACAGCGACGGGATGCTGGGGCTGGACCTGGGCGTGTACGGCGCGCCGGAAACCTTCCTCATCGACGGCAGGGGGATTATCCGTTACCGCCATGCGGGCGATTTGAATGCCCGGGTATGGGAAAGTGAACTGAAACCGCTGTGGGACAGATACAGCCGGGAGGCGGCGCAATGAGACTGTTACCGGGCATGGTGATGCTGATGCTGGCGCTGGTTATCGCCGGGTCAGCGCGGGCGACCACCGACGTGATGCCGTTTAAAGATGAAGCGCAGGAGCAGCAGTTCCGCCAGCTCACGGAGCAGCTGCGCTGCCCGAAATGCCAGAACAACAGCATTGCGGACTCGAACGCGATGATAGCCACCGACATGCGCCGCAGGGTGTATGACCTGATGCAGGAGGGGAAGAGCCGCCAGGAAATCATCGATTACATGGTGGCGCGCTACGGCAACTTTGTCACCTACGACCCGCCGCTGACCCCGCTGACGGTGCTGCTGTGGGTGCTGCCGCTGGCCGCCATCGTGGCGGGCGGGTGGATAATCGTCGCCCGGACGCGCCGGCGGGTGCGCCTGCGCCGGGAGCCGCTGCCGGCGGACACCCCGGTTTGCGGCGCGCGCGCCGGGTGGGGCGTTTACGTGCCGGGCGTGGTTATTGCGCTGGTCGTGGCCGCCATCAGTTACTCACAGACCGGCAGCTATCAGCAGGTGAGGGCCTGGCAGCAGGCGACGGCGCAGACGCCGGGGCTGCTGGCGCGGGCGCTGGACCCGCAGGCGCAGCCGCTGAATGAAGAGGAGATGGCGCGGCTGGCGCTGGGGCTGCGCACCCGCCTGCAGAATGATGCCGGCAATGTTGAGGGCTGGCTCATGCTGGGGCGCACCGGTATGGTACTGGGTAATGCCGGTACCGCCACCGGGGCGTATGCGAACGCCTACCGCCTGGACCCGAAAAACAGCGATGCGGCGCTGGGCTACGCGGAGGCGCTGACGCGCTCGTCCGACCCGGAGGATAACCGCCGCGGCGGGGAGCTGCTGCGTCAGCTGGTGAGCCGCGACCACACGGATATCCGGGTGTTAAGCCTGTATGCGTTCAGCGCCTTTGAGCAGCAGCGTTTTGGCGAGGCGGTGGCGGCCTGGGAGATGATGCTGAAGCTGCTGCCGGCGGGTGACGCCCGGCGGGCGGTGATAGAGCGCAGTATCCGGCTGGCGCAGGAGAAATAAGACCCTGACGGCCCGGTGGCGTGGCGCCAC
>NZ_JAMMIN010000020.1:0-4406 GCF_051702785.1 Salmonella sp. NW722
TGTGCGTAGTGGCGGGTCGGGGTATCGTATTCAACGTGAGAAGTGTTGATGGTGATACCACGCGCTTTTTCTTCCGGCGCGTTATCGATCTGGTCGAATGCGCGAGCGGCACCGCCGTAGGTTTTAGCCAGTACGGTAGTAATGGCAGCGGTCAGCGTTGTTTTACCATGGTCAACGTGGCCGATAGTACCGACGTTAACGTGCGGTTTTGTACGTTCAAACTTTTCTTTAGACATCGATTGTCCCTCTAAGACACGGATAAATCGGTGATATCACCACATCAACCAGGCAACACGCCCGACTTGTTGAATGCTAATAAACAGAAGAGAAAAACAGGAAGGAGAAAAGAAGTGGTGCTGATAGGCAGATTCGAACTGCCGACCTCACCCTTACCAAGGGTGCGCTCTACCAACTGAGCTATATCAGCACATCTTGGAGCGGGCAGCGGGAATCGAACCCGCATCATCAGCTTGGAAGGCTGAGGTAATAGCCATTATACGATGCCCGCATCCTGGAACTCGGCTACCTGATTTTCATTCTGCACTGAATATCGAGAGAAACTCTCTTTATTCGAGCCGGTAAGCGAACTTATCGTCTCGGGCTGCGCCATCGCGCGGCCGAAAATGGTGGTGGGGGAAGGATTCGAACCTTCGAAGTCTGTGACGGCAGATTTACAGTCTGCTCCCTTTGGCCGCTCGGGAACCCCACCGGACTTGATGGTGCCGACTACCGGAATCGAACTGGTGACCTACTGATTACAAGTCAGTTGCTCTACCTACTGAGCTAAGTCGGCATCAAGTAGCGCGCATTCTATGGAGACCTGCGTGCTCATGCAACTAAAAAATTGCATAAAATGTTCTATCGCTCACATTTTGCGCTATAAGAGACAAAAATGCTCTAATTTCAAACAAGAGAGCATAAATTTTCGGCATTTTATCGACCGTCTGACCAGGATACGACGCGGCATTTCAACGCTCCGTCGATAGAAAGCAATCTTCTGTATCTGGTATATTCGTCACATTGCTTCTCAGGGATAGCTTTCACAGCGAGATTTTTTCTTATTATTCCTCCCCATCTGGTGTTACCCTCCTGCCCATTGTCCAAATTAACTTAAATGTGACGTGCCGTTGCATGTCAGGGATGGCCCTCGTTCATCGCTGAACTGATGTAGCAATAGCAGCCAGAAACATGCTTATGAGTATAAAAGAGCAATCGTTAATGACGCCTTACCTACAGTTTGATCGCAGCCAGTGGGCTGCGCTTCGCGATTCTGTGCCGATGACCCTGACCGAGGATGAGATCGCGCAGTTAAAAGGCATTAATGAAGATTTATCGCTGGAAGAAGTTGCAGAAATATATTTACCTCTCTCCCGTTTGCTAAATTTCTATATCAGTTCAAATCTGCGTCGTCAGGCTGTCCTGGAACAGTTTCTGGGCACTAACGGCCAGCGAATCCCTTACATCATCAGTATCGCGGGCAGCGTCGCAGTGGGTAAAAGCACGACAGCACGCGTTCTGCAAGCGTTGCTGAGTCGCTGGCCGGAACACCGCCGTGTTGAATTGATTACCACAGACGGCTTCCTCCACCCAAACCAGGTGTTGAAAGAACGCGGGTTAATGAAGAAAAAGGGGTTCCCCGAATCGTATGATATGCACCGACTGGTGAAATTCGTTTCTGACCTCAAGTCGGGCGTACCGAACGTGACGGCGCCAGTCTATTCTCATTTGATTTACGATGTTATTCCTGAAGGGGATAAAACCGTCGCTCAGCCTGATATATTGATTCTTGAAGGTTTGAATGTTTTACAAAGCGGTATGGATTATCCTCACGATCCGCATCATGTATTTGTTTCTGATTTCGTTGATTTCTCTATTTACGTTGATGCGCCAGAAGAACTTCTTCAGACGTGGTATATCAATCGCTTCCTGAAATTCCGCGAAGGGGCGTTTACCGATCCTGACTCTTATTTCCACAATTATGCGAAATTATCTAAAGAAGAAGCTGTTAATACAGCAGCTTCGCTTTGGAAAGAAATTAACTGGTTGAATTTAAAACAAAATATCTTACCTACACGAGAACGTGCCAGCCTTATTATGACCAAGAGCGCTAACCATGCGGTGGAACAGGTAAGATTGCGGAAATAACAGAAAAAAGGGGAGTACCGACTCCCCTTTTTTACTATTCGGCGCTTCGCAGCGATATTTCCCCCCCCATCCAGGGTTTAATCACGCCATCCTGTTCAAGCAATAATGCACCCTGAGTATCAATGCCGCGAGAAATACCAAATATTTCTTTGTCGCCAATAATTAGTTTTACCGGACGATCAATAAAATTATCCAGTTTTTTCCAGCGCGAAAGATAAGGAGAAAGCCCTTCTTGCTCAAAAAGCTCAAGCGCAGCACGTAGCTTATAAATCAGCTTTGCGGCCAGCATATTGCGGTCGAGCGTAATTCCGGCCTCTTGTAGTGTGATCCATCCCTGATTTATCACGTCCTCTTCTACACGACGCATTGCCATGTTAATACCAGCGCCAATCACTATTTGTGCGGCATCGCCCGTTTTACCGGTTAACTCGACCAGAATACCCGCCAGTTTGCGATCCAGTAGGTAAAGGTCGTTAGGCCACTTCACACGAACTTTATCTGCGCCCAGTTCACGCAGCACTTCCGCCATCACAATTCCAATGACCAGACTCAAGCCTATTGCCGCCGCAGGCCCCTGCTCCAGGCGCCAGTACATTGAAAGATATAGATTCGCGCCAAACGGTGAGAACCATTTACGCCCGCGACGACCACGCCCTGCCTGTTGGTATTCTGCTACACAGGCATCGCCTGAGCGCAGTTCGCCAATTCGATCAAGTAAATACTGATTGGTTGAATCGATAACGGGCAATACCGCCACGTTTCCGCTATCCAGTTGGCTATGAATACGGTCAGCATCCAGTAACTGGATGGGTTCCGGTAAGCTATATCCTTTCCCGGGAACGGTAAATACATCTACTCCCCAGTCGCGTAATGTCTGGATATGTTTATTAATCGCCGCGCGGCTCATTCCCAGCCGTTCACCCAACTGCTCGCCTGAGTGAAACTCTCCGTCGGCAAGTAGTGAGATCAGCGTCAGGGGAACGGTAGTATCTTTCATGCAATGCTCTCCACAGCGTTCACCTCTCCGGACCGACCAATAAAGCGAACCTCAGGCTCCAGCCAGACATTAAATTTTTCACCCACTTTTTGCCGGACATGATGCGCCAGCGCCACCACATCTTTACTTGTCGCATTATTCGCATTAATCAATACCAGCGCCTGTTGGCGATGCACCGCAGCGCCGCCAATAGTGATGCCTTTCAACTGACATTGGTCTATAAGCCAGCCTGCCGCCAGCTTCACTGAGCCGTCTGCCTGAGGGTAATGCGGCGCGTTGGGAAATCGTTCTAACAGTTCCATAGCGATATCGGCTGCGACAACGGGATTTTTAAAAAAGCTGCCCGCATTGCCATTCACTTTAGGATCCGGCAATTTTGTGGTGCGCATATGGCATACAGCATCAAACACCTGTTGCGCGGTGACCGTTTTCGGGTCCAGACAAGTAAGATCGCCATAGGTCAACACCGGCTGCCATTGCTTTGACAAACGCAGACCCACCGCGACGATCGCAACGCGATCCTGATATTCATTTTTGAAGATACTGTCACGATAGCCGAAACGGCATTCCGCCGCGGACAAACGCAGACGTTTTCCCGTTTCCAGTTCAACGCAGTCAACGTAGTCGCAGACGCGCTGTAGTTCTACGCCATACGCGCCAATATTCTGTATAGGCGAGGAACCAACGCAGCCAGGGATGAGCGCCAGATTCTCCAGGCCAGGCATGTTGTTGTCCAGCGCGTAGCGAACCAGCTGATGCCAGTTTTCGCCTGCGCCGACGTGTAGGTGCCAGGCGTCCGCGGTTTCATTGACCTCAATGCCTTTCAGGCGGTTAAGGATCACGGTGCCGGCGTAATTTTCCAGAAACAGGACATTGCTTCCTTCACCCAGGATCATAACCGGCAGTCCCTCACGAGTTGCTTGCTGCCAGGCGCTCAGTAGTTGTTGTTCGTTTTCAGCGCATACGATGTGCTTTGCACAATGATCAATGCCGAAGGTATTCCAGGGTTTTAGGGAGTGGGTCATGGCTGCTTTCCTGATACTCAATCGGCAATAGTTTACCGTATCTGTGTTGGGAAGGCTTGTGGTTATATTGAGGGTGGATCGGCGCGTCCCTGTAGGCCGGATAAGGCGGAGCCGCCATCCGGCAGACTACAGATAAAACAAAAGGCCCTGTCTTCCGACAGGGCCTTTTGCTTAATTTGATGCCTGGCAGTTCCCTACTCTCGCATGGGGAGACCCCACACTACCATCGGCGCTACGGC
>NZ_JAMMIN010000021.1:0-1749 GCF_051702785.1 Salmonella sp. NW722
GTTGGGTAGGGGAGCGTTCTGTAAGCCTGTGAAGGTGGCCTGTGAGGGTTGCTGGAGGTATCAGAAGTGCGAATGCTGACATAAGTAACGATAAAGCGGGTGAAAAGCCCGCTCGCCGGAAGACCAAGGGTTCCTGTCCAACGTTAATCGGGGCAGGGTGAGTCGACCCCTAAGGCGAGGCCGAAAGGCGTAGTCGATGGGAAACGGGTTAATATTCCCGTACTTGGTGTTACTGCGAAGGGGGGACGGAGAAGGCTATGTTGGCCGGGCGACGGTTGTCCCGGTTTAAGCGTGTAGGTGTGTGTTCCAGGTAAATCCGGTTCACTTTAACACTGAGGCGTGACGACGAGGCACTACGGTGCTGAAGCAACAAATGCCCTGCTTCCAGGAAAAGCCTCTAAGCATCAGGTAACATCAAATCGTACCCCAAACCGACACAGGTGGTCAGGTAGAGAATACCAAGGCGCTTGAGAGAACTCGGGTGAAGGAACTAGGCAAAATGGTGCCGTAACTTCGGGAGAAGGCACGCTGACACGTAGGTGAAGTGATTTACTCATGGAGCTGAAGTCAGTCGAAGATACCAGCTGGCTGCAACTGTTTATTAAAAACACAGCACTGTGCAAACACGAAAGTGGACGTATACGGTGTGACGCCTGCCCGGTGCCGGAAGGTTAATTGATGGGGTCAGCGCAAGCGAAGCTCCTGATCGAAGCCCCGGTAAACGGCGGCCGTAACTATAACGGTCCTAAGGTAGCGAAATTCCTTGTCGGGTAAGTTCCGACCTGCACGAATGGCGTAATGATGGCCAGGCTGTCTCCACCCGAGACTCAGTGAAATTGAACTCGCTGTGAAGATGCAGTGTACCCGCGGCAAGACGGAAAGACCCCGTGAACCTTTACTATAGCTTGACACTGAACATTGAGCCTTGATGTGTAGGATAGGTGGGAGGCTTTGAAGTGTGGACGCCAGTCTGCATGGAGCCGACCTTGAAATACCACCCTTTAATGTTTGATGTTCTAACGTGGACCCGTAATCCGGGTTGCGGACAGTGTCTGGTGGGTAGTTTGACTGGGGCGGTCTCCTCCTAAAGAGTAACGGAGGAGCACGAAGGTTGGCTAATCCTGGTCGGACATCAGGAGGTTAGTGCAATGGCATAAGCCAGCTTGACTGCGAGCGTGACGGCGCGAGCAGGTGCGAAAGCAGGTCATAGTGATCCGGTGGTTCTGAATGGAAGGGCCATCGCTCAACGGATAAAAGGTACTCCGGGGATAACAGGCTGATACCGCCCAAGAGTTCATATCGACGGCGGTGTTTGGCACCTCGATGTCGGCTCATCACATCCTGGGGCTGAAGTAGGTCCCAAGGGTATGGCTGTTCGCCATTTAAAGTGGTACGCGAGCTGGGTTTAGAACGTCGTGAGACAGTTCGGTCCCTATCTGCCGTGGGCGCTGGAGAACTGAGGGGGGCTGCTCCTAGTACGAGAGGACCGGAGTGGACGCATCACTGGTGTTCGGGTTGTCATGCCAATGGCACTGCCCGGTAGCTAAATGCGGAAGAGATAAGTGCTGAAAGCATCTAAGCACGAAACTTGCCCCGAGATGAGTTCTCCCTGAGACTTAGAGTCTCCTGAAGGAACGTTGAAGACGACGACGTTGATAGGCCGGGTGTGTAAGCGCAGCGATGCGTTGAGCTAACCGGTACTAATGAACCGTGAGGCTTAACCTTACAACGCCGAAGATGTTTTGGCGG
>NZ_JAMMIN010000022.1:0-1736 GCF_051702785.1 Salmonella sp. NW722
TTTTCATCAGACAATCTGTGTGAGCACTGCAAAGTACGCTTCTTTAAGGTAAGGAGGTGATCCAACCGCAGGTTCCCCTACGGTTACCTTGTTACGACTTCACCCCAGTCATGAATCACAAAGTGGTAAGCGCCCTCCCGAAGGTTAAGCTACCTACTTCTTTTGCAACCCACTCCCATGGTGTGACGGGCGGTGTGTACAAGGCCCGGGAACGTATTCACCGTGGCATTCTGATCCACGATTACTAGCGATTCCGACTTCATGGAGTCGAGTTGCAGACTCCAATCCGGACTACGACGCACTTTATGAGGTCCGCTTGCTCTCGCGAGGTCGCTTCTCTTTGTATGCGCCATTGTAGCACGTGTGTAGCCCTGGTCGTAAGGGCCATGATGACTTGACGTCATCCCCACCTTCCTCCAGTTTATCACTGGCAGTCTCCTTTGAGTTCCCGGCCTAACCGCTGGCAACAAAGGATAAGGGTTGCGCTCGTTGCGGGACTTAACCCAACATTTCACAACACGAGCTGACGACAGCCATGCAGCACCTGTCTCACGGTTCCCGAAGGCACATTCTCATCTCTGAAAACTTCCGTGGATGTCAAGACCAGGTAAGGTTCTTCGCGTTGCATCGAATTAAACCACATGCTCCACCGCTTGTGCGGGCCCCCGTCAATTCATTTGAGTTTTAACCTTGCGGCCGTACTCCCCAGGCGGTCTACTTAACGCGTTAGCTCCGGAAGCCACGCCTCAAGGGCACAACCTCCAAGTAGACATCGTTTACGGCGTGGACTACCAGGGTATCTAATCCTGTTTGCTCCCCACGCTTTCGCACCTGAGCGTCAGTCTTTGTCCAGGGGGCCGCCTTCGCCACCGGTATTCCTCCAGATCTCTACGCATTTCACCGCTACACCTGGAATTCTACCCCCCTCTACAAGACTCAAGCCTGCCAGTTTCGAATGCAGTTCCCAGGTTGAGCCCGGGGATTTCACATCCGACTTGACAGACCGCCTGCGTGCGCTTTACGCCCAGTAATTCCGATTAACGCTTGCACCCTCCGTATTACCGCGGCTGCTGGCACGGAGTTAGCCGGTGCTTCTTCTGCGGGTAACGTCAATTGCTGCGGTTATTAACCACAACACCTTCCTCCCCGCTGAAAGTACTTTACAACCCGAAGGCCTTCTTCATACACGCGGCATGGCTGCATCAGGCTTGCGCCCATTGTGCAATATTCCCCACTGCTGCCTCCCGTAGGAGTCTGGACCGTGTCTCAGTTCCAGTGTGGCTGGTCATCCTCTCAGACCAGCTAGGGATCGTCGCCTTGGTGAGCCGTTACCTCACCAACAAGCTAATCCCATCTGGGCACATCTGATGGCAAGAGGCCCGAAGGTCCCCCTCTTTGGTCTTGCGACGTTATGCGGTATTAGCCACCGTTTCCAGTAGTTATCCCCCTCCATCAGGCAGTTTCCCAGACATTACTCACCCGTCCGCCACTCGTCAGCAAAGCAGCAAGCTGCTTCCTGTTACCGTTCGACTTGCATGTGTTAGGCCTGCCGCCAGCGTTCAATCTGAGCCATGATCAAACTCTTCAATTTAAAAGTTTGATGCTCAATGAATTAAACTTCGTAATGAATTACGTGTTCACTCTTGAGACTTGGTATTCATTTTTCGTCCGAGGACGTTAAGAATCCGTATCTTCGAGTGCCCACACAGATTGTCTGATAAATTGTTAAAGAGCAG
>NZ_JAMMIN010000023.1:0-1256 GCF_051702785.1 Salmonella sp. NW722
CCCAGCTCAGCTTTAATGCTTTCCAGCCATGCCAGCAGTTTTTCAATCTTAGCGGCGGTACGGTCGCCCGGCGCGCTCAGGCCCAGGTGGTCAGCAATTTCAGCGTAACGACGGCGTGCCTGCGGACGATCGTACTGGCTGAAAGCGGTCTGCTTGGTCGGGTTGTCATTCGCGTTGTAGCGGATAACGTTACAAATCAGCAGGGCGTTCGCCAGACCGTGCGGAATGTGGAACTGAGAGCCCAGTTTGTGCGCCATGGAGTGACATACACCGAGGAAGGCGTTGGCAAACGCGATACCGGCGATAGTCGCTGCACTGTGAACACGTTCACGCGCAACCGGGTTTTTAGACCCTTCGTGGTAAGACGCCGGCAGGTTTTCTTTCAGCAGTTTCAGAGCCTGCAGAGCCTGACCGTCAGAGAACTCAGAAGCCAGTACGGAAACATAAGCTTCCAGAGCGTGAGTTACCGCATCCAGACCACCGAACGCACACAGGGACTTCGGCATATCCATCACCAGGTTGGCGTCGACAATCGCCATATCCGGGGTCAGGGCGTAGTCAGCCAGCGGATATTTCTGACCGGTTGCATCGTCGGTCACAACCGCAAACGGTGTGACTTCAGAACCGGTACCGGAAGTGGTGGTGACGGCGATCATTTTCGCTTTCACGCCCATTTTCGGGAACTTGTAGATACGTTTACGGATGTCCATAAAGCGCAGCGCCAGTTCTTCGAAGTGAGTTTCCGGATGTTCGTACATTACCCACATGATTTTCGCGGCGTCCATCGGGGAACCGCCGCCCAGCGCGATGATCACGTCCGGTTTGAAGGAGTTAGCCAGCTCAGCGCCTTTGCGAACAACGGAAAGCGTCGGGTCGGCTTCAACTTCGAAGAAGACTTCGGTTTCAACGCCAGCCGCTTTCAGCACAGAGGTGATCTGGTCTGCATAGCCGTTGTTGAACAGGAAGCGGTCAGTCACGATGAGCGCACGTTTGTGGCCATCAGTAATCACTTCATCCAGCGCGATGGGCAAAGAGCCACGGCGGAAGTAGATAGATTTCGGAAGTTTGTGCCACAACATGTTTTCAGCTCGCTTAGCAACGGTTTTCTTGTTGATCAGGTGTTTCGGACCAACGTTTTCAGAGATGGAGTTACCACCCCAGGAACCACAACCCAACGTCAGGGAAGGTGCGAGTTTGAAGTTGTACAGGTCACCGATACCACCCTGAGAGGCCGGGGTGTTGATCAGGATACGCGC
>NZ_JAMMIN010000024.1:0-981 GCF_051702785.1 Salmonella sp. NW722
CCATCCCCGGATCGAGGATGAGCCGGTCGGCAGCGACCCCGCTCCGTCGCAAGGCGGAAACCCGCGCCTCGAAGAACCGCACAATCTCGTCGAGCGCGTCTTCGGGTCGAAGGTGACCGGTGCGGGTGGCGATGCCATCCCGCTGCGCTGAGTGCATAACCACCAGCCTGCAGTCCGCCTCAGCAATATCGGGATAGAGCGCAGGGTCAGGAAATCCTTGGATATCGTTCAGGTAGCCCACGCCGCGCTTGAGCGCATAGCGCTGGGTTTCCGGTTGGAAGCTGTCGATTGAAACACGGTGCATCTGATCGGACAGGGCGTCTAAGAGCGGCGCAATACGTCTGATCTCATCGGCCGGCGATACAGGCCTCGCGTCCGGATGGCTGGCGGCCGGTCCGACATCCACGACGTCTGATCCGACTCGCAGCATTTCGATCGCCGCGGTGACAGCGCCGGCGGGGTCTAGCCGCCGGCTCTCATCGAAGAAGGAGTCCTCGGTGAGATTCAGAATGCCGAACACCGTCACCATGGCGTCGGCCTCCGCAGCGACTTCCACGATGGGGATCGGGCGAGCAAAAAGGCAGCAATTATGAGCCCCATACCTACAAAGCCCCACGCATCAAGCTTTTGCCCATGAAGCAACCAGGCAATGGCTGTAATTATGACGACGCCGAGTCCCGACCAGACTGCATAAGCAACACCGACAGGGATGGATTTCAGAACCAGAGAAAGAAAATAAAATGCGATGCCATAACCGATTATGACAACGGCGGAAGGGGCAAGCTTAGTAAAGCCCTCGCTAGATTTTAATGCGGATGTTGCGATTACTTCGCCAACTATTGCGATAACAAGAAAAAGCCAGCCTTTCATGATATATCTCCCAATTTGTGTAGGGCTTATTATGCACGCTTAAAAATAATAAAAGCAGACTTGACCTGATAGTTTGGCTGTGAGCAATTATGTGCTTAGTGCATCTAACGC
>NZ_JAMMIN010000025.1:0-944 GCF_051702785.1 Salmonella sp. NW722
CCGGAAGAAAAAGCGCGTGGTATCACCATCAACACTTCTCACGTTGAATACGATACCCCGACCCGCCACTACGCACACGTAGACTGCCCGGGGCACGCCGACTATGTTAAAAACATGATCACCGGTGCTGCTCAGATGGACGGCGCGATCCTGGTTGTTGCTGCGACTGACGGTCCGATGCCGCAGACCCGTGAGCACATCCTGCTGGGTCGTCAGGTAGGCGTTCCGTACATCATCGTGTTCCTGAACAAATGCGACATGGTTGATGACGAAGAGCTGCTGGAACTGGTTGAAATGGAAGTTCGTGAACTTCTGTCTCAGTACGACTTCCCGGGCGACGACACTCCGATCGTTCGTGGTTCTGCTCTGAAAGCGCTGGAAGGCGACGCAGAGTGGGAAGCGAAAATCATCGAACTGGCTGGCTTCCTGGATTCTTACATTCCGGAACCAGAGCGTGCGATTGACAAGCCGTTCCTGCTGCCGATCGAAGACGTATTCTCCATCTCCGGTCGTGGTACCGTTGTTACCGGTCGTGTAGAGCGCGGTATCATCAAAGTGGGCGAAGAAGTTGAAATCGTTGGTATCAAAGAGACTCAGAAGTCTACCTGTACTGGCGTTGAAATGTTCCGCAAACTGCTGGACGAAGGCCGTGCCGGTGAGAACGTAGGTGTTCTGCTGCGTGGTATCAAACGTGAAGAAATCGAACGTGGTCAGGTACTGGCTAAGCCGGGCACCATCAAGCCGCACACCAAGTTCGAATCTGAAGTGTACATTCTGTCCAAAGATGAAGGCGGCCGTCATACTCCGTTCTTCAAAGGCTACCGTCCGCAGTTCTACTTCCGTACTACTGACGTGACTGGTACCATCGAACTGCCGGAAGGCGTAGAGATGGTAATGCCGGGCGACAACATCAAAATGGTTGTTACCCTGATCCACCCGATCGC
>NZ_JAMMIN010000026.1:0-660 GCF_051702785.1 Salmonella sp. NW722
GCTCCCACTGCTTGTACGTACACGGTTTCAGGTTCTTTTTCACTCCCCTCGCCGGGGTTCTTTTCGCCTTTCCCTCACGGTACTGGTTCACTATCGGTCAGTCAGGAGTATTTAGCCTTGGAGGATGGTCCCCCCATATTCAGACAGGATACCACGTGTCCCGCCCTACTCATCGAGCTCACAGCACATGCGCTTTTGTGTACGGGGCTGTCACCCTGTATCGCGCGCCTTTCCAGACGCTTCCACTAACACACATGCTGATTCAGGCTCTGGGCTCCTCCCCGTTCGCTCGCCGCTACTGGGGGAATCTCGGTTGATTTCTTTTCCTCGGGGTACTTAGATGTTTCAGTTCCCCCGGTTCGCCTCATTAACCTATGGATTCAGTTAATGATAGTGTGACGAGTCACACTGGGTTTCCCCATTCGGGTATCGCCGGTTATAACGGTTCATATCACCTTACCGGCGCTTATCGCAGATTAGCACGCCCTTCATCGCCTCTGACTGCCAGGGCATCCACCGTGTACGCTTAGTCGCTTAACCTCACAACCCGAAGATGTTTCGTAAAACATTCTCGTGTTGCGAAAATTTGAGAGACTCACGAACAACTTTCGTTGTTCTGTGTTTCAATTTTCAGCTTGATCCAGATTTTTAAAGAGCAAA
>NZ_JAMMIN010000027.1:0-135 GCF_051702785.1 Salmonella sp. NW722
AGCGAGAAAGCGTTGCCGCAGGCAACGACCCGAAGGGCGAAGCGCGCAGCGCTGAGTCATCCTTCCCCCACCACCATCACTTCCGTCGCGTATCTTATCCCCGTTAAGCATAGTGTCTCATATCTCTCCGTACGG
>NZ_JAMMIN010000027.1:235-622 GCF_051702785.1 Salmonella sp. NW722
AGCGAGAAAGCGTTGCCAACGGCAACGACCCGAAGGGCGAAGCGCGCAGCGCTGAGTAATCCTTCCCCCACCACCATCACTTCCGTCGCGTATCTTATCCCCGTTAAGCATAGTGTCTCATATCTCTCCGTACGGGGAAGGATGAGAAGCTTCGACTAAGGTTCGATTCGAGCGAAAGCGAGAAAGCGTTGCCAACGGCAACGACCCGAAGGGCGAAGCGCGCAGCGCTGAGTAATCCTTCCCCCACCACCATTACTCTCGTCGCGTATATTATCCCCGTTAAGCACACTGTCTCATATCTCTCCGTACGGGGAAGGATGAGAAGCTTCGACTAAGGTTCGATTCGAGCGCAGCGAGAAAGCGTTGCCGCAGGCAACGACCCGAAGG
>NZ_JAMMIN010000028.1:0-523 GCF_051702785.1 Salmonella sp. NW722
TCGCTGCCGCAGCTTCGGTGCATGGTTTAGCCCCGTTACATCTTCCGCGCAGGCCGACTCGACCAGTGAGCTATTACGCTTTCTTTAAATGATGGCTGCTTCTAAGCCAACATCCTGGCTGTCTGGGCCTTCCCACATCGTTTCCCACTTAACCATGACTTTGGGACCTTAGCTGGCGGTCTGGGTTGTTTCCCTCTTCACGACGGACGTTAGCACCCGCCGTGTGTCTCCCGTGATAACATTCTCCGGTATTCGCAGTTTGCATCGGGTTGGTAAGCCGGGATGGCCCCCTAGCCGAAACAGTGCTCTACCCCCGGAGATGAATTCACGAGGCGCTACCTAAATAGCTTTCGGGGAGAACCAGCTATCTCCCGGTTTGATTGGCCTTTCACCCCCAGCCACAGGTCATCCGCTAATTTTTCAACATTAGTCGGTTCGGTCCTCCAGTTAGTGTTACCCAACCTTCAACCTGCCCATGGCTAGATCACCGGGTTTCGGGTCTATACCCTGCAACTTAACGCCC
>NZ_JAMMIN010000029.1:0-496 GCF_051702785.1 Salmonella sp. NW722
AATTTGAGAGACTCACGAACAACTTTCGTTGTTCTGTGTTTCAATTTTCAGCTTGATCCAGATTTTTAAAGAGCAAAACTTCGCAGTGAACCCTTTCAGGTACACTCTGAAGTATTTTTTCGTAAACACTCACGAGATGGTGGAGCTATGCGGGATCGAACCGCAGACCTCCTGCGTGCAAAGCAGGCGCTCTCCCAGCTGAGCTATAGCCCCATCGTGTAGTCAGAACCTCTTACCTTTGATTCGTTTCCGGGCGCGGCGTGGTGAAGCGAAGCATACTGAAGTATGCGAGCTTTACCACAACAAAGCACGGGAGCGAATCTGGTAGGCCTGAGTGGACTTGAACCACCGACCTCACCCTTATCAGGGGTGCGCTCTAACCACCTGAGCTACAAGCCTGTAGAGGTTTTACTGCTCGTTTTTCATCAGACAATCTGTGTGAGCACTGCAAAGTACGCTTCTTTAAGGTAAGGAGGTGATCCAACCGCAGGTTCCC
>NZ_JAMMIN010000030.1:0-347 GCF_051702785.1 Salmonella sp. NW722
GGTTCGAATCTTCCATATCGCAGATAGCAAAAAAGCGCCTTTAGGGCGCTTTTTTACATTGGTGGGTCGTGCAGGATGACTCGGCTTCGCCTCGCCCTACGGGCCGTTGCTGACGCAACGTTATCCTTTACGCTCAACATCTGAGTTTGATGTTAAATTGGTGGGTCGTGCAGGATGACTCGCTTCGCTCGCCCTTCGGGCCGTCGCCGTAAACGGCTCCGTTGTCTCACTGCGTGAGACCCGGACCTGCGGCAGGTTCGAATCTTATAAATCGCAGATAGCAAAAAAGCGCCTTTAGGGCGCTTTTTTACATTGGTGGGTCGTGCAGGATTCGAACCTGCGACCAA
>NZ_JAMMIN010000031.1:0-316 GCF_051702785.1 Salmonella sp. NW722
TCAGTTCTCCGTTACGCCAGCGTCATCAGGGTGTCGCCCACGGAGACCGCGTCCCCGGACTTCACCGCGATACCGCGTACCGTCCCGGCCTGCGCGGCGCGGATTTCGGTTTCCATCTTCATGGCTTCCAGAATCAGCAGCACGTCGCCTTCGGCCACGCTCTGGCCCTCGGTGGCAATCACCTTCCAGATGTTGCCCGCCAGCGGGGCGGTGACCGGGGTGCCGGCGCCTGCCGGGGCGGCAGCCTGAACCGGTGCGGAAGACGGGGTGGCAGCAGTGAGCTGGCTGATATCGCCGCCGTCGCTGACCTTCACCA
>NZ_JAMMIN010000032.1:0-301 GCF_051702785.1 Salmonella sp. NW722
TTGGAGCGGGAAACGAGACTCGAACTCGCGACCCCGACCTTGGCAAGGTCGTGCTCTACCAACTGAGCTATTCCCGCTTGGGTGCGTCTGTGCTTAACAAGCACTTTCAAATTTGGAGCGGGAAACGAGACTCGAACTCGCGACCCCGACCTTGGCAAGGTCGTGCTCTACCAACTGAGCTATTCCCGCTTGGGTGCGTCTGTGCTTAACAAGCACTTTCAAATTTGGAGCGGGAAACGAGACTCGAACTCGCGACCCCGACCTTGGCAAGGTCGTGCTCTACCAACTGAGCTATTCCCGC
>NZ_JAMMIN010000033.1:0-293 GCF_051702785.1 Salmonella sp. NW722
TGGTGGGTCGTGCAGGATTCGAACCTGCGACCAATTGATTAAAAGTCAACTGCTCTACCAACTGAGCTAACGACCCATACGGGTGCTGCCTGAAAGATTTTACTCGGACCATCTAAAGATGGTGGGTCGTGCAGGATGACTCGGCTTCGCCTTGCCCTACAGGCCGTTGCTGACGCAACGTTATCCTTCACGTTCAACATCTGAGTTTGATGTTAAATTGGTGGGTCGTGCAGGATTCGAACCTGCGACCAATTGATTAAAAGTCAACTGCTCTACCAACTGAGCTAACGACC
>NZ_JAMMIN010000034.1:0-290 GCF_051702785.1 Salmonella sp. NW722
GTGGTGGGTGATGACGGGATCGAACCGCCGACCCCCTCCTTGTAAGGGAGGTGCTCTCCCAGCTGAGCTAATCACCCGATACTACGCTGGATATTACTGACTAACCGAAGTTAGCGGTGGGTCGTGCAGGATGACTCGGCTTCGCCTCGCCCTACGGGCCGTTGCTGACGCAACGTTATCCTTCACGCTTTATTCTCGTTTCCACCTAACGATTGGTGGGTCGTGCAGGATTCGAACCTGCGACCAATTGATTAAAAGTCAACTGCTCTACCAACTGAGCTAACGACCCA
>NZ_JAMMIN010000035.1:0-276 GCF_051702785.1 Salmonella sp. NW722
ACTACCATCGGCGCTACGGCGTTTCACTTCTGAGTTCGGCATGGGGTCAGGTGGGACCACCGCGCTACTGCCGCCAGACAAATTCTTTTTCAAATGCCGAACTTTAACCGTATTAAGTGGTGCTGATACCCAGAGTCGAACTGGGGACCTCACCCTTACCAAGGGTGCGCTCTACCAACTGAGCCATATCAGCACACTAAATTTGATGCCTGGCAGTTCCCTACTCTCGCATGGGGAGACCCCACACTACCATCGGCGCTACGGCGTTTCACTTCT
>NZ_JAMMIN010000036.1:0-268 GCF_051702785.1 Salmonella sp. NW722
GGCGTCCCCTAGGGGATTCGAACCCCTGTTACCGCCGTGAAAGGGCGGTGTCCTGGGCCTCTAGACGAAGGGGACACGAAAATTGCTTATCACGCGCTGCGTGATATTTTCGTGTAGGGTGAGCTTTCATTAATAGAAAGCGAACGGCCTTATCTCTTCAGCCTCACTCCCAACGCGTAAACGCCTTGCTTTTTACTTTTCATCAGACAATCTGTGTGAGCACTGCAAAGTACGCTTCTTTAAGGTAAGGAGGTGATCCAACCGCAGG
>NZ_JAMMIN010000037.1:0-267 GCF_051702785.1 Salmonella sp. NW722
CCTCCGGCTCCCCTATGCGGTTAACCTTGCTACAGAATATAAGTCGCTGACCCATTATACAAAAGGTACGCAGTCACCCCACCACTAAGCCCCCTCTGCTTCTTTTGCGGTTGAACGTCGCTTTCGCTCCGTTAACCGTATCCTCAGCAAAGGATGCGTATGTGGAGTTCACCACTGGCTTAGTGGTGGGGCTCCCACTGCTTGTACGTACACGGTTTCAGGTTCTTTTTCACTCCCCTCGCCGGGGTTCTTTTCGCCTTTCCCTCA
>NZ_JAMMIN010000038.1:0-262 GCF_051702785.1 Salmonella sp. NW722
GTTAGTGTTACCCAACCTTCAACCTGCCCATGGCTAGATCACCGGGTTTCGGGTCTATACCCTGCAACTTAACGCCCAATTAAGACTCGGTTTCCCTCCGGCTCCCCTATGCGGTTAACCTTGCTACAGAATATAAGTCGCTGACCCATTATACAAAAGGTACGCAGTCACACAGGTAAACCTGTGCTCCCACTGCTTGTACGTACACGGTTTCAGGTTCTTTTTCACTCCCCTCGCCGGGGTTCTTTTCGCCTTTCCCTCA
>NZ_JAMMIN010000039.1:0-247 GCF_051702785.1 Salmonella sp. NW722
GTAATAGCTCACTGGTCGAGTCGGCCTGCGCGGAAGATGTAACGGGGCTAAACCATGCACCGAAGCTGCGGCAGCGAACGTATCACTTAAAGCGATTCAGCGGGTTACGATTGACGGAGCGAAGCGACGTCAAAGCGTATACAAAGTCGAGTCGGTTTAAGGATACGTTCGTTGGGTAGGGGAGCGTTCTGTAAGCCTGTGAAGGTGGCCTGTGAGGGTTGCTGGAGGTATCAGAAGTGCGAATGCT
>NZ_JAMMIN010000040.1:0-225 GCF_051702785.1 Salmonella sp. NW722
AGACGATTTTCAGCACTGATTCAGAGTTGAGTACGCAATAATTTGCGCAGCAGCAAGGCGGCAAGCGAAGGAAAGGAAGGAGCATACAGAAGTATGTGACTGACTTTACGAGCGCAGGCAACGCCGCTGATGCGATAAAGAATTGCGTACAGAGCACAAAGAATTTGCCTGGCGGCACTAGCGCGGTGGTCCCACCTGACCCCATGCCGAACTCAGAAGTGAAAC
>NZ_JAMMIN010000041.1:0-225 GCF_051702785.1 Salmonella sp. NW722
TGTCCCCTTCGTCTAGAGGCCCAGGACACCGCCCTTTCACGGCGGTAACAGGGGTTCGAATCCCCTAGGGGACGCCAGCGTTCAAACTGATGAGGTCAAACCTCCAGGGGACGCCACTTGCTGGTTTGTGAGTGAAAGTCACCTGCCTTAATATCTCAAAACTGACTTACGAGTCACGTTTGAGATATTTGCTCTTTAAAAATCTGGATCAAGCTGAAAATTGAA
>NZ_JAMMIN010000042.1:0-216 GCF_051702785.1 Salmonella sp. NW722
ACTACCATCGGCGCTACGGCGTTTCACTTCTGAGTTCGGCATGGGGTCAGGTGGGACCACCGCGCTACTGCCGCCAGGCAAATTCTTTGTGCTCTGTCCTGTGTCTTTTACACTGATACGGCGTTGGCTGCTCTTGCGAGCGTCAGTCACATACTTCTGTATGCTCCTTCCGTCGCTGCGTTTGCCGCCTTGTCTCAGCGTAAAATCCTTCGGACT